>JANQFF010000077.1 GCA_028277965.1 Pseudomonadales bacterium
GGCTATTTCCATGTGGGAGCGGCTTTAGCCGCGATTCTTATTCAGACAAAGTGACCGGCTCTTTCGAGCTGCCCTGCTATCGACAACAACAACCCCTCGCCTCCCATGGGTGCCACGAACTGGATCCCAACAGGCAGTCCCGACGCTGATCTGCCCAGGGGCACGCTGATCGCCGGAAGACCGGTATCGTTGAATAACGCCGTGAATCCGATCATGCCATAGAGGATGTTCAGATACGTTTCGTCGTCATCCGACATCATGTCCAGGTCACCGATCCGTGGGGGCAGAATCCCCATGGTGGGTGTCATCAGGAGATCGTAGTTGTCAAAAAACCGGGCCATTTCGAGGCTTTCTTCACGTATCCGGTTCTGTGCCCACGCGTATTGGGCTCCCGTCAGCGCTTTGCCTGCTTCATAGTTGCGCATCGTTACCGCTTCGACATCTTCCCGGGTCAGAGACCGGCCGAGAGCGCCCAGCCGTTCCTCAATCGCTGCTGATACATGGGATAACGCTATGATGCCGTGCCCATCTTTGAACACCTGTTCGTCGATGCGGGGACGATCTTCATCAACCCGGTGACCAAGATCGGTACACACACGCCCGGCAACATCGAGCGTTCTTTTGACCTCTGCATCGACCGGCAAACCGGCAAAGCTCTGACTGGTCACAGCAATATTCAATGGCTCGGGGTCGCGTTGTGCCATCGCCGAAAATGAACGTGAGCGCGGGGGTGCAAAATAAGGTGCACCGGGTTCTTCACCGGCCGTCAGATCCAGAAGTGCAGCGCTATCCCGCACCGTGCGTGTAATGGCATGTGCAGTGGATAGTCCACCCCAGCCTTCGAGCCCAAAAGGGCCAAGCGGCACCCTGCCGCGCGTGGGTTTCAGACCAACAAGACCACAACAACTGGATGGAATACGTATTGAGCCCCCACCGTCGGATGCATGCGCCATGGGTACCATGCCCGATGCGACCGCCGCCGCTGCTCCACCGCTCGAACCACCTGCGCTGTGTGCAGGGTTGACAGGGTTTCGTGTTGGACCGAACAGAACCGGCTCCGTGGTTGTTGCCAGCCCCAGTTCGGGGGTATTGGTTTTGCCGCAGATGACGAGTCCAGCGCGCTGATAGCGAGTCACCAGCGTCGAGTTTTCGGCTTTGACCGTCCCGTTGAAGAGCCTGCTTCCCGATGACGTCGGAACTCCTGCCAGGTACTGTCCAAGGTCTTTCAGGAGAAACGGGACACCACCGAATTGCCCTTCCGAAACACCTGTCTGTCGGGCTTGTTCGTAAAGTTTGAGGACAACCGCGTTGATTTCCCCATTGCGATCTTCGATGGCTTTGATGCACGCCTCGAGAACCTCGGCGGCAGAAACCTGCTTCGATCTGATGAGGTCAGCGAGACCCGTCCCGTCGTGCTCCCGGTATTCAGTAAATGTCACACCTTTCTCCCTGCCCAGTGAGAAATAGCCGCTTCACAGGTCACAAACTGAGCACCGTTATCAGCCAGCTCGATGATCAGCCGTTCGAGCATTCGTATGCGGTGGCCACGGCCAATCACAAATGGGTGGAGCGTATAAGTCAGCACGGCTTCGTCATAGTTGTCTCGCATATAGAGATAGTCATCCAGCCAGTTGGCAAAAACGTCATTGCCCGACTGCAGACCGCCCCCCCGGAAATATTCGAAGTGAGGAAAATCATCTACCGACCAACTGATAGGTAACTCCCACAACCCTGTTTCTTCTCCCCATACCGGCGGTTTACCCGGCTCGATCGTGTCACCCGACCGGGCACGGTAGGGAATGTAGTCATGCGCCATCATGCTGCTGTCGTAGACGAATCCCTCCTGCAGCAGAAGCTCGACCGTATGGGGGCTCAGATCCCAGGCTGGCGACCGGTATCCCCGGGCTCTTTTCCCAGAGATCCTTTCGATCGCTTCGTTCCCCCGCTTCAGCTGATCAAACTCCGCGTCGCGGTCGAGGTTGCCCGGCGCGACATGGTCGTAGCCGTGGTGCCCAATCTCGTGTCCCGCTTCAGCGACCGCCCTGCACACGCTCTCATACGTATCGATCGTAAGCCCAGGGATGAACCAGGATGTCGGAACTTTGTGATTGTCAAACAGCCGCAGCAGGCGTTCTGCAGCCACCGCCCCAAACTCACCACGGGAAATGGGTGTCGGCGTCGTCTGGCCCATCGCAATCCAGAGCGCAACCGAATCGAAATCAAGCGATATGCAGACGAGGTGTTTTGTCATATGTGATAGAGCCTGCGCGCTTCTGAGCGTAGTTCTTCGCGGAAGTCGGGGTGAGCGATTTCCAGCATCGCTCCGGCACGTTCCTTGAGTGTTTTGCCTTTGAGTTCCGCAATTCCATACTCAGTCACCACATAGTCCACGTAGGTACGCGGGACAGTGATGGCCGCACCTGCACCCAGTGTCGGCACAATCCTGGTCAATCGCTGGTTGCTGCCTGTCGGCAGGGCGCTCGACGGCAAAACGCTGATGGACTTGCCGCCCGGCGAGTACGCTGCTGCCAGCATGAAGACAGTCTGCCCTCCCACCCCTGTGTATGGCCGGTGATCAAGGGCTTCAGCCGATATCTGACCGGTGAGATCAATCGTTAGGGCGTTGTTGACCGCCACGAAGTTCTCCTGTTGGATCAGCAACCGGAGGTCATCGGTATGCCCAAAGTCGTAGAGTTCGAAGTTGGGATTCATGTGAATCATGTCGAGCTCTTCCTGGGGCATCGCGACACAGGCGCTGCCGACCACCTTGTTCGGATACCACTTTTTGCGTTTACCCGTCACAACACCTTTTGCAACGAGATCGGCCACCCCACCCGTGATGAGTTCGGTCTGTATGCCAAGGTCGTTCCTGAAATCCAGAAACGGCGCCAGCGCCGCGGATACTGTCCCTACCCCCATCTGCAATGTATCCCCGTCGTTGACGAGGTCCGCTGCAACCAGTGTGTTGATGACCTCAACTGCCGCTATGTCTTCCTCAGAGGGTCCCGGTGGAGGCTCTGACGGCCCAACCGGTGCTTGCGCTTCGACAAACAGATCAATTTCGTCAACGTGGATGTAGTTTTCACCGTATGTGCGTATGAACTCCGGATGCACTTCCGCTATGACCCGTTTGCTCGCCTGGGCGACCGTGCGTGAGAGCCAGACTCCGGAGCCGAAACTGCAGAAGCCTTTATCGTCAGGTGGTGAGACGGGGATGAGGAAGACGTCGGGATTCTGGTGAAATCCGGGCGGGATCTCCCAGCTCTTCCAGATGCCCACAGGCAGATATCCCATCTCACCTTCATGGCAGGCGTCTCGATTCCCCGGTGTGGCGTAGTTGTCATGGAGCTCGAAAACACCCCGCATCTCAGGTTCCGTCCAGGAAAGGCCGGCCGCAGGGTGGTCGATACGGATGTTCTTGAGGCCATTCCCCAGAGCGTGTTTCTGTAGGGCCACACACAGGGTCCCCGGCGTGGTTGCATACGGCGCGACGTGAACCACGTCTCCGGACTGGATTGTCCCAACAGCCTGTTCGACTCCAACCAGCTTATCGCCAACTCGGTCCTGCCAACTCATCTTTTCTCCCCCGTCATCCAATCGCGGCTGACGCCGCCCCTACAGAGAGATCCAACTATTTCTGCAGGAGCGGCGTCAGCCGCGATTGGTTTACTCAATCAACCTTTCCAGTTCAAGATCGTCTGTTGCCGCTGCCTGACGCGCGACCATTTGTGACATCCACGCAAAACCCCGTTCGTTTGACGGATCCAGTGTTCCTGCGACCACAGCAACGTAACACCAGTTGTACAGCACGGTGTACCGATACGCTTCCCAGACCTCATCGGGTGACCAGGCTGTTACGTCAAGGGCAGCCAGCCTGTCCAGGTAACGCCGCAACAGGTCCCGTTCGTGCTTCCGGCGCACCTCCGTCTGGGTGCTCTGGGCAAGGAGCAACGCCACATCCACCAGGCCACTTCCCTTGAGCGGTCCCTGCCAGTCGAGAAGTGCCATCGGGTGATGATCCGGTTGGACCCCGTAGAGGAAATTCTCCATCCGAAAATCTCCATGCACCAGGGTTACAGGCGGTGTATTCATCCGCGCCTGCAGGTCTGCCAGGTTGGCATGAAAACGTTCCCCCATAGCCGCTACGTTGGGCGGTAGAAAATCTCCGAACGTTGCAACCATGACAGGCCATCCCGCCTGCGTTCCCGCAAGCATGTTGTCCGCGTGATAACTCCCCGCAATGGCTGGTATCCAGTCGATACCATCGACCTTGCCCCAGAACGCGGCATGCAGCTTGGCTGCCTCGTCGAGGGCAATTTCAGTTTCATCAAGCGTGGCCCCGACAATCTGGTCACCTGTACGGTAATCAGACATGTCCTGCATCAGGATTATGAAGTTGTCCCCATCGAGCCGGCTCTCCACAATTTCCGGACAGACGGCACTGGTCAGGGGGTCGAGCTCAGCGAAGTACCTCACCTCGCGTTCATATAGATTGAAGCTCATGGCCACCGCCCGGTTGGTTGGGTTCTGGGACGGGTACTTCGCGATGAGGCTCGCAGGTGCACCCTGCGTGTCCCCCGTATACGAAAGATGCAGGCGAGACAACTCGCTCATCATGCCCACGCCTTCACCCACCTGACTGCGGCGCACACCCGTCACTTGCGCGTTCTCGTCGAGAACATCGTGTTCATGCAAAAGACCGTTCATCCATTCGGGCGTCAGCCCGTCCGGCATCGGTGGCAAGCGGCTCAAATCGTCTCCTCCCGCCGTTTAGTTTGCCCAAAGGGATTCTGTGTGCAACTCACGTTCTGATAAAAATACAAATAAGAACTATTCTCATTTGTATTCAATGTATATACTGCGCGTCTTTGGAATTTGGGGATCACAATGAAAACAACAATCACAGCGCTCGTGCTGACACTCTGCATGTCAGCGTCCGCGGCAGAACCCGATCTGCAGACCCTCTATGAACTGATCAAACAACAGGGTGAACAGATTGCCGATCTACAGCGGCAACTGGCAGAAACCCAGGGTGAGGTCGCCGAGACTCGTGACGAGGTCAAAGAAACCGGGATGCAACTCGCCTCGACTGTCGAGTACATTGAAGAACAGGGGGACGGAGGCAGCTCAGCTTCCAGTTGGGCTGATCGCACCAGTGTCGGCGGATACGGCGAAGTACACTACAACGACATCGACGCTGACGACAGCAGCCGCGACTTCAAAGAGACGGACATTCATCGGTACGTCCTATTCGTGAACCATGAATTCAACGACCGGGTCCGTTTTTTCTCGGAAGTTGAAATCGAACACGGCCTGGTTAAAGACACAAGTGACGGCAGCAACGGCGGCGAAGTTGAAATCGAGCAGGCGTACATCGAACTGGATCTCAACGACAACCACCAGGCCAAAGCCGGCCTCTTCCTGACACCGGTCGGCATTCTCAACGAAACACATGAACCCCCGACCTTTTATGGTGTGGAACGCAATGACGTCGAAAACGTCATCCTCCCTTCCACCTGGTGGGAAAACGGCGCCATGCTCTCCGGGCAGTACGAAAACGGCTTCTCCTGGGACTTTGCCGTTACCTCCGGCCTTGAAGTACCGACCAGCGGCAGCAGCCTCGGGCGTATCCGCAGCGGCCGCCAGAAATCATCCAATGCCAGCGCCGAAGATCTGGCTTACACCGCGCGGATTGGCTACTCGGGTATCCCCGGTCTGCAACTGTCCGCCACCTTCCAGCACCAGACAGACATCAGCCAGATGTCCGGCGACGGTATCGACGAAGCTGACCTGATCACGGCACACGCGATCTACAACAACGGCGGCTTCCAGCTGCGGGCGCTGTGGGCAGAGTGGGACATCGACGGCACATTGATCGAGGCGCTCGGCGGAGATGATCAGTCCGGCTGGTATGTAGAACCGAGCTACCGGTTCAACACGCCGGAACTGGGACTTCTGCAATCCATCGGCATCTATACGCGTTTTGAGGATGTCGAAGGCATCCGCAGCCAGGACCAGTTCGAACAATGGGAATTTGGTTTCAACTTCTGGCCGACAGACAACGTCGTTTTCAAGATCGACTATCGCGATCGTGAGCACGATCTGGCAAGCGCGTCAGGACGTGACTTCAAAGCCATAGATCTCGGCGTTGGCTTCCAGTTTTAACCATTCCACATCGGGCCGAAAAACCCATGGCTTTTTCGGCCCAATTTGGCATTATTCGCTCATGCAAATGAGAATGATTATCGGGTTGATTTCGATGCTCTGGATGAGCTGTGCATCCGCGGGCAGCGCTCCCGGTGACGAACAGGTCTACCACACCCAGGATGACTACCTGCAGGGTGTTTTCCAGGGCGCCATCCCACATCCCGGCACGATCTGGCCCGACAGTGCGCTGCGTGGTCAGCTGAAAGACATTCTCGGCCGCAAACCGGGCTTAAGATTCCGGTACTGGGGCGCTGACGGTAAAACCGCCTGGATTCTCGATCAGATCGGCAAAGACCGACCGATCACCGCAGGTGTCGTCATCAACCAGGGCAAGATCGAGGACATCCGTGTGCTGGTGTTCCGTGAAAGCCGCGGCTGGGAAGTCAAATATGACTTTTTTACGCGCCAGTTTTCAGAGCTCTGGCTGGACTCCCGCCAGGAACTCAGCGGCAGTATCGACAACATCACCGGGGCGACGCTGTCCGTGAATGCCATGAAACGCATGGCCCGGGCTGCCCTGCTGCTGCATGAATACTCAAACCAGAACACTCAAACGCTCGCCAACGCGCGTTAGGAAGTTCATCCAGTTTCACCGGATCACCGGCCTCATCATCGCGCTGCCGGTGCTTCTGCTGGTGATCACCGGGATACCCCTGCAACTCACTGACACACTTAAACTCGGGCGTATACCCATCACAACCGGCTGGATACTGGACGCCTACTCGATCACCGCTCCGGACGAAGCGCTCGTCAGCGAAGATATCCAATACCTCGGTGACGTCCTGCTTACACCAGGCCGCGTTCTCCCGCTGGACAACCCGCCTGTCGGTATTGTGCATCGGGACATTCTGACCGTGGTCGCGACACCCAGCGATCTGATCCTGATCCCAACCGACGCTGAGGTACCCGTCGAAACCATCACCCCACCAGCCGGGGTCGAACAACTCGGCACCAACGCTGACGGTGACCTTCTGATTGTCACCCAGGATGGCATTCTGCAATCGGCGGACTTCGGGGCAACCTGGCTGAGCCCCGACCCATTTACGGACAGCTTCCACTGGTATGGCATGGAACGAGTTGCAGCCACCCCTGTCTGGCAGGACCGTTACCGGGCGAGCAAACTGTCCTGGGAACGGTGGCTGCAGGATCTCCACAGCGGGCGTTTTTTTGGCCCCGCCGGTGAGTGGCTCATGTCACTGGCATCCATCGCGCTCATCCTGCTCGCTATCACCGGCATGTTCGTGTGGCTGCGCAGGCGACCCAGCTGACCGGAACAGTCTGGCGCTGGATCCTCACGATCCACCGATGGCTTGGGATCGGTCTGGGCCTGCTGGTTCTGATCTGGTGCCTGTCCGGCATTATTCTCATGTACGTTCCGTATCCCGAACTGAGCAGCCATGATCAGCTTCCCGTTCTGGAGCCTCTGACAGAAAACTTCTGTTGCCCGCAACTGGTATCGCAGGACGCTGTGCTCGCGGTAGACACCCTGAGACTGGAGCGCTGGCATGCAACCACGCTCGCCCGAGTCACCCTGACCACGGGGCGAGTTCTGCTTTTCGACGCTCACTCCGGAAATGAGCTCCGTGAGTTGCCGCGGAATCAGATGATCGACGCCGGGTTGCAGGCCGGAAAATCGCTTGGGTTTGTTGATCCGGAGTTTGCAGCAACCGTTCAGGACGATCAGTGGACGGTCACCTCCCGCTTCAACCGTCACAGACCACTCTACAAATTCAGAGCGCGCGAAGGGGAAGAATGGTACCTGTCCGGAACGACCGGCGAACTTGTGCAGCTGACCCGACCGCTGGAACGATTCTGGAACTGGCCGGGTGCTGTGACCCACTGGCTCTACTTCACGGATCTCCGTCGTGATACCACCGTGTGGGCACAAGTGGTGATCTGGCTCACAGTCATTGCGCTCTTCCTTGCGGTCACCGGGATCGCGGTCGGCATCAGACATTTCCGGTGGCGGCGCCAGGGAGCATCTCGCCGCTCGCCGTTTACAGCGTGGGGATTGTGGCATCACTACGCAGGATTGTTGTTCGGTGTGTTTACCCTGAGCTGGCTCTTCTCCGGTCTCATGTCCATGAATCCGTGGGGGACCCTGGAAGGGCGTGACGTGCGCCCGGATGTTGAACGACTCCGCGGGGATTCATCGACTCTCTCCGGCGTCTTCAGAGAACTGAAGCGCTCAATGCCTCACATCCCGGACAGAACGGTACGTCTTACGTCGTCGCGCCTGGGCGGTGAACTCTACTTCCTCGCGTGGAACTCATTGGGTAGCGTCGTACGTTTCGGACCGGACGGTCCCCTCGGCGAACTCACTCTCGAAGATGTCCGATCCCTCTCGGAGCGAGTCAACGAGGTTTCCGATGTCGAACTCCTTCACCAGGAAGATGCGTACTACTACAACCTGCACAACCAGCGTCCTCTACCTGTATACCGCACGATCTTTGCAAACGGCGAGCACCTCTACCTGAATCCATCAACCGGTGTAGTGGAGCAATTTGTCGACCGGGGACGGGCCTGGTACCGGTGGCTCTTCAATGCGCTGCATACAGGGGACTTCCATGCCATTTCGCGTCTGCGTCCCTTGTGGGATATCTGGATGGTCCTGCTGCTTTCGGGGTTGATCGCCGGTTCTGGAACCGGCGTTGTACTCGGTTACAGATATCTGTTCTCTAACAATAGATAAAGTATATTGAAAATATAAAAACAATCGAATTCATTGAATCAGGTCCAACTCCCATCATGTCTGCAACCCAACAGGAGTTACAGCATGAACAGATTTTCAAACCAGGTGCCCTCTGCCACATTTAAAACCCGTGTCCGCGACGAAAGCGTTACCGGAGAGAATCCCTTTCGCTGGCAGGACGTAACGTCAGAAGAATTGTTTGCTGACCGGCGTATCGTCATCGTGGCGTTACCCGGCGCATTTACACCAACCTGCTCGTCCACGCATCTGCCGGGCTTCGAGGCGCTCTACGCTCAATTCAAGGATGCCGGTGTAGACGAAATCTACTGCCTGTCGGTCAACGACGCTTTCGTGATGTTCCAGTGGGCAAAACATCTCGGTATCGAGAAGGTCAAAATGTTGCCCGATGGTAATGCCGAATTCACACGCAAACTCGGCATGCTGGTCGACAAAGACAACCTCGGTTTCGGACCCCGCTCCTGGCGTTACGCCATGAGCGTAAACGACGGTGTCATCGAGCAGAGCTTTGTGGAGCCCGGGTTCAGCGACAACTGCCCGACGGATCCGTTTGAGGTTTCGGACGCCGAATCAGTCCTGGACGCTGTTCGGCAATCTGAAGCAGCCTGATACAGTCAGCAATCGCGGTTAAAACCGCTCCTACACTCTCTAGGAGCGGCTTCAGCCGCGATTCCTTTTCGTTACCGTTCGTCCTTGAATACCTTTCCTGCCTTCATCACAAAGGCGACATTCCCCATTACATTGATGTCGTCGATGGGGCTTGACGGGTAGGCGACCACGTCTGCCAGCTTACCTGCTTCAATCGATCCCAGGTTTTCGCTCTCGCCAAGCAACTCCGCGGCACTCACAGTTGCACTCTGCAGCGCCTCACCCGCCGGCATACCTGCATCCACCATGTGAACAAACTCCTGCCAGTTGTCCCCATGCGGAGGAACACCGGTATCAGTACCGAAAGCTATTTTGACCCCGGCATCGTAGGCTGCCGCAAACGTCTCCTTGATCAGAGGTCCAATCGCTGCTGCCTTGGGTCTTACCAGCTCAGAAAAGTATCCGTCAATCTGGGCTTTTTCGGCCACAAACATGCCTGCGACTATTGTTGGCACATACCACGTACCGTTCTTCTTCATGAGTTTCATGACCTCAGGTGTCATGTAGGTGCCGTGTTCAATGGAATCAACACCGCCGACAACAGCGCGCCGCATACCCTCGGTACCATGGGCGTGTGCTGCTACTTTGAATCCATAATCCCGGGCGGTGGCCACAATCGCTTCGATCTCTTCGACTGTAAACTGAGGATTCTGACCACTTTTCGCCTGACTTAAGACCCCACCCGTTGCTGTGATCTTGATGAGATCGGCACCTTCCTTGTAGCGGTTCCGGACACCGGCCCTGGCTTCATCGACGCTGTTCACAACACCATCGACTGGTCCGGGGTCACCGCGCAATTCCTCGTTGACGCCGTTGCTCGGGTCGGCGTGCCCGCCTGTTGTCGCAAGGCTTTTGCCGGCGGTGAATATACGTGGCCCGATAATCCGTTCACGAGTGATCGCGTCGCGCATCGATTGAGCAAGGCCGTATGCAGTCCCCAGATCACGTACTGTGGTGAAGCCTGACATCAGCGTCTTTTCCGCATATGGAACCGAGTTGTAGGCGATGTCACCCGGTTCCCACGTAAAGCGCTGTATGAATCTTCTCGGATTGGTTTCAGAGACGATGTGGACGTGCATATCGATGAGTCCCGGCATGACAAAGTGACCTGACAGGTCAATGGTTTCATCACCTTCTACAAAACCCTCTTCAACCGCCTGGATACGGTCTCCATCGACGATGATTGTCCTGTCTGTCAGCACCTCACCGCTTTCAGCATCGAAAAGCTGCCCGGCATGAATGTGCACTGCAGCATGCGTGTACGTTCCTAAAACAGCCAGGATTCCTGTCAATATGAGTGTTCTCACCATTGATTCCCCTTCTTCATACTCTTCTTCTTAAGCAGCCCCAAACCCCGGATAATGAGCCAATTTGACGTATCGCAAAACCCCGCGAGCGGATAGAACTTTTTCCCGTGTTGGGACGACAATCAACATGACCCGCAAAAAGAACAACTAAATGCCAGGTACGGTGAGCGACGAAACGCTTGTTGCGCGCGCTGTTGCGGGGTCGAACAGTGCCTGGAACAAACTGGTGAAGAGGTACGAAAAAAGAGTGTACAACTACGCTTTGCGAATGGTGGGCCACCCGGACGATGCATTCGATCTGATGCAGGAAGTCTTCATGGGTGTGCACAGAAACCTTGCTGGATTCCGCGGTGACGGCGCGTTCCCGGCATGGCTCTTTCGCATAGCGAGTTTCCGGTGCACCGACTATCTGCGCAGGCGCCGCCATCATGAAGAATACGACGATGAGCGCGGCTTTCTGGCGGAAGACCAGACGCCTGAACAACTCACCTTCACATCACACGCCAACCAGCGGATCACAGCAGCGCTTGCCACGTTGCCTGCCGAACAACGCCAGGTTGTGGAGCTGAAGTTCTTTCAGCATTTTACTTTCGAGGATATTGCAGGGCAGCTGGGGATTTCCCCCAATACGGCCAAAACACGGCTGTATGCCGCCCTCAAGAAGCTCAAACAACACGAGGAGCTACGAGATGCGTTGTGAAGAAGCAAACGCGAAACTCGTCGAATTTGCGAACGATCAACTCTCACCAGAGGAACACCTCGAGGTGGAACAGCTCGTCGCCGGGTGCGAAAAATGCCAGGAGGATCTGGCAGCGATCCGGGCTTTCCAGGCGTTAAGCAGCCACTGGGACGACGAAACGCCACCGGCGTGGAGCCCACCGCGAATACAGGGGCAGAGCTGGCGGGACTTGTTCGACAGTTTCCGGGTCTGGTTTCCGACACTCACCAGCGTGACCGCACTGGTGCTCGTCACCGTGATGTTCGTTCAGCAACCGGTGCCGAACGGTATTCTTCCGGAACGGTCGAGTCCGGCAACGAACGTTGCAAGCCTGCCCCAACTGCCTCAGGCAACTGAAGCTGCAATGGTCCAGCGGGTATTGGAAACGAGCGAAGAACACCGCGCCCAGGAGATTCAGGCACTGCTGAAAATCCTCAAAGCAGAGATGGATAAACGCTCGATCGAAACAGAAGAGTCGCTTCGCTACATCATCTCTCACCAGATCCAGGGTCAGCAGGAACTCGATGAGCTTTACCAGCAGGTAGAGGAGCTGATGAACGTCGGGCCGACACAGGAAACACCCGGGGACCAGGGAGGATCGCTATGAAGCAAACCCTGTTCCTGCTCATTGTTCTTACCGGCTTCACACATGCCTTCGCCCGGGAGCCTGATGACCTCGAAGACATCCAGCGAGAACTCCGTATCGTCTCTGACGTGTTCAAATCCGCATTGCGTGATGAGTTGCGTGACGACATGCGGGTGACCAGCGTAGACGCCCAATACCTCGCGCAACAGGGTGTCCTTCTGTCCGTGACGGTCAACACCCCGTACATGAACATCGGCCATGATGGTAGCCGATCATTCGAGATCGACGGGCGCCGGATATCCATACCCCAGATACCATCGATGGTTGAGGACATCCTGCAGGACCTGCAGATCGACATCACCCCATACGAACCGGAAGCCCTGGAAGAGCTGCGTGATCTCAGGTCCGAACAGCGGGAACTCCGGCTCGAGCAGAGGGAAATACGCAGCGACCTTCGTTCCAAACGTCGGGATCTGGTGAGAGCGGAAGATCGTGACAAGCGCGAGAACATTCAGGAAGACATCGACGACCTCGAGCGGGAACTGACAGCCATCGACGCTCAATACGATGCCCTGGCAGCAGATATCGACGGCCAGTATCAGCGTCTGAGGGACTACCGCGACGGGTATTCACACCCGGAATCCGAGGAAGCACCCGAAATCGATACACTCATCGCACGAACCGTGTGTGACTATGGAGGCACGCTCAAGTCGTTGAAAGAAGAAAACTACCTGACCGTTGCCCTGCAGCGGGGTCAATCCAACCGCTACTACGCGTTCAGGATGAACCACGTCGATTCCTGCAGCAACGGCAACATGAAAGCAGAGCGGTTGCTGGAGTTGGGTTATTTGTATGATGGGTGAGACGCGCGAGCGTCTCACGGGCGAGCAGAGCGCGGCGTACTAGCCGCGATCGGCGATGCGAGCCCAGGGGTCACAACGAACTGAAGCTAAACCGGCAGGGACGCCGGGAACAGAATCCAAACCGTAGTAACGCGCGAGCGTCTCACGTGGCGAGTGTGATGCGAGACCCGGGGTCACAACTCACTGAAGGTAACCCGGCAGGGACGCCGGGAATACAACCCAAGCGGAAGAAGAATCGCGGCTAAAGTCCCTTGAACGGGGAGTTAGAACCTGAGCCAGGTTCTAACTCACCGTTCAAGGGTTCCTACAGAGGTAGCGAGGACTATCTATCTCTGTAGGAGCGGCTTTAGCCGCGATTTGACGAGATCAGGCTACTGCAGCAACTTCTATCTCCCCGTCATTCAGAAAACACGCCCTGTCGAAAACGCTTAAGTTCAGCGGATTCGGCAAACGGACGTCAGAAATGTCGGGGATCGTTTTCCCTGTCGTTTCGTAGCGCCGGTCAATCTGGGAGATGAACACCATCACCAGCCCCCGCTCCCGCGCAAACGCTGCCAGCTCCGACATCTGCTCCGAGAGCGGCGGGTTGTCACGCTTCTGATCGAGTAACTGCAGATAGTCGATCAGCACAACTGTACCCCTCGGCGCTGATCGCAGACGATCAATCACACGGGCAGCGCTGATGTCGTCGGATGTGTCGAAGCTGAACAGCTCGAGATAATCGGACAGCTTCGCCCCAACGGCCTCGAACGTCGAGGATATCTCAGCCTCGTTGTATTCGAACGTGAAGAGCATTGTGCTGCGCCCTTTTTTCATCGACTCGATCAGGAGTTCGAAGCCGAGCAGCGTCTTACCCTGGCCTGGACGCGCGCCCAGAAGCACCAGCTCCCCGGGCTGCAGATCCCGAAAGAGATCCTGGCCCGGGGTGTGGGACACCCGGCTGGCCAGCAGACTCCAGGACTCGTAACCCTCCTCCCGGGCTATTCTGTCGAGGGCCTGGTGCAGGGGAACGTTTTCAGCGCGCGAAAACTCACGAGCGCGGCGCTTCAGACGGTAAATGGGTGCAGATAGTTTCATAAGAACCTCCTATTGCGAGCGTTCGTCACAGTCCCTCCTTGTGTGATGCGCTCGAACAGTATGGTTCAACTTTAAGAGCAACCCGGCACGTGAGGTACTTTCCCGTCGGAGGGGGGAGGCACGGGTGTCATGCCTGCGAGAATTATGTCTGACATTCCAGCAGAAAGAAATCGCGGCTGAAGCCGCTCCTACAGAGTTAGGAAGATCTTTCTGTAGGAGCGGCTTTAGCCGCGATTGCTTTTACGGAACCGGAAGAATCTCCATTGCCTCGTTGACCGCACACCAGCTGGGTGCGGTCTCCGGTCGATGATTGTGTGTCGGTTGAAAGTGTTTCCGGTCGTCGAGCGCCATTCCATTCACACTCGATATACCCATTTCGAGCTCCGCCCACAATCGCGTGCCGCACCTTCCACAGAAACGCCTCGAGTTGATGCGGCCAGTATCGGGGTCCACATCGAACCGCACCGTTTCTCCCTGTGTGAGGGTCATCGATTCCGTGGGAACGAGGTACGCAGCGTAGAACGCCGAACCGCTCACCCTCTGGCAGTCCGTACAGTGGCACAGGATCTGTATCTGGGGAACCGCATCCGTTTCGAAGCGTACATCGCCGCACAGACACCCACCTGATATCCGCTCTGTCATGTCAACCTCCCACAATCATGTGGAAAGCATACAACGAACGTCTATTTACGGTGAACGCGGACCGGCAGCTCGCTGTAACCGCGAACGAGGTTGGACTTCACACGTTTGGCTTCACCCACAACTTCAACAAAGCTGAAACGCTGCATAATTTCTTCCCACAAGACTCTCAGCTGCATCTCCGCCAGCCGGTTGCCCATGCAGCGGTGAATACCGAATCCAAACGAGATGTGATTACGCGCATTTTCCCGATCGATGATGAGATCGTTGGCGTTTTCGAACTTCTCTTCGTCGCGGTTGCCTGAGACGTACCACATGACCACCTTGTCGCCAGCCCGGATCGTCTTGCCGTTCAGCTCAACATCCTCAAGCGCAGTGCGGCGCATGTACGCCAGGGGTGTCTGCCAGCGAATGATCTCGGCAACCATGTTTGGAATCAGGCTGATGTCGTTACGCAACTTGTCATACTCACCCGGAAACTGGTTGAGCGCGAGCACACCACCCGAAATAGAGTTCCGGGTCGTGTCATTGCCGCCGACAATGAGGAGCAGGATGTTGCCGAGAAACTCCATCGGCCTGTTGATGATGTCGCGGGTACCCTCACCGTGTGCCAGCATCGATATGAGATCGAACCCCGGCTCCATCTTCTTCCGCTCATGCCAGAGTTCGGTAAAACAGGCGAGACACTCAAGCAGTTCTGCCCGACGCTGTTCAGCTGACAGTCCAGGCAACGTCGTCACATCCGACCAGTGCGTCAGTCGACGACGCTCCTCGAATGGGAAATTGAACAGCGTCGCGAGCATCTGCGTCGTCAGTTCTATCGACACACGATCGACCCAGTTGAACGATTCACCAACGGGCAGGTTATCGAGAATGTTGCTCACCCGTTCGCGTATGAGCGATTCGAAACCCGCCAGGTTACGCGGCCCGACTACCGGGCTGACGGCTTTGCGCTGGACGTCATGTTTTGGCTGATCCATTGCAATGAACATGGGTGTTGCGAAGTCGGCCGGCATGTCTTCAATGCTGATGCTGCCTTCTGAAGAGAACACTTTGTGGTTCTGATCGACGTCTTTGATGTCGTCAAACCTGGTGACTGACCAGAACGGTCCATAACGGCTATCCGCATGGTAGTGCACAGGGTCTTCTTTGCGCAGGCGCTCGAAGTAGGGCCAGATCGCATCATTCTGGAAAAGGTTGTAGTTGCTGACATCGAGCTCATCGAGGGGCAGCCGGTGGGCTTCGGCCAGCAGAAAGTCTCTATCCGGGATCACAGCAGTATTCATGACACGCGCGGCTCCATTGATTTGCCGCGCAGTGTACGCACCTGTTGCTATGCTTAGAAATTCAAATTACTCTCACTGCTATTCTATATTGGAATACCATCCTGGATTAAGAGACGTGTTACGACCGCTCACAGACCTGCGTAAATTGCGCCATGTCATCACGGTTGCCAAAGCCGGCAGCTTCAGTGGTGCGGCCAATACCGCGGGGCTGACACAATCCGCGCTGACCAAAAGCGTGGCTGACGTAGAGCACGTCCTGGGAGTCAAACTCTTCCACCGGTTGCCTCGCGGTATAGCGCTGACAGATGCCGGTCAGGCGTTTGTGCCGCGTGCGGAACGTCTTCTGGCCGACTCGGAGGATCTCGTCAAAAACGTCGAGGGGCTGCAGACGTTAGCCACCGGCCGACTCCGTCTGGGCGTTGCCCCGGCAGCATTTGTCAGCTTTCTGGAGCACACGGTCAGCGCCTTTGCACGGGTTTATCCGGGCATTCACATCGAGGTTTACGATGGCACAATCGACGAGATGACCCGCATGCTGATCTCGGGAGAAATCGATCTTGTCATCGGAGCCGCTAATTACCTTTCAGCCTGGACCGAGGTTCAGGTGACCACTTTCGCTCACCTCCATCACTTCTTCATCGGACGCCTGGATCATCCTCTCGCCGGAGCAAACCCCGACGCTCAGACCCTTCTGGCTTACCCGGTCATCATGCCCGCGGCAGGTATGACGACCGAGGCTCAGCTCAGGGCCGCCTACATTGACGCGGGTCTGTCCCCCGTGCCCCCGCAATACACGTGTGACCACTTCCCGCTGGTCAAAAGGCTCGTCGCTGCGACCGATGCCATATCCCCTGTCGTCAGCCTGGCACCGCCGAAGTCGGTTTTTCAGAATGAGTTCCACATCTTCTCGGACGTCATCTACCTGGACGAACATGAACTGGGTGTCGCGCAACCCGCTACCCGCGGCTTGTCAGCTGCTGCCGCAGCATTTGTCGATATATTCGGCGCATTTCTGACAGACTCTGCAGAGAGCGGTTGACATGTGGTCCGCCTGATGTGGCCACTGCTGTTTCTCGTGCTCATCGTCGGGCGCCCGGTTGTCAACGCCGAGTTTCCGGAGCGGCTTCAGCGTGACAAACAAAGAGACGCAACCAGCAAACCGCATCTCATTCTCCCGCTCCTGAATCTGCAATCCGGTTCCAGCGTCGTCGACGTGTTTGCCGGTGGTGGCTACTACAGTGAACTGCTCGCTCGCGAGGTTGGCTTTGAAGGGAGGGTTCTTCTCTACAACACGGAAGGTTTCAGACTCTGGGGTATCAATGATCTGAACACCCGATTCGACCGACGGAGCCTGCCAAACATCCAACAGCACACTGCCCCTTTTACAGAGCCGGGGTTGGGTGAAGGTTCGTACGATGCCGCCATCATGGTGCTGGCTCTGCACGACCTCTACGTTACACCTACTCAGTACGATGGAGAACGGTACGTACCTACCGGCGAAGCATCCGGGGGACAGGCATTGCTGAAACATCTGCATACTGCGCTTAAGCCCGGCTCGCGATTTGTCGTCATCGATCATGTGGGTGACCCGGATCAACCGGCACGCGAGGTTCTGGATCTACACCGGATTCACGAGAACTTCGTCATCGATGAGGTCGTTGCCGCAGGATTTAGGTTCCTGGAGTCGAGCGGCGCGCTCAGAAATCCGGAGGACGATCACCGGGCCATCGTTTTTGATCCACACGTGAAGCGGAAAACGGACCGGTTCGTTCTGGTGTTCGAACGTCCATCTTTTCCATTGTAGGACCCCTACAGAGGTAGGGGACTTATTCCTTGTCCACTTCCCTGTCGACAAGATCGCGGTACTGGCGCATGTGGCGCAGCGCACTCACCTCATCACCCTGCAGTTCGCGGATTCGCGCGAGATTGTAGTGGGCGTCCGGGATACCCGGTGCCTTGAGGTAGAAATCCGCGGCTTTCACCATCTCGTCAAGTTCGTCGAAAACCGTGCCGAGATTGTAGTAGGCGAGCTGATGCCCGGGACGGGCGGTTAACGCCAGCTCGTAGTGACGTTTGGCATGTTTCAGATCACCGTTCAACTGATACAGGCGGCCTAGGTTGACGTGTGCATCCGCATTCTTGGGATCGAGACGAATCGCCTGCTTGTACGCGTCCGGCGCTTTCTCCGGCTCCACTTCTTCAAGGTCGAGGCCGAGGTTGTACCACTCGTCGGTATCCATCTCGCCCTGTTGAGTGGCATCGTCCACATGCTTCTGAGCGATCTCGGCAACGTTGTCTGCCAGCTCCTGGGTCGAAAAGTCCATGGTCGCCTGACCCGACTCAACTTCCCAGGCCTGGTTGTCATCACGAACCACCACACTGCTGCCATCGGCGTAGATGCGCACGGAACTTAAGCTATCGACCTGGGCGAGGTCTTTCTTGAGTTTGACGAGTGCACGGTAGGCCTTGCGGGTGCTGACGTTTGCGTCCATCAGACCTTTGGCCGTTCTCAGAAGCACAACATCCTGGAACGAAAACCGGAACTCACCCCGCTCACCACGAGCAGGCTGGATGAGTTTGCGCCGTACGTAGTGACGCACTTGATCGGTGTTGAGTCCTATGAGTTCAGCTACTTCTCTAGTCGTGTAGCCTGACATTTCGGTGGGGTGTCATCTCGCCTTGCGCTTGGGTGTAGATTTTGCCTTGGTTGCGTCTGGCTTTCTAGACGCACGCGCTGCTGATTTGCGATTTGTTGACTTTTTTGTTGCCGCTTTTGCACCCGTTGCCTTCTTCCGCCCCGATTTGCCGTCGACGGACGCCTTGAGCGCCTCCATCAGATCCACAATCTTGGCTTCAGATTTCTCCTCCGTCGGGATGGCAATTTCCTGGCCGTCGATTTTCTGCTGAATGAGGTCACTCATTCTCGATCGGACCACGTCTTCGTAGTTTCCCGGCTCAAAATCTTCGTTGACCCGCTGGTCGATG
Organism: Pseudomonadales bacterium; assembly: GCA_028277965.1. Classification (GTDB taxonomy): domain Bacteria; phylum Pseudomonadota; class Gammaproteobacteria; order Pseudomonadales; family Azotimanducaceae; genus UBA4421. Next base: position 19,027 of record JANQFF010000077.1, read on the forward strand.
ATCTTGATCGCAAGATCCAGTTCAGTGTCTTCGATATCGTGATGATCGAGCGGAACATCTTCGAATGAACGCAGTTCGTCTTCGTGCTTCAACTGCTCCATCACAAGACCGTCCGCCATCGGGCGGATCAGAACGAGGTAACACTTACCCCTGGCCGCATAGCTTGCAAGCGCAGCCCTGCCAGTTGTCGACAACGCTTCTTTGAGAAGATGATACGACCGACCTGCTCCTTTGTCCGGACCGAGGTAGTACACCTTGTCGATATAGATGCGCTCCACTTCAGACAGCGGCACAAATTCGGAAATATCGATCGCGTTGGTGGACTCCACGTTCATGGCTTTCACCTCTTCCTGGGTGAATAGAACGTATTGTCCCTTGGCAAATTCGTAGCCTTGCTGAAGATCCGATCGCTCGACAATTTCACCGTCGTCCGCGCGCACGTACTGCTGCTTCACGCGGCTGCCGTCTTCAGTTAAGTAATTGAATCTTATGGCTTTTGTCGAATCGACGGTGGAAAACAGCTTGACCGGAATTGCAACCAATCCAAATGAGATGGTGCCGGAACCAATGGCTCGTGCCGCCATATCATCACTCCTCTAACCTGCGTTTAGCAGGGTCTGATGGCAGGGGGAGACGGACTATAACGCAGGGTTTGAAGCCTAACAAGAACATCCCGACACGCCTATTAAGGTGCTTGACAGACGGCATACATCATCCGATATGTGGTCTATGGCAGGACGCAGACAACCCGAACTCGAGGATTACCACGCCAAACGGGACCCGGCACAGACCCCCGAACCGTTCGGGCGGATCCACATACCCGCGACCGACGCGCTTTTTGTCGTGCAACAACACGCTGCCACGCACCTGCATTTCGACCTTCGAA
>JANQFF010000094.1 GCA_028277965.1 Pseudomonadales bacterium
CGGCATGCACGGTTCCACCTGCCGGCATCCAGCTCCTGCGGGATGCTCTGCCTCGCTTCAACGTTGCCCCAACTCAGAACGTGCCTGTACTGCGTTTCAACGAGGCCGCGCAGAATTCCGAGTTGACCATGCTTCGCTGGGGATTGGTGCCAAGCTGGAGCAAGGAGCTGAGCAGAGGTCGACCCCTGATAAACGCCCGCGCAGAAACGGTGCGGGAAAAGCCGTCATTTCGAACGTCGTTCAGGCAACGACGTTGTCTCGTTCTGGCAGGTGGTTTCTTTGAATGGCAGCGCTTACCGTCCGGAAAACAACCGTACCATTTTCAGATAGACAATGGAGAACCGTTCGCGTTTGCAGGAATCTGGGACAGGTGGGAACCGGAAGGGGGAGAACCCGTGGAATCGTGTGCGATCCTGACCACGAGGGCAAATGAAATCATGGCGTTGGTGCATGATAGGATGCCTGTGATTCTGGCCGGTGAATCGTTGGATGTCTGGTTGGCACCCCATCGCGGTGCCGGCGTGACCGAAGAGATAGAGAAGCTTCTCAATGAGCCTTTCCCAGCAGAGCGGCTGAGCTCGTACCCGGTCTCGGCAATCGTAAACAGCCCGCGAAACGACGTCGCAGAATGTTTGGAACCGGCAGGGCCCCCGCTTGCCTGAGTATTTTCAAACCCTGAGACCTGCCATAGTCGCTGTTTTATCGGCGGTTCTGGCCGTAGTGGTATCTGCTCACGTTATTCTGCACAAACGTGACACTCGTGCGGCAGCTGGATGGGTCGGAGTGGTATGGTTCCTTCCCGTGCTGGGCTCCGTTCTGTACGCACTCTTCGGAATCAACAGAATCCGTCGACGCGGTGAGATGTTGCGCAGGTTGGGGATGAACCTCCGGGGCCTCCCTAGGGATTCCCGGACGGATTGGGAGGTCGTTAGATCGTCGTACTCCTCGCCCGATGACCGATTGGCGGGCCTCGCCAGGGTAGTTGGCAGAGTTACCCGCACTCCGCTGGTACCGGGAAACTCGATCACCCACCTATTGAACGGGGATGCCGCGTTTCCAGACATGATCGATTGCATGGATGGCGCTGCTCGCTCGATCGCGCTGAGCACCTTCATTTTCGACAACGATAGGATTGGCCGCGATTTTGTGGCGGCGCTGCTGAGGGCGCGGAAGAGGAAGGTGGAAGTACGCGTGCTGGTGGATGCAGTGGGCTCCAGATACTCATGGCCACCGATCATGCGGGAACTCCGACGCGCCTCAGTTCCGTATGCACGTTTTCTGAAGACGCTGGCTCCGTGGAGGATGCCTTTCCTCAATCTCCGCAACCACCGAAAGATCCTTGTGGTTGAT
>JANQFF010000131.1 GCA_028277965.1 Pseudomonadales bacterium
GGGTAGGTGCCTGCGGCTGAGAGGACAAACTGCCCGCTCATGCAGTGGCCAACCGTGCCAACGAGGCCTCCGGCAACATCGAGCCCGTCGAGGTAGTCGAGGACGCCCTGGGTGTCACGCATGATCATCTCGTTGGTCAGCTTGCCTCCCATCGCAAACATCTTCTGCAGTTCCTCCTCGCCTTTTCGGAGATCAAAACGGACCTTGCCCTCACGGTAATAGAGGTCGGGGAGAACACAGAGGAAGCCGTCATTTGCGAAACGCCTTGCCATATCGCGGAGCTCTTCACGGATGCCGGGTATGTCCATGTAGAGGATGACCGGAGCAAACGGACCCTCACCGTCCGGGTGAGCGACGAAACAGTCCATGGTGCCGTCGGGTGTCGGCACATCAAAGTTGTAAGTGTGCATTTGTTATTCCATAGGTAGTTGAGGCAGTTCAGCCCATGCGCATTCCGCCGGAAATGGTCAGCGTTTGACCCGTCATGCCATCTGACTCGGAGCTGCCGAGATAAACTGCGAGGTGGGCAATCTCGTCGGGTTCGAGGAAACGGCCCAGGGGGATGCGGGCGTAGGACTGTTGTTTGAGTTCATCCAGCGTGATGCCCTGTCGTTCTGCGTGGACCGCGAAGTTCTGCACCATGTCGGTCTCGACCATGCCCGGACAGATGGCATTTACGTTGATGCCGTGTGGTCCGTTCTCCAGTGCCGCGCAGCGAGTCATGCCAACAACGGCATGTTTGGACGTGTTGTAGGCAGCCTGGTTTGGGCTTTCCCACTTGCCCGCGGTGGATGCGATGTTGACGATCTTGCCTCCACCTCGTTGTTGCATGTGTTCGAGCCCAAGCTGCATCAACCGGAAAACCGCGTAGACGTTCACTTTCATGAGCTGGTCGAACTCGGCCATGGAATACCGGGTAAATGGTTTGCCGATGTAGATTCCGGCGTTGTTGACGAGGATGTCGACACCACCGCGCCATTCGACGGCTGATTGAAAGAGATTATCCAGTGCATCCAGCTCGGTGACATCACAGGCCACTGTTTCCAGCTCAACGCCGTGTTCCGAAACTGCTGAGGTGACGCCTTCCAGGCCCTCGAGGGTCGTGGCTGTCAGGAAAACGCTGGCGCCTTCAGCAGCATAAGCTTCTGCAATTGACCTTCCGATACCGCGACTTGCGCCAGTGATGAGAGCTGTTTTTCCAGCGAGTCGCTCACTACTCACGGATTTTGACTTCGCCTGAAGAGACCTGGTGTAAGGTCATGTCGTAAATCTGCCAGCCCGTTTCCGTTTTGCGTACTTTGTCTTCGTACGTGCCGATGAAGATATAGGTGACTCCTGTCGGACGTTCATGCCAGGCGTTGAGATAACTCTCCATGTGCGCTTCGTCTCCATTGATGTCAACGAGCTGTGTGCCAATCAGGTGCTGCGTGGAGACGTAGACTGACAGCGCTTCTTCGACAACGTCCACCCACCCGTCAGGACCGGTCGCCGTGAGTCCGATCTTACCGTCAGCAATCGTGCGTATTTCGGCATCCGGCGTGAAGATACGGTGGTAGATCGCTCGTCCGGCCTCGAGGTCGCCTGCGTTGCCGGTCCCGATGAGATCGGTTGCTTTGCCATAGAGGCGGCGCAGGTACTCGATATCCTGGCGGTCTATCGTTTCGAGCATGGTGTCTTGCACGTTGGTGTCTCCTGTTGCGGGCAAACTGAGTGTAGACATTACCGTGAGCCCCAGCGCCAGCAGAAATGCCTTCATTGTTGTGTCCTTTTGTTTAGAATCGAGATCATGTGCGATTCACGCGACGTCGACAACCATACCTGAGACGACGCGCCTGACAGGCCTGGTGGTAAAGGGGGAAGACAAACTGATCATTGTGGTAGCTGCGCTCGAGTTTGAGACGCAAGACAGTCGCGACCGCGCTGTGGAGCTGACGAAAGACGTTCAGATGGCAACACGCGTGGAGGAAGAGGGGTGCCGTGACTACTGCTTTGCACCGGACCCGTCGGTCCCGACGCGCATCCAGGTCTATGAGCTGTGGGAAAGCAGTGAAACGCTGGCGGCTCACTTCAAACACCCCAATTACGACAAAATGGTTGAGCTGCTCGGCGACGCGGGTATCAAAGAAAGCATCAACCAGGCCTATCTCGTTGAGCGCGGGGAGCCTGTGTATGGCCCAAATGGCGAGCGCAAAGAGGCGTTCTTTCAGGATTAGTACCAGGGTCACAAAAAGGAATCAGACAGACAGAAGAACCAGAAATGTCACACCGGGTGTATGAAAATGCGCGCCTGTTTCCAGGCGTGGACGAGACTGTAATCGACAACGGCGCATTGTGGGTCGAAGGTGAGAAGATCCTCTTTGCCGGTTCAACCAACGCTTTGCCACAGGTGCCCGGCGACGCAGAGCGTGTAAACGTCGAAGGTCGTTTTGTCATGCCGGGCATGACCGAAACACACGCGCACCTCTCCTTCGCAGATGCAAGCCCTTTCGCCATCGGTGAAACGCCGGTTGAGCAGGCCACGATTACAGCGGTTCGTAACGCCCGGCTCATGCTGCAGGCCGGGTTTACTTCAGCCATCAGCTTTGGCTCAACCTACAAGATCGATGTGGCGCTGCGCCAGGCGATCAACAGTGGTCAGCTGCCGGGACCCAGAATGCTGGCCGCCGGCCGGGATCTGGGCGCCACTGCCAGCAATGTCGATTCACCGGGTGGATTGAGTCAGATAGCTGACGGTCCGTGGGCCTTACGCAAAGCGGTTCGGGAACAGCGCAAGATCGGTGTCGATGTTGTGAAAATCTTCGTGGACGGCGAAGCCATCAATCCTCAAAACCCGCCTGGGGAACTGTCCTTCACCGATGAAGAAGTGGGGGCCATCATTGATGAAGCACACCGACGTAAGATGCGCGTCGCATGTCACGCGCGCTCCGCTGCTGCCGTCAAACAGGCAGTTCGTGCAGGTGTCGACTTTGTCGGGCACGCCAACTACCTCGACGATGAGGCGGTGGACCTCCTGGCTGAACACAAAGACCGGATTGTTGTGGGGCCTGCGATCGCCTGGGAGGTTCAGTATCTCGCCCAATGTGAATCGTTAGGTATCTCTCGCGAAACGGTCATCGCCCAGGGGTACGAAGAGGAAATTGAAGCGACCGTTGTGACGGTCGGGAAACTCCGCGAAGCTGGTGTCCGCCTCGTCGTCGGAGGAGATTACGGTATCAGCATTGCACCGCACGGCACCTACGCCAAAGATCTCGAGTACTTTGTGGATCTATTCGACATGCCACCAGCGGAAGCGCTTCTATGTGCAACTCGCAATGGCGGGCGGGCCATGGACCCGAACGGCAGCCTCGGTACGCTCGAAGAAGATACCCTGGCCGATTTCCTGGTCGTCGATGGCGATCCGATCGGTGATATCACGTGTCTGCAGGATCATGGCAAGCTCGAGGTTTATAAAGGCGGGGAGCGTTTCAGCGCCGCTGCCTGAAACAGCAAGCTTCCTGACTCTGTAGGAGCGGCTCCAGCCGCGATTTCCTCTAAGCCAGGATAGTCCAATCGCGGCTGAAGCCGCTCCTACACAGGAAACGTCTTTATTCGTACCAATCTGCGGGATGGGTCTCCCGATAAGCCGGCCTCGCCTGGAGCCGTTTGATGTAACGGGCGATTTTTTCGGAAGGATCCGGCAGCCAGCCAAATCTCACGGCAAAGTCGAGCGTGCCGCCGTACACGACGTCCGCGGCGGTGAACGCCTCTCCCATTGCCCAGCCTTCATCCGGTGTCATCACCTCGATGGTGTTCAGGCATCGCTCCATGTCACCAAATCCCGCGGATTCGGGGGAAATCCCTGATATGTCAGCCTGGGCCACGGTGAACATGGGTTCGAGGGTCGTGCCGGGGAAAAAGAGATACCGGTAGTACTTTGCGCGCTCGGGTGTTCCGGTGGATGGCGCCATGCCCTTGTCCGGGTATTTGTCCGCCAGGTAGGCGCAGATGGCTGCAGTTTCCGTGACGATGTTGCCTTCGTCTTCCAGGGCCGGGACTTTGCCCATCGGATTGACAGCGATGTATGCCGGTTCACGGTTCTCCCCGTTTGGAAAATCGATAACAACCGGTTCGTAGCTGGCATCCAGTTCCGTCAGCATCCAGTGGGTTGTGACGCCTCGGCTCATGGGATGAAAGTAGTGTTTCATACGTACCTTCCTTAAATTGCTTTGATTCGATTCTGGCATACGCTTCCTGACACCGTCGTGTCAGTATCACGCCCGCCAGATCTGTCTGCGTGTCAGGAGGATCGCAACCACCGCAACGGTTGTCACAACTGCCATTGCCGGAAACAGTACCTGAAGTGTCAGCCACTGGGCAGCCAGCGCTACAGGCATGGTCATCAGCTGGGCAAAACCCATGTTGAGCTGAAAGATGCTCATAATTCGACCGCGAACCTCGTTGGGGACCAGCTGCTGGATGAGGATCGTGCTGGAAACGGTGGTCACTGTCATGCCGATGCCGAGACCGAGATTTCCGATCACCGCATTGACGACCGTGTCACTGCCGACGAAAACGAAAAACGAGAGGCAGAACGTGATTGCGCCAAATACAATCAGGCGCCCTCGACGCTGGATGTCTGAAAAGTGTGTCAGGAACAACGCGGCGATGAGTGAGCCCAGTCCCCAGGTCATCACCACGTACCCGAGGTCGCGCGTGGCGACACCGACCACTGTCGTGATCCAGGTGGGTCCAAGGTTGGCTGTTGCCGGAAAGCCGAGTCCCATCATGGTGATCAGCACGACAATGATCCAGAGCACAACAGGATGACCGCGTGCGTAGGAGAGCCCGGCGCGTACGTCACGTATGGCCTCGGAGATACCATATCGACGCTCAGATACCTGCGATTGATCTCTCTGCGGCGAATAAGCCATCAGCGCGAGAAATACGATGACAGCGAGATGGCCAAGTACGCTGAAAAAATACGCGCCGCCAAAACCAAAGCCATCGATGATGAAACCGGTACCGAACATCGCGATCGGCATCGCAAGTTGTCCAGCGACCTGGTTCAGCGACATACCCGCAGGGGTGAGCTCCGGCCCCAGGATGTCCGGGACAATCGCCATCCGGGTTGGGATGTCGATAGCCTGCAGACCTGCGCTAAAGAAGGTGAGGCTGAAGAACACCGCGAACCCGACCAGCGACGTCACGTTCACATACATTAAAAGGGCAATGGCGAGGGTCGATATCACCAGCAGGGTTTGAGTCGCCAGAAGCAGCCTGCGTCGGTCGAAGCGGTCAGCGAGGGCACCACCGTAGAGCCCGAAGACAAGCGCGCCCGCCCCGCGACTGGCACCGATCAGGGCTACCAGAATGAGCCAGATGTCCTCTGGCGCGTACGCCTGCACCCAGAGGATCTGGGTGAGGAACTGTAACGGGTTGAGAAGCTGACCCAGCGCAAACCCACCAAGCAGCAGCCGGTAGTTCGGGTTGGACAGAGGACCTGGGTTGGACATCGAGCCAGTCTACCTGAGGTAAATTGCAGGCTGTGACCAAATCGCGGCCCTACAGAGATAGAAAGATCCAGCTATCTCTGTAGGAGCGGCTTTAGCCGCGATGAGTTTGGAGTTGATCGCGCAGCTCGAATTTCAGCACCTTGCCCATCGCGTTGCGCGGCAGGGACTCGAAGAACCGCACGCCACGCGGGTGTTTAAAACGGGCAAGTTTCCCCTCAAAGCGGTTGAGTAACTCTGCTTCGCTGAGTTCTACACCTTCACGTAATACCACACAGGCGATGGCCACTTCTCCCCAGCGTTCGTCCGGTTGGCCAACCACGGCATACTCTGCGAGCTCGGGCATGTCAGCCAGCACGTTCTCGAGTTCAGCCGGATAGAGATTCTCGCCACCTGAGATGATGACGTCTTTCTTGCGGTCGTCGATGTAGTAGAAGCCTTCGTTGTCCACGTGCCCGATGTCACCTGTGTGGAACCAGTCACCGCTGAAGACATTGCTGCTCTGTTGGGGGTCGTCGAAGTACTCAGTGAGGAGATTGGGCCCCCGCAGGAGTATTTCCCCGCGTTCGCCATCAGCGACGTCGTTCCCCTCGTCATCGACAATGCGTGCCTGACAGTGCATGGCGGGTTTCCCCGCGGCACCCTTCTTGCGCTGGGTATCAGCAATCGGGAGGCAGATAGCCGTCGGGGCACTTTCTGTCATGCCGTAAATCTGTGTCGCGGGTACGCCACGATCATGCCAGACATCGAGCAGCGCATCCGGGACGGTGGACGATCCGGTTCCGACCATCCTGAGGCAGGACAGATCCGTGTTCTGCCACAGAGGATGATCGACCAGGGCCTGAATGATAGCGGGCACCGCCAGGAACATGGTTGGCCGCAATGTCTGGATAGCCTGCAAGGTTTCCCCCGGGTCGAAGCGCTGCAGCAGAGTTACCCTGGCACCCACGTAGAAGGCCGGTGTGGTCTGGATATTCAGTCCGCCCGAGTGAAACAGCGGCAGGACTGACAACACATGGTCCAGCGCCCTCATTTCCTGGGCATGTATCGCATTGAGCGCGTTATAGAACAGTGCGCGCTGCTGGTGCACGACACCTTTGGGTTTCCCGGTGGTCCCCGAGGTGTAGATCAGCAGAACCCTGGAATCGAGATTGCCCACTTCTTCATATCTGATCGCCTCCACCTTCCCTTGAGCGAGATCGTCCAGGCGAGCGATTCCAAGGCCGGGGAGTTGCGCTGCCAGATCCCGGGCCGTCCCTGCAAACTCGTCTTCATAGAAAAGCTGTGTCGCCCTGGCGTGTTCCAGGATCCACTTGTGCTCGGGTGTGGCAAGGCGGTTGTTCAGTGGCAGCAGGGAACAGCCCAGACGGGCGCAGGCAAACAGGAGAAGGATGAGGTCCGGGGAGTTGAGGTCGAGGACCGCTATGTGATCCCCAGCTGTAATACCGAACTCGTCGACCAGAAGCTGAGCGCGATTGTCGACAGCGGCATCCATCTCGCTGTAGGTATAAACCTCAGCACCCATGTCCAGCGCTAAACGGTCTCCCGCCCAGTTAGCGTTGTAACGAATCCAATCTCCCAGACCGTTCATGCCCCGGCTTGAGTTCCCCAGTCTTTGAGGCTTTCGGAACCAAGACGTTCGACACAGGTATCCGGTGTCCAGGGGAGCATCAACGATCCGCACCGGGAATCCCGGTACAACTGTTCCAGGCGCATGTGTTTGAAGATCGAGCGTCCTCCGCAGACACGGATGGCTTCCCGGCAGAGTTCGTTTGCCGTCTCCATGACGGTGTACTGGGCCGCGTACGCCCGCTGGCGGTCTATGTGCGTGGGCTTGTAGCGCGCCTCGCTGATGACTCGCAAAAAAAGCGCCTCAGCCTGCTCGAGCCTGATGCGCATGTGGGCGACACCAAACTGCTTGATGGGGCTGTCGGCACTGCTGCTTCGGGGTGGGCCGCCCTCAATGTCTCCTTTGAGATAGTCGCAGGTGAACTGAAAGGCTGCGCGGGCGATACCCATATAGGTAGGGCACAGTGTCATGAACATGTGTGGCCAGTCCCGGGCAGCATTGTAGTAGGCGCCAACCGGTAATAACTGAGCGGTGTCAGGCACGAAGACATTTTCGAACTTGAGGTTGCGTGACGCCGTGGCACGCATGCCGAGAACGTCCCAATCACCATCGATGCTGAAACCATCAGCGTCCCCTGGAATAGCCAGGAACATGGTATTGGCGACATTGGCTTCACCATCACCGGCGAGCGTACACAACACGCCGTAGTAGTCAGCGTGTCCCGAGAGAGACGCAAAGTGTTTGCGTCCGTTCACCAGAAATCCCCCTTCAACTGGTTTCGCTTCTGTGCCGAATGGCGCTTTGCCCGCTGCCGCTGCGCTGTTCGGTTCGGAGAAGGGTTGGGCAAAAACGTGACCGTCTTCCAGGACACCTGTGTAGATGGCCGCGCGCCGATCGTTATGAATTGTCCGGTCCGCGTCGGACATGGGGAGATCGTCAGCAACGAATCCCGACCACATCATGGTTGCATTGTGCATGTTGAACGTCAGTGCCGTGGCGCCGCACCAGGTGCCGAGTTCTGCTGAGACCATGGCGTAGGTTGCATAGTCAGCACCAAGACCGCCGTATCGTTCAGGTATGGTCAGACCTAAGAAGCCCGCGTCCCGAAGGTCCGCATAGTTTTCGACAGGAAATCTGCCATCCACGTCGTACTGGGAGGAACGAGCGAGGAATTTGTCACGTCCGAGTTCCCGCGCGATGCCTGTGAGTTCAGTCGTTTTGTCCATTGTTCAGTCTAGAAAGTTTTGAATGGCGTTCGCGAAAGCGCCGGGAGTTTCGATATAGGCAAGATGACCGGCATTGGGAAGGCACACGTACTCCGCTGTCGGTATAGCCTCGGTCATTTTCTGAAGTGTCGCAGGTGGGGCTGTCGTGTCGTTTTCCGCTGCAAGGCACAAGACCGGAACGGGGATCCGTGGGAGATATGCGGTTTCGTCAAACGTTACCAGGCAGTTGATTGCCTGGCGGTAAACGCTCGAGGGCAGCGGTGACATGGTTGCAACACCCAGTTCGATGGCATCGGTCAGGGATCTGTCGTGGAACATGGATTCGATGAGTGGCCTGGCAAAATCGGCTGGTGTTTTTCCTTCGTCGAGGGGCTTTAGACGTCCCGCCAGGAATTTCTCGTTCCATTCGCTGCCGGGCTTGCCAAACGTGGCACTCGTCTGGGCAAGAACCAGCTTTTCGCAACGCCCGCCTCTTCGCAGCCAGGTCTGGGCGATCATGCCTCCCATCGAATGTCCTATGACCGCGTACGGCGTATCTGCGAGATGATTGATCAGATTTGTGACACACGCTGCATGTGTCTCGAATGTCATCTCGTCGATAGGATCGGATCCACCGTAGCCCGGTGTATCCCAGGCGACACACCGGAAGCTCCCGGCCAGGACTTCAAACTGAAGGTCAAACGAATGACGATTGCCACCCAGACCGTGCAGGAAAAGTAAGAGTGGTCCGGTGCCCGCCTCTTTGTAGGTCGGCAGGTAGGCCGTCACGCAAGCTCGCCCTGCAGTTCTCCATCGACGACAACCGGGTTGCCATCCAGACTGACCGAACATCCGCGCAGAGGAAGATCAAAATGGCCCAGCGTATGCCGGCCTGCAACCTCGTTGGCACCGGTGGAATAAAGGAAGTTTCCGCCGAAAGCGCGCAGTTCGGTACCGTTGAAGTCGTTCTTGTCGTACATGGTCATGGCATCCCAGCGCGCCCCGGTATTCATCCCCCAGCCCAGGTGGCTGGTGGCGTATGCCTCTTTATCGCCCCACGCGGCGAAGTAGGATCGCATCAGGTCCGCATCCACGCCCGTGCCTTCAATGTCTGTCACAAAGTCGTCTTTGATCGTCAATGCGATCGGCGCGTCGGCGTAACGTTTGAATGTGAGATTCACATCACCCCGGTCGAGGACGAGGGTCCCGTTGACGGAACCTGCTGCAGGAAAACACAGACACAACCCACCCGGCCAGTGGGTGATGAGACCCGGCCGGGTCACGTATCCCCAGCCCCCGCCGACCACTGCGCCTTTCAGACCGACACTGAGATCTGTACCTGCAGGAGAGGTCACCTCCATTGAGTTTGCGCCCCGGAGCATTTTCATCCCCGTCTTCACTTTTGCCTCGAGTGCCTCATCGGGTTCGGTGCGTTCAAGAGCCTCGGGGTGTTCATTGGACACCATCAGCACGCGCGCCCCACCTTTGAGGATCTGGGGTAACTCGGGCGCGTGCAGCATGCCTTCTACCGTGCAATCGACCACAAATCCGGCGTTCGATAAACCAGCGATGATCGACCCGGTTCCCTGGATCACGTCTGTTGCCCCCGTGGAACGCACCGGCACCGGGGCCGTCTGTGGTGGTGTCGGGATGATCACGTGATAGGGTTTTGCTCCCATCCGGAGGAGTGCAAGCTCCGCCAGCTCCCGGTTGATCGACCTCGATTGGGTTTCAGAGAGGATGGCTGTTTCTTCGCCGGGCTGAACGTTACAGCGCTCGAAAACCCGCACGAAACAGTCAATCCACTTCCCCTCGATACGCTCTTGCAGCACGCGTATGTCCTCTTGATATTGTTTTGCTCATACTAACAGGCTGGCCCAATCTCTTGGAGGGAGCCCGTTGACCATTGAGATAGTCAATCACACAGATCATCCGGTGGAGATCTGCAATTTCGACAAGTCGCGCTATGTCGATCCCGGATTCATGGAACGGGAGTGGGATGGGGTCTGGCGAAAAACCTGGCTCCTTGCCGGGCTTGTGAGCGACCTCGAACGTCCGGGCGATTTCTTTGTTTTTGACATGGGTCGCGAGCAGATTCTCATCGCGCGCACGAGCAAGGGAAGCATTCAGGGCTTTTTCAACGTCTGCCAGCATCGTGGCAACCGGCTGGTGACGCAGGAGTGTGGCCACGCGGACAGTTTCAGGTGTGCGTATCACGCGTGGACGTACAACGTGGACGGTGAGCTTGCGGCTGTTCCATACGAGGAGCGTTTTGCTGACGGGGTGCCGCGCAAGGAGCGGGCGCTGAAACCGGTGCACACGGATGTCTGGTCAGGATTTGTGTTCATCAATATGGGTGAAGATCCGGAGCCCCTGGATGAGTTTCTCTGCGGCGTTCCGGGATTTCTCGACCCGTACCGTTTCGGGCACATGACCCTGGTCGAACATCAGACCGTGCATCTGGATTGCAACTGGAAAGCAGTGGTCGATAACTTCAGTGAGCTCTACCACGTGGACTTCCTACATCCCCAGCACAAACGGATGGTGGATTGCTGCAATGACACGGTGCACCTGTTTCCCAACGGGCATACGGGGCTCGCGGTTCCGGGAGCAACCGTTAACCCTCGGTTTCCCGTCCCCGACGAACCGACAGATATCCAGACAGGCCAGCTCATGAACCTCGGTCTCGACCCCACGGACTACGTGGGTCGCGTTATGGAGATCAGGCGGGCTGTGCAGTTGCGCAAACGGGAAATTGGGGCTGATCGTGGCTATCACTACGACCAGTTTGATGATGAGCAGCTTTCGGATGTGTGGCAGTACAACCTGTTTCCCAACACGATATTCTCGTTTACGCCCGAACATCTCTGGATATTGCGCCCGCGACCCCACCCGACGGATCCCAACCGGTGTGAGTTCGATAAGTACACGCTGGTCATGTTCGCCGATCCGGAACTTGTGACAGGTTCAGATGACATCGTTTCGATAGGGCGTGCGTCGACGCGAATCGAGGGAGTACAGCCCGAGGGGCTCAAGCGTCCCCAAAGAGACGTTTTCAGCTACGAGGCTGTCATAGCAGGAAAAAAGACGATGACGGATACGATCGATCAGGATGTTGAGCTCCTGAGCGGTGTTCAGGCCGGGATGCGTTCAGAGGGGTTCGACACCACGTGGCTCAATGATGATGAGATGCGCATTCAACATTTCCATAACCATCTGGTGTTGCTGGTTGGCGACTGATGCAAACTGGTGTGATTTGACGCGTAAGCATCAGCGGCGTTAAATAACTGTAGTCCTAAACGACGGAGGTCCGTATGTTGAGGGTTTTGTTTGCGACTTTCTTCGCGATTCTTCTTGGAGCCTGTGCAACGCAGTCCAATCCAGCTCCGGAATTCAAGGTCAATGCGGCACAAGGAAAATCTCTGCAAAAGGTTGTTAGCGAGGTTAACCGGCAGGTATTGGGACTACCGCAGCATCGGTTCAGACTGACAACGGTGCGGGATCTGTTTGCGAGTTACGACAGTGAGGTCAGAGAATTCCTGTCTGCAGAGCAGTACGTCGTTTATGACGAAAGCTACCGGGACTACCTCGCTGAGCGCGTGTACGACACGATACGCAACCCGGGCGGGTTTCGGTCACGAAGCGAATTCGGCGACGGGCACATACCGGGATTTGATCTCAGTGAGAATATGTGATGCGGGCTTTATGCGGAGTCGTCGTTGCGTTTCTCTTCAGCGCGTGTGCTGGACAACTCAATAAGGTCCCAGAATTGAGCGTCACGAAAGCACAAGGTGAGTCACTTCAGGCGATAGTTATGAAGGTGAACAGGCAGGTCCTGGAGTTGCCTCCTCACAAACTCAGGCTGACGAAAGTGCGGTCAATGGTTGCGAACTATGATGGGGTCGTCAGGTCATTCCTTTCCGAAGAACAGTACGTTCAGTATGAAGAGAACTATCGCGACTATCTGGCTGAACGCCTGTTTGATGAGGCACGCAATACAGACGATTATCGGGCCTGGGATGACAGCCGCGACATAGTCGTGCTGGGAGGTTATGAGGGCTGACCTCAGCGTGTTAGTTGCGCCAGCACCCACTGGGTGAAGCGGTAGTGCATCGTATCCCAGTTCTGTGAATAGAACTGGGACGGGAACGCCGGGGACTGACGCGCCTTCTGGACGGCTTCGGTGATCCGTCCGTCCTCGCTACCGGCTTCCACAAACCCCTGTGCCAGGAACTCTCGTGCTTCCGCGTATTCGTCGCTCGATGCAGCGCTCGAATGGTAAAACTGGGCCCTTAATGTCGTTGTTCTGCCCGGTGACACGGGATTGCTGATAATCAGATGTAACAGGTTCCCGAACACACCGAAGTGAAGGTTAGGCATGAACGTTCCGAAGTAACCGTGTTCGGTTGGATTTGCAGGGTCCCGGTCAAGGCGCGGGAACGGGATCTCACCATAAGTATTCGGAAAGTCAGCCTCCAGGTATCTCAGCGCCATAAACGGCCCATCGACGTAATCTTCGTACGTTCTCACTCCGTCCTCTCTCATACGGGGAACTTCCGGGGACTGATTGTAGATGTTGTGCACAAACGCCTCGTGCAGCACGTTGATGCCCCAGTTCTCGAGATGTGTTTTCCAGTTGGTTGCGAGATCTTCCGGGTACAGGATCGGTGTGCCGGAAGCGCTTCGGGATATAGCCAGCGCACCCAGGTCCCAGCCGCCAAGAGCCGTATCCAGTGGTGCTGAGAGCTCGGAAAATGGTTCCGGGTCACTGGCGAGATTGACAAACAGTACGGGACCCCAGGTGGCGGTTGCTACTTCGACGAGATCAGCGGGGCGATCACCCAGGGGGCTCAAATCCGTCCCATCTACCGTGCCGCCCCAGTAGGGTGTAGCCAATAATTTGCCTTTGAGACTGTAGCGCCATCCGTGGTAAGGCGCTCTGATTTCATCGAGACCTTCAGCGGGATCGATGAGTGCCAGACACCCGTCATAAGGCACGATGTTGTGAAAAACTCGAACGACATCCTCCTGATCACGCAACGCCAGAAGTGGCATGCCGGCCAGATCCAGGGGCACGGCATCGCCGGGTTTGGGCAGCAGTTCCATGAAATAAAGAGCAACCCAGCCGCCCGCGAAGATCCGGGAGCGTTCAGCTTCCAGAAAAGCCTCGGAGGTAAACGCCTTTCTTGGCAGAGTCCGGGCTTCTTCAATGGGCGCCTGTATCGCGGTCGCTACTTCTTCGGTGAGGATGTCATTCATATGTCCGTATCCAGACGGTTACGCAGGTAGTTGTGGAATTCGATAACACCGTTTTCCTTATCTCGCAGCAGAGGTCCCGGGGTGGCCAGGCGGCCGCTCAATCCCTGTTGGACCCGCTCGCACGCGAGATTGTCTTCGGCTCCCAGCTGCGCAGCCCAGGTGAGGTATTCCTCCATGGAAGAGGGCTCGTCAGCGCCCAGACGGCGGAGATTTTCCGGTTGCCGGGATGCACCACCGAAAACGGAAGACGTCAGCGCAGTGTCCTTTGGAAATACACTGAACCAGACCAGGTTGTCGACGTCGACGTTGAACACCATGGCCGGGAAGATCCCGAAGGTGTATGTCGTCCCACGCTGCTTTTCATTTAAGCCTGCCGGATCGGAGGGTTGTGCGGTCAGCGGTCTCACCCGGGGCTCCACCGAGACAGTCCACTCACCGGTACCCGCAGGTCCGGGAATACCGGTCAGGTCTTCCGCGAGCGTTTCCTGGTGAACGTATTGGAAGTGGTACGACTCGAGCCCAATCTCCATCATGAGCTTCCAGTTGGTCGCCGCGTCGGATGATTCCTCCCGAAAGCTGAATTCGAAACGGTCGATCTCGTAAGGTGCGATGAGCGCCTCGACAGATTTCAGGCGCGGCGCCAGCGGAGGGGCTGCCTGGTCGAGATTCACGAATATGAATCCCATCCAGGTCTCAACAGACAATGTTGGCAACGCAATACCGCCTGATGCCACCAGATCACGCGCGCCGGGCGCCGCTTTAAGACTACCGTCGGTTGCGTAGGTCCAGCCGTGAAAGGGACAGCTCAGCATGTCAGCAACACCACAGCCGCTGGCGATGACGGACATACGATGCCGGCAGACGTTCTCGTAGGCGCAAATCTCGCCATCCAGCCCGCGCCAGATGAGTACCGGTTGACCGGCAATGACCGAGGACAGGTAGCTGCCAGGTTCAGGCAGGTCTGTCTCCCGACCAACGCAGAGCCACTCCTTGCAGAAGAGGGAATCGACTTCCTTACCTAACCAGCCGGGGTCGAGGTACTTTGATGGATGTAGACCGTCCATGCTTCAGGCCACTGGTTGTGGTTTGCTGCGGGCGACCGGCCACGCGGGAATTGAACCTTCGCGTTCGACCTGTCGTGCGTACATCCGCCGGAAGCCGAGACCCACGATATCGGCATTCACTGAAACCGGCTGCGGATGTCCGCCGGGGAGATCGTCGCTCAACGCCGTTCCGATTACATCCTGGTCTTCATTGAACACTTCTTCCAGCTGAGTGCCTAACGTCGTGCGGTAAGCCAGCTTACTGAGCCAGGAGCGGTTGGGATTTGTATCGACAAAACCTGCGAAGAAAAGGTTGGTCGTCGCGTCGCAAGGTGTAACAAACGCATAGACGATCATCTCGGTTCCGTCTTCTTTGACATAGCGGTGAATCACAAGACCTGTCATCTCCATACGGAAGCTTTTGTTTGCCGTGGCTATGTTGTGCTCGGTGCCAAGCAGGAGTTGGTTAAACCACTTGTTCAAACCCTTCAATGGTCGTTGCTGATCCTCCGGCCAGCGCATCTCGGCTTCTAACCCGCGACCATCTGCGTCTTCTTCCACCATCGTGATTGGTGCGAGCTGTGCACGTGCACCGCGTCCGATTGTGTTCTCGTGTGCAATGAATACGTGGCTGTCATCACAAGCGGCTTCGATAGTGTTGATGAAGTTGCCTTTCTGGTGACGACCTGGGCTCGGTTGGTGGAAGTACCCGTCAAAGAGAGCATGCTCGCGGGGCGTCCAGTCAGGCGCCACCTCGGCATCGGTCCAGACATAGAGGAAACCCTGGGCTTCATGAACCGGATAAGATGCCACCCTGGCCAGCTTCGGGATTTTCCCTTCAGCCCCAATGGAGGGGATGTTCACACAGGCACCATCACCGGCGTAGCGCCAGCCATGCCAGGGACATTCAATACATCCGTCGACGACTTTTCCGCGACCGAGATTTCCGCCGCGATGGGCACACATGGCATCAACCGCATGAGCCTGCCCTTCGGCGTCCCTGAAAAGAACCAGATCCCGTTCGACGATACGGCGGGCGAGTGGTTCACTGGCAAGCTCGTTCGAGCGTGCCGCAACGTACCAGTTCTGCAATGCAAACATGGTCATCCCCGTGGTGAGTGCGTAGAGAATAGGGGAAGGCTGGCGCTGGTGTGTTATGGTTTTACGCCATATTGTTATGGAATTGCGCCAATGTTTCGCGTATGGAATCGCGCACCTGCAGCGTATCTGCTGGACCCGGTCTATCGCATAGACGCCCAGGGCCACGATGCAGATGAGGTTCTGCACCGCTTCGGGTTGACCCGCGACGCGTTGCACGATGCAGGCCAGTATGTGTCCGCAGATCAGTTTTACGGGGTGATCGAGGCGTTTATTGTGGATCTTGCGGTCCCTGAAGTGGGATTTGCGCAGCCAGAATCCCTCCAGCTGCTGAATACGGGGATGGCCGGACTCGCAGCGATGACAGCCGCGGATCTGGGATCGGCGATGGCATTCACCATGGAGTACCAGGACCTGCTCGCGGTACCTGTGCAGGTTGACCAGGCCGTACGTGGCGATGGTTGCCATGTGATTTTCGGCGATGTTGTCGGGTTTGAGGGTCCTGAGCCGGACTGGTTGAGACCGTGGGCCGTTGAAACAACGTTATCAGCGTTGGTACTTCAGTTGCAGGCGATGCACGTGAGTCCGGTAGAAGTCCGCATCGATTACTCGCGCCCCACGCACGCGAACATTTATGAAGAAACCTGTTCATGTCCGCTGATATTTGAGGCGGACATCTGTGAGCTCGTGTTTCCGGAAAGGGCGCTCGCTTTCCCCCAGGCGACCGCCAATCCGCTGGCTCATGCCATCGCCAGGCGTCAGTGTGAAGAGAGTATCAGGAAGTCAGTTAATCAATACGATCTGGTGGAACGTATTGAGGGCCTCGTGCTCTCATCCACAGGTGCTGTCCCCACGATCGGCGAGATGGCGGTGGGCCTGGGCTTAAGCCAGCGCACCTTGCAGCGGCGGCTGAATTCAGCGGGAACGAGTTACCGCGAGGTGGTAGCGCGCACACGCCATCGCCTGGCGTGTGAGCTTCTGTCGGGGACAACCATGCCGGTCAAAGAGATAGCGTATCTGACGGGCTATACGGAGGTGGCCAATTTCTCGGCAGCGTTCAAGATACTGGCTGGCCACTCACCGATGGCCTATCGTATGAAGAGTTGACCTGGGGAGGTTGTATGGATATCGGTATTTCCAATTTTCCGACGGCGTACTCGATGAATGCTGTCGATCTGGCGAGAGCCCTGGAGGAACGGGGTTTTGAGTCGTTGTGGGTGGTTGAACACACTCATGTACCGGCATCCCGGCGCACGCCATACCCGATGGGTGGCGATCTCCCGAGTATCTACTGGGAAGCATATGAGCCTTTTACGTATCTCGCGCAAGCAGCAGCAGTTACCGAGAACCTGAAAGTCGGGACAGGGATCTGCCTGGTTCCTGAGCACCACCCAATCGCGCTGGCCAAACGCGTGGCTTCCCTTGATGCCATATCTAACGGCCGGTTTCTGTTTGGGGTTGGCGCTGGGTGGCTGGGTGAGGAGCTCGAGAATCACGGGGTTCGCTTTGAGGACCGCTGGAAGGTGTTGCGCGAGCATGTCCTCGCCATGCAAGCCTGCTGGACGGAAAAAGATGCGGAATATCACGGTGAGTTTGTGGATTTCGATCCGGTCTGGGTGGAACCCAAACCCGTCACCAAACCGCATCCACCAGTGCTCATTGGAGCCACGTCCACCTGGGCGATCAAGCGCATTGCCGAGTATGCGCAAGGTTGGTATCCGGTCCACATTCCGGAGTTCGACCAGCGGCTCGAGCAGTTGCATGAAGAGCTCGACAAGGTGGGACGTACGATCGATGAAATTGATATCTCGCTGTTAACGATGATCACGGAACCCGGGCAACTCGTTGAGCTTGCTGGTAAGGGCGTCAATCGGATAGTGCTTTCCCTGCCGACCGGTGACCGTGACGCCAGTCTTCAGGTGCTGGACGGGTATGCACAGATTGTCGAATGGGCCAGCACATGAAACGGATGCTCCTGATCACCTTGTGTCTGGCAGGTTGTGCTGAGCCAACGGCGCCGCCCCCAAAGACGACATCAGGTTCCGTGGACGATGCCCGTATCATCGCTGCCGCTGAGGTGGAACCGAGCAGCTGGCTGACCTACGGTCAGACGTACAAAGAACAGCGGTTCTCGACGCTCAATCAGATCACCCGGGATAACGTGAGTAAGCTGGGGCTTGCGTGGTCCAAACCGATTGGCGGCAATACCGAACGCATGCAGGGTACGCCGCTGGTGGTTGACGGAGTGATGTATGCCACGAACGGCTGGAGCGTGGTGTATGCCCTGGACGCAGCAACAGGCGAAGAAATCTGGACCTACGATCCGGAAACGGACCGTGAGTACGTCAAGTATTCGTGTTGTGGCGGTGTCGTTAATCGTGGGGTGGCGGTCTACAAAGGCCGGGTGTACGTCGCGACGTACGATGGCCGTCTGTTAGCCATTGACGCGGAAACCGGTCAGGAAGTCTGGGATGTGGACACCTGGCACCCGTCAGCACTCGGGCGTTTCAACATCTCGGGTGCGCCACGGGCAGCGTCCGGCAAGATTTTCATAGGCAACGGTAGCTCTGAAGCCGGGAAAAGGCGTGGGTATGTCACCGCCTATGATGCTGCCACGGGTGAGATCGCGTGGCGGTTCTACCTGGTGCCAGGTGATCCATCGCAACCGTTTGAGCACCCCGAGATGGAAATGGCAGCCAAAACGTGGGGGGGTGAGTGGTGGAAACTCGGCGGCGGTGGTACCGCATGGAATTCCCTCGTTTACGACGAGGAGCTCAATTCCCTCTATATCGGTGTGGGTAATGGTGCACCCTGGCCACGGGACATCCGCTCTCCGGGTGGCGGAGATGATCTCTTCCTGACGGCCATTGTGTCAGTCGATGCAGATACGGGGCGGATGAACTGGTACTACCAGACGGTGCCGGGGGATAACTGGGATTACAGCGCAGCGATGGATATTGCGCTTGGCGATATGGTGGTGGACGGTGAGCCTCGCAAGGTACTCCTGCAGGCACCTAAAAACGGGTTTTTCTATGTGATCGACCGGACGAACGGGGAACTCCTGAGAGCGCACCCGTATACGGAACACATCAGCTGGGCAACTCATGTCGACATGGAAACCGGACGACCCGTGGAAAATCCCGAGGTGGTATTCGAACGGGAGCCCCAGTGGATTATCCCGGCAAACGCTGGTGCGCATAACTGGGAACCGATGTCGTTCGATGAGCGCCAGGGCATCATGTATTTCTACTACCACGACTACGCGAACTTCTATTCGCTGGACGAGCACTTTGTCGAAACGGGGGAGTACATTATCGAGGAAGTGGGTTTGAGCCTCGGCATTGGCTACGGCGCCTACCGGGAACGGCTGATGAAAGAGTCCCCCAACGAACGCCATCCTACAACCGGGTTTCTCGGCGCCTTCGATCCGTTGAGTGGGCAATACCGCTGGCGGGTGCAGCTCGACACGGGATTCAACGGGGGCGTACTTGCAACGACCACGGGTGTCCTCTTCCACGGCGAAGGTACGGGTGTCATGACCGCTCGGGATTCGGATACGGGTGATGTACTCTGGCACTACAACGCCAAAGGTTCGTTCTCATCTTCGATGATCAGCTACGCCATCGACGGCACACAGTATGTTGCAACGATGGTGAGTGGCAGCCTGGACTACGCAACACCCGGCACGTTGCTGGTGTTCAGGTTGAACGGTGACGCAGCCCAACCCGAACCGTCGGTCAGGGACAGGACCATTCCTGAACAACCACCGCAGACAGCAAGCGTTGAAGAACTGGATGCGGGTAACACGCTCTACCACGCTCAATGCGCCATCTGTCACCGGGGTCTGGGGCAACCATCGGTTGTGGCTTCCGCTTCGCCCGATCTCAGGCGAATGAGTGCCGAAACACGCGATGCGTTTGAAGCCATCGTGCTGGGCGGGATGAAGAGCGATCTGGGGATGCCGGCATTTAATGAAGCCTTGAGCGTAGAAGAGGTTCGTGCGATCAAAGCGTTCATCTCGGAAAAGGCCAGGGAGGCGCGCGCGGAACAGTTAGCTGAACAAAACACCCGAAGCTGACTAGAATAGGCGGATAGGAGGGGGCAATGCGTTATTTCGGAATTCTTGTCTTGATGGTGGTTCCGCTCACTGCGAATACCCATCACGCGTTTTCTTCAGAGTTCGACGCAGACCGGCCATTCCGTGTGACGGGCACCATCGTTCGCGTCGAATGGATCAACCCACACAGTTGGGTGCACATCGACGTGACAATGGACGACGGTTCGGTTGTACCCTGGATGATGGAAGGCGGAACTCCCAACACGCTTCTCCGTGCTGGTCTGACGAGGAGCCTCCTGCAGCCGGGTACGGAGGTCATTGTTCGTGGGTATCAGAGCAAAGATCCTGATTGTGAACCTAAATGTCGAGGCAGCGGGCGTGATATCACCTTTATCGATGGCAGGCGGATATTCATGGGTTCGTCGGGGACGGGAGCACCCAGGGATGGTGCTGACCCCAGCGAAGGTGGTGGTGAACAGGCCCTCCCGGAGTAGATGATGAGAGTACTCCCCCTGATTGTCCTGTTTCTGGCGGGTTGCGTGTCCACCGCCGTGACAGACGAACAAACGACGGACAAAAAAACGACAGCTGAACAAACAACAGGAGTTCCCGATCTGAACGGTCTCTGGCAGGCTGTCGGGCACGCTCACTGGAACCTTGAAGGTCAGCATGCGTTCAAAGGACCGGCAACCCATTTGCTGGGCGCTTTTGGCGGGGTGCCAGCGAGTCTCAACTATGTAGTTGGCGGGGAGATACCGTACACAGACGAAGCGCGTGAGCAACGGGACAAGTATCGTGCTGAGTGGTTTCAGTGGGATCCGGTGGTGAAGTGTTACATCCCCGGGATACCGCGGCAGACCTACATGCCGTTCCCGTTCCATATCGTTCAGTCAGAAAACAAGGTCTTCATGGCGTACGAGTTTGGCAGTAACAGCCGGCTCATCCACATGGACCGCCCTGGAACGAGAGCCGAATTACCCTCATGGATGGGGTATTCCCTTGGTCGCTGGGAAGGCGAGACGCTGGTCATTGAAGTGACCGACCAGGTGCCTGATACCTGGCTCGATGCGTCAGGCAACTTCCACAGCGAGGCGCTCAAAGTGACTGAGCGCTATACACTGGTTGGCGACAATCACATCAACTACGAAGCGGTGATTGAAGATCCGGAAGTCTTTACGCGCCCCTGGACCATACGTATGCCGTTGTACCGTCGTCTTGAAGAGAACGCGCAACTGCTTGAATATAAATGTATCCCGTTTGCGGAGGATGCCGTTTACGGGCACCTGCGCCAGGGAGAAGACCGCAACAAACCCACCCTCAAGAACCTGCACTGAGGTGATCATGAAAACGTTGACCAGCTTGTTTTTATTCGGATTTGCGGCATCTGCAATAGCAGATGTTCCGCTTACTTCCTGGGGTAAACCCAGTCTGCAGGGGACATGGGATTTCAAGACTGCAACGCCGTACGAACGTCCGGAGCAATATGCGGACAGGGAATTTCTGACTGAAGAAGAAGTGGCGGAACTCGAGCAGCGACGGAAAACGGCGCTGGATGCCCGGGCCAGTGTGGACTTCGAGGAGGCAGCTAAAAACGAGGGGCAGCAAAGCGACCTCGATGTGGGCTACAACGCCTTCTTCCTGGATATCGGTACTGAGTACTCCAAAGCTCGCCGTACGTCGCTGGTGGTGGATCCTCCCAACGGACGACTTCCGCCGGTATCCAAAGAAGCTATTGCCAGATATGTAGCCGAGCGGGACCTTTGGGAGCAGCCACCCAGGGGACCCGAGGACCGAAACAGCTACGACCGCTGTATCAAAGGCTTCAACGCGGGGCCGCCGATGACCTCGGGTGCGTATAACAACATCATGCAGATTGTGGAGTCACCATCACACGTCGTCATACATGTCGAAATGGTCAACGATCACAGGGTGATACCAACCAATGGTGGCGAAGACCTGCCGTCTCACATGCGTTTCTGGAATGGGAATTCCACCGGTGTCTGGGAAGGGGACACGTTTGTCGTGACCACCACCAACTTCAACGACAAGCAGATGTTCCGCCTCACGGGTCCTGACATGAAACTCGTGGAGCGCTTCACCCGGCTGGATGAAGATACCCTGGAATACCGCTACACGGTGCAGGACAGCTTTGCCTACGAAGCACCGTTTACTGTGGTTCAGGAACTCAACCGCACCGATGCGGACGTGTACGAGTATGCCTGCCACGAGGGAAACTATGCGATGTCGTTGATGCTGAAAGGCGCGCGTAAACAGGAAGACGACGGCACGGCAGATCAGGACGACACCTGGCTGCCGTCGTGGAGCAAGCCGAGGGAATAGGTCGCTCCTGGCTCTGTAGGAGCGGCTTTAGCCGCGATTGTTGAGCTCAAGTTTCCTCAATGAAATAACAGAGGCAGTCCTGCCGGATCACCTCAGGATCGGTTGTATACATCGCGGGAATGACATCCTGGAGCAGGCTGATATCGCCGTGAGTTTCCTGCAGGTACAACCCGGTGACGTCTTCCCCGGCATCGTTGCGTACCGTCAGGCTGTGGTTCAAGGGCTGCCGCGTGAAACCAAACTCCGCACCTGCGGGTACCGAATGAAAGTTCACAGCCTCCATGCCTGCTGTCAGGATGAGATCGTCCGTTGCCAGGTGCAGGTCGGGATCGTCCGCGAAGTCAAAGGTTGCCTCTTCGTTGACGAATACCCGAGCGACAGAACGGTACACGCGAGGAGTGCCCGATGAGGCGTCAGGCAGCGCATCGAGTTCTGTCAGGCGAGTCATGAGATCGAGGGTTCGTATATCGCTCTCAGCGTAACCCACCGGTCCCACTTCAACCGTGATGGACGGACACATGGAAGCAAGCGGCCGGATAATGACCGTATCCGGTGTTTCAACGTACATGGCATGGTCAGAGAAGGTGTATGCCAGCGCCAGGGCGCTCGGGCTGATCTCGGTCACAACCGAGTAGTGTGGATTGCGTCCGGTGTTGTTGTGAATATCCACGGCGGCAAAGAGAGCCTGATTGGACAGGGTGTCCAGCACGGCTGCTGCGAGCGGATCCGGTGGATTCCAGATGCGGTTGAAGTCTTGCTGATCGGACAGATGCCGGACATTTTCAGCCGCTGCAGCAGGATTGCCAACAAAGAGCAGTATCGTTCGCCCCGGTGGTGTACCAGTGGCCATGAGTTCACACAAAGCACTCCACCCGCTGGTTTCGTTGCCATGCAGAAGGGTGGAGATGAACAGAGGCGGTTCGCGTTCACCTGCAATGCGCACCAGAGAAGGGCCACCCAGCAACGCGTTCAGATCTCGACTGCTTGTTTCGAATAATCCGGCTGGAGGTTCGTCAAATACCCTGAGATCTATATCGGCCACGCATGTACCGGCAGGTGGCTTTCCTGTTGCGTCTGGTAGGCCAGAACCAGGTCGTTCAGTGTGGCATCGTTGGATTGCAGCCACCGGCGCTGCCAGCCCGCGCCGTTCTGGGCGTTGTCGGCCCTGGCGCCCACAATGTCGAGGTATTCGGAAATCTCCCCGCCAGGGATGTCCAGTGATTCAAGCCCTCTGATGGCCAGCGGCAAGAGGTCGTTTGTGATGAGATTCCGCATGCTAACCTCACCTTCTCCCCAGCGGACCCGTGCATTCAGTCCATAGCGGGCAGCGTTGTAGAAGTTTTCCCGTGCGTCGCTGAAAGACAGTTGATCTTCGAGTGGGTCCTGCAATCGCAGGCCTGCAACCATGCCGTAGTAGAAAGCAGCATTCGCCACGCAGTCTTTGAGTGTGGGACCTGCGCTTGGCACTCTCTGCTCGATGCGCAGGTGCAGCTGACCATCAAAGTCGAAACCGAGCAGCGGTCGGACCCAGCGCCATAACGTTCCGTTCTGAAATCTGAGGTGAGCAAAACGCTCGGGTGGTGCATCCTGGACCATGGGAATCAGGATCAGGTGATCGCGGCGATTCTCTTCGAAGAGTTCGAACAAGGATTCGTGGACATAGTCGTTACCGAACGTCACACGTGGAAGATTGCGCGGACCGACACTGACGCTCTGTTCGAACAATGGAATGCGAGACTCGTCCCAGAGGTTGTGACCGAACAACAACGGCGCATTGGCAGCGACCGCTACCAGAGGAGCGCTGGTGATGAGGCTTGCGTTGAAGTCGCGTACGGCAAATTCCGGTCGACACTGCAGATGGATCTGAAATGACGTTGCCGCTGCCTCCAGCATGACGTCGTGGTGTACCAGGTTGAGCGATTCGTGACCGTCTCCGCCCTCAATGTCGATCTGGAGATGCTGGCCATCACGGAGTGCTATGACCCGGTCATTCAATGACTGGTAACGGATCATCTCGGACATGTTGCTGCCGTCGAAAACGTCCGGCTGCGCGGTCGGGAGGGTACCTATCGTCACCAGGCCGCAGTTGAGCTTAGCGGCAGTTTTCCGACAGTCTGACCAGGTGGCGTGCAGCTCGTCGTAAAGGCGGGTGAACACCCGGCCGCTCAATGTGGACGGGCTGCCGTTGAGCTCTATGTTGAAACGGGCAAGCTCCGGCACGACAAGCCCGTTATCCAGGGTATCCAGAAACTCCTGGTTGTGTGGCCAGGGGTTGCCGTGAGGATCGATGAGCCATGCCTCGAGCTCAAAACCGGCAACGTCACCGCGTGGTGACAGCGCACCTTTATCGATCTGATCGCGCAACAGCTCCGTTTCACTGTCAAGCAGTTCGCGGAAGCGGCTGAAATCTTCAGCGTCAAAATAGCGGTGAGTAACCTCGGAACCCATGCAGCAATTTTAGCAATGCTTCAGCGCGGTTCTATAGGGATTTCACGTAGCAAGTATCTCGGCTGAAGTACGTGTCCCACATGAGTAAACCAGCTACCTGCTTGTGGGAGCCGCGATGGATCTGCATTATTCGAGACCCAGGTTCGCCTGCTCCCGGATGTAGTGTTGCAGCGCCTTAACATGTTCGTCGGAGAGATTGTCATAGGCAGGCATGCCCAGCGGTACGCGGCCAGCCCTGAGCGTAGCTCCAAACGCATCATGGTCGAGCGGGATGGTGGATGCCCGGAGATCCGGGGCAGAACCACCAGCTAACCCTTCCTGCCCATGACACCATGAACACTGACCGTAAATATCCTCGCCGGTGCGCGCCAGTGCTTCGTCCACCTCAAAAAACGGTGCAGCCAGCGGCTCAGGTACCTCGGGTGGTGGCAGTGCAGGTAGTTCCTCATCCCCCTCGAGGGAGAAAGTGACAAGACGTCGCATGTGTCGCCCGTATTGCCAGCCGAGGTCGCTCGCTTCCTGGCCCCCGATCGCGGCAAAGACAGCTCCCCAGCCGACGAGGAGGGAAACATATTGTTTACCGTTGATAGCGTAAGTAACCGGCGGAGCGGCTATCCCGAGCCCCAGGTGTTCTTTCCAGAGTTCCTGGCCGGTTTCGGCGTTGTAGGCTACAAGGTCACCGTCCGCACGGCCCTGGAACACGAGGTTCCCCGCAGTGGTGAGGGTGCCGGGGTTCCAAGGTGAGTGCAGTGGGATTTCCCAGACCTGTTCCTGTTTTACCGGATCCCAGGCCTGCAATGAGCCTCGTGTGCCGTCGTTGCGATTGCCGACTATTTCGAAAGCAACCCCTTCCCCGCCGGTAGGTACAGGCGCAAACCAGTCCGGTGACTCCCAGGTATTGAGGTCGACCTCATCATCCGAATAGATCAGATACTGGTGAATGGTCGGTATGTACACGAGCCCGGTCTGAGGGTTGTACGACATCGGTGGCCAGTTGTGAGCGCCGAATGGTCCTGGTGTGACAAGTGCCTGACCATCTTCATACCTGGATCCAGGCACCTCGACAGGGCGTCCGGTGGCCAGATCGATCTTCGATGCCCAGCTGACGTCTGCGTAGGGCTCAGCGGAGAGCAGCTTCCCCGTACCTCGTTCGATCACATAGAAAAACCCGTTCTTCGGAGCGTGCATGATGACCTTGCGCTCTTTGCCATCGATCTCCAGGTCCGCCAGCACGATATCCATGTTGGAGTTGTAGTCCCAGGTTTCTCCCGGCGTTGTCTGGTAGTGCCAGAGATACTCGCCGGTGTCGGGGTCGAGAGCGACGATCGAGCACAGGAAGAGATTGTCACCGCCACCGGGACTTCTGATCTTACGGTTCCATGGCGCTCCATTGCCGGTACCGATATAGAGCGCGTCAAATTCGGGGTCGTACGTAAATCCGTGCCAGGCGTTTCCGCCGCCTCCCATCGTCCACCATTCACCAGTCCAGGTTTCAGCGGCCATCTCCATGGCTGCATTTTCGAAACCGTCAGCCGGGTTTCCTGGAACGATATAGAAGCGCCACGCCTGCTCACCGGTCTCAGCATCGTACGCTGTGACATAACCGCGTGAGCCGGAGTTTTCGGTCCCTCCATTGCCGACCAGGACTTTGCCTTTGAATATCTTGGGAGCGCCCGTGATGTAGAGCGGCGTACCCGGAACGATGGTATTGACGTTCCAGATCTCCTCACCCGTGGCCTTGTCGAGCGCAATCAGACGGCCAGCCACGGTGGTCGTGAATACCTTGTCTTTCCAGAGACCGACACCGCGGCTGCCGTGCAGAAAACTCGATCGGGACCGGCCGGGATCAGGCGCGGGAATGTATTTCCAGAGCTGTTTCCCCGTGGTGGCGTCGACAGCCCAGACCATATTCTTCGAACCGGTGAAGTACATCACCCCTTCGCTGACGAGCGGTGTGGCCACGAGGCCTTGAGCATCCGGCAGATCGATATACCAGTCGACCTTCAGGTCGCTGACGTTGCCGGCGTTGACGTCACTCAGGGGGCTGAAACGCTGTTCGCTATAAGTGCGACCATAGGCCAGCCACTCGTTACTCGTCTCGTCGGCCAGCGCTTTGTCATCGATTGCTCTGGCCGCCACGTTGCCGGAAATCACAATGCAGGCAACAAGTGCCACGTGAGATATCCTGATCATCGTCACTCTCCCCCTGGTGTGCCTGACCTGAGAGTACCTTGGGTCGGCTTGTCAGACAATCGCGGCTAAAGCCGCTTTCGATCACTTGAGTTAGCTTCCTGGCGTCCGTGCCGCAATATCCTCCGGTCGATTGAACCCCGGACCTCGCATCACCACAAGTCGCGGGCAGGCGACTTGTTGCTCGGTCGTCCGGCGCAGTGCACCGGACCCGCGATTCCTGGAATTTCAAGATCAGTAATGGTCCGGGCAGTGTGGGGCGTGATGGGGTTGAAACAGGTTGTCCAATGTTTCGATCCCTGCGTCGTCTGCCTGCAGCAATCCCCAGGATCGCAGGGTCCGTGCGCTGTGATTGCCGCAGAAGAGACTGGCCAGGGATTTGATCGACATGGTCGCGTCAGGTTGGTTGGCAGAACTGGTAACGGCAGCTTCTTCGGGACTCGCCTCGAGCGACCATGTGCCTGTGTTCCAGGGAGCCAGACTGTCTTCATCAATTGATATCGTGACTTTTCCGGGCCGTATATAACCGCGTTCCCGAAGCGCTGCCTCAACGTCGACGATGCGCAACCAGCTCCCTTCAGCATCCCGGGTGTGCAACATGCGTGGTTCCATGAAGATTTCCTTCAGGGGGTCATCTACGGGAGCGTTTTCCCAGGTGATTCTTCCGACCAGGTCGTGTTGGCCGAGGTACGACCAGAGTGACCTGTATGCATCCATATTGAGCCAGGCCAGGTCTCTGACTTTGATTTCCTGTCCGCGTGCAACGTTGTCGACTTTTTCGGAACGCAGCGTGTAAATCACATAGGCCTGAGGCTCGTCGTTCGCGTAGGCGACAGCAGCGTAAACGGGTCCATCTCCGCTTTCGTCAAAAAAGTTACCCCAGAGATACTGGGACCGGTGCAGGTAACCAAAACGGTCGGCAACATACGACAGGTAGACCTTCTTTGCCTCAGCGACGGCTTCCGTTCCTGTCAGACGTCGAACGGGACAGTTGCCGTTGTCGCCATCGGTGAAGTTAACGTCAACGGTATCGACCTGGTAGGTACGATTTGCGCCCATGGCCGCGTAGCCATAGCGCTGGTAGATCGCCGCCTGGGAGGCCCACAGCCCAGCCACTGCTTGTCCGGAGTCCCGCTGCACTTCAAAAGACTTCGTCACGATTTTGCGCACGATTCCCTGGCGCCGGTATTCCGGACGTGTACCCACGCCCGTGACACCGCCAAATGCCATCGCGGTTCCGTTGGCGCGGAAAGTAAATGGAATGATGGCGTAGGAGGTTGCCATTACAGGGCCGTCAAATGCGCAGATTGTCCACTCCGGTCGTGTCGATTGAGCAGGGATGTTGTCAGGCCCGTCCCCAAAAGAACCGCCGTAAGAGTAGGAGCCCATCAATCCATACTGATCCATCTCCCCTTCGGTTGCTGGTCGTATCTCTATCGACATGGCTTCTCCCTATGTAAGTGGCTGGCGCATTTCCGTGCCAACCGCGTTGAACCCGAATTTTTCGTAGAAAGGCCGGTTCTTTGCAGTTGTCTCGACGAGATAGAGGCCGTATTCGGCGCAGCCGCGGGTGCGTGCGACCTCGACGCTCGCTTCAACGAGCAGTGCGCCGACGTTTTTTCCACGTGCAGCCGGGTCGACGATCAGCTCCTCGAGCTGGCAGTACTCACCTCCGTAGCGCATCGCCAGATTGAATGAGAGAGAAGCGAGGCCAAGCAGCGTGTCACCTTCTTCTGCAACGATGATTGTTCCACGGGCTCCATCCTGCAGCGCATCGAAAACCGTCCCGGCGTCTGAAGACATAGCGCCTCCAGTTGCGTCTGTCAGCGCAGACAGGAGTTCCAGGCATGCTTCTTTGTCAGCCGGGGTTGTCGTGCGGGTATGAACTGGCATCACTCTATCCTCCCAAAGCCTTACACTTATATCACGTTAACAGCGGGAGGGAATGGTCATGAACACGCTCGAAGAGCGGCTTGCGCGAATGGAAGCAAAAGATGAGATTCGCGAGCTCACTCACCGGTATTGTCATGGGGTGGTGGATGGCGACGCTGATCGGATTGTCGAGCTGTTCTGTCAGGATGGCGTCTTTCGTACACACACGCTGGCACCGCAGGGCCACGCGGAGCTTCTCGAGTTCTACAGCGGCGGTGTTGGGGGAAAGACGCACAAACCATTTGTGCAGAACCACGTCATCGAGTTCGAGGATGAGGAACGTGCAACAGGGCGTTGTTCCGTTGAAATCCGTGTGTGGCAGGACAACGAGGCGTACACCCAGGCAGGTCATTACCATGATCGCTATCGAAAAGAAGACGGCCGCTGGCGTTTCGCCGAACGGCACTACATCCGCTATCACAACGCACCCTGGTCACAGGGGTGGACAAAAAACGGGCCCTAATCGGACAGAGAAATCTTGTTAGCTCTGTAGGAGCGGGCTTTAAAGGCACCTCTAATAACCTCTTCAAAGCCCCGTAGGGCGCTGGTAAGCGGGGGCTGTAGCTGTGTTAGGCTTCTCTTCACCTAAAGAGCCAATGGGGCCCGCCATTACCTGCGAAGCCTGCCTTGCCACAGCCCCCGCAGAACTCGCGCTGAGCACCGAATAGGTTGTTAGAGGTGCCCTTTAGCCGCGATTCTCTAATCCAGCGCCACCCGCGCATTCCGAAACAAACGCATCCACGGGCCGTCTTCACCCCAGGACGGATCCTGCCAGACGTTCTGACACGTACGGAACACCCGCTCGGGGTGCGGCATCATCGCCAGTACCCGGCCTTCATTGGCGGTGATACCTGCAAGACCCTGCGCCGCACCGTTGGGGTTGTAGGGATACACTTCGGTGACTTCGTGGTGACCATCGACGTACTGAAAAGCAACCTGCCGGTTCTCGATAAGCATGTCGATGCCCGTCCCACCCGAGAATTCCGCCCGCCCTTCTCCGTGTGCGACTGCCACAGGAAGGACGCTGCCACCCATATCCGTCAACCACGGCGAATCGCCGTCGACCACGCGGGTCATGACCATCCGTCCTTCAAACTGCTCTGACCGGTTACGTACGAAAAGTGGCCAACCTTCGGCACCGGGAATGAGCTCGGCGAGCTGGGCAAGCATCTGACAACCGTTGCACACCCCAAGCACCAGGTGGTCCTGGAAAAAGGATTCAAACTGATCCCGGAGCGAAGGATTGTAGAGCACACTCTTTGCCCAACCACCGCCACCACCAAGTACATCTCCATATGAGAAGCCACCACAGGCGACAAGGGCCTGAAAGTCCTCCAGCGTGTGACGTTGCTCGATGAGATCACTCATATGGACATCGGTACAGTCGAATCCAGCACGATCGAACGCCGCTGCCATTTCGAGTTGTCCGTTTACGCCCTGCTCGCGCAGGACCGCAATCGCTGGACGGCGCTCGGTATTGATGAAAGGTAACGCGACATCTTCTGCCACGTCGTAGTTCACTCCTGCGGATATTCCAGGGTCGCGCAAACGGTCCGCCACCACGAGATCGAGCTCCTCGTCTGCACAATCCGCGTTGTCGCGTATCCGCTGTAACGCATGACTGGTGAGACTCCACAACCGCTCGAGACCGGCGCGGGTGTTCTCGTACAGTACCCCATCCTGTCCGTTCACGCGGATAACCTCATCCTCTCGCACCCGGCCGACAACGTCGACGGCACAGGGCGCCTGGTGAACGATCACTGCGGCCTGGCCCACAGGGACCTGAATGACGATCCCGAGTTCCTCGTTGAATAACCAATCGAGGGGGGGGCGGGGGCCGGCATCAATATCCACACCGCAGCGAGCGGCAAAAGCCATTTCCAGAACTGTGGTTAAAAGCCCACCATCGGAGCGGTCGTGCATGGCAAGGATGATCCCGTCATTTGCAAGTGTCCGCACGTACTGGAGCATTTCCCTCAGGCTTTCGCCGTCGGCATCGGGCGTGGTATCTCCTATCTGACCGTAGACCTGCGCGAGCGTGCTGCCACCGAGCCGTTGCTCGCCCAGATGCAGCAGCAACAACGAGCTTTCTGTCCCACTCTGCAGAACCGGCGTCAGGGTTTTCCGTACGTCCTCAACCGTCGCAAACGCCGAAACAATCAGGCTGACAGGCGCCACGACTTTCCGTTCTTCACCCTCTGCCTGCCAGCGCATCTGCATGGAAAGAGAGTCTTTCCCGACGGGCACGGCTATCCCAAGGGCCGGGCAGAATTCCTCCCCAACCGCCTGAACGGCTTCGTACAGTGCCTGTTCTTCAGCATTGGGACCGGACGCAGCCATCCAGTTTGCTGACAACACAACACGGTCGAGAGCATCAACGTCAGCTGCCACGAGGTTGGTGAGTGCTTCACCCACCGCCATACGGGCAGAGGCCGCCGGATTGACCAACGCGAGGGGGATACGCTCACCCATGGAAAACGCTTCGCCACGATAGCTCGAGAAACCGCGGATAGTGACTGCGAGGTCCGCTACAGGGGTCTGCCAGGGACCAATCATCGGCTGACACGCAACCATCCCGGTGATCGACCGGTCGCCGATGGTAATGAGGAACTTCTTCGAAGCAACTGCCGGGAACTGCAGCACTCGGCTGACAGCTTCTCCAAGATCAACATCAGCGAGTTCCAGCGGATGCGCTGTCAGGGCTTCCCGATCGAACGTGCGCGTCATCTTTGGAGGTTTTCCGAAGAGCACTTCCATGGGGAGGTCCACAGGATGATCCTCAAAGTGGCTGTCGGTAACCCGCAAGGTGTCGTCACCCGTTGCGCGCCCAACAACGGCATAAGGACACCGCTCCCGCTGACAGAACGCTTCAAAGACATCCAGCCGGTCTGCGTCTATACCAAGCACATACCGTTCCTGTGCTTCGTTACACCAGATCTCGAGAGGAGACATGCCCGGGTCGGCATTTGGAATATGCCGAAGTTCGAACTGGCCGCCCGCACCACCATCTTTCACGAGTTCAGGCAGCGCATTCGACATGCCACCGGCCCCAACATCGTGGATCAGCTGTATCGGGTTTTCTCCGCCAAGGGCACAGCAGGCATCTATTACCTCCTGACAGCGCCGCTCCATCTCCGGATTACCCCGCTGCACCGATGCAAAATCGAGGTCAGAGTGGCTCGCGCCAGAAGCCATGCTCGATGCAGCGCCACCTCCGAGACCAATGAGCATTGCCGGACCACCAAGTACGACCAGTGCCGTTCCCGCTCGGAACATCGTGTGGTGTACGTGTTCTTCCCGAACCGTGCCCACACCCCCAGCGATCATGATCGGTTTGTGGTAACCCCGGATCTGCCCCGCATGTTCGATCTCCATCGTGCGGAAATAGCCGTTGATCGCCGGTCGCCCATACTCGTTATTGAAGCTCGCACCGCCGATCGGACCTTCCAGCATGATGTCCAGAGCAGAAGCCGTATGCCCTGGTTTGCCGGTATCGAGTTCCCACGGCTGTGGAAGACCCGGTATGTTGAGATGAGATGTCGTGAAACCCGTGAGCCCCGCTTTCGGTTTCGAACCTCGGCCAACCGCACCTTCGTCACGGATTTCGCCACCCGATCCGGTGGCAGCACCCGGAAACGGTGCGATCGCGGTTGGATGGTTATGCGTCTCGACTTTCATCAGCACATGAACCGGTTCATTCACATAGCCGTAGCGGTGCGTGTGAGGATCCACCCACCAACGCGCGTCCTGATGGCCCTCGATCACAGCAGCATTGTCGCTGTAAGCGCTCAGGATCCCCCGCCCGTTGGTTTGTTTGTGAGTATTCCTGATCATCCCGAACAGGGAACCACTCTGCGGTGTCCCATCAATTACCCAATCCGCATTGAATATCTTATGTCGGCAGTGTTCCGAGTTCGCCTGCGCAAACATCATCAGTTCGACATCTGTCGGATCGCGGTCGAGGTTCCGGTATGCTTCCGCCAGATACTCGATCTCGTCATCAGACAGAGCCATACCGAGTTCCGTATTCGCCCTTTCGAGCGCTTCGACGCCGTCGGCCAGTAACGGCAGGCGTTCGAGTGGCTGCGGATCCTGCTGATGGAAGGTCGATTCGAAGGCTTCTTCCGTGAATAGTTCTTCCGTCATTCTGTCGTAGAGATATTCGGCACGAACGTCTTCCCGACTGGCACCTTCACTGACAAACCAGCGTACGCCGCGTTCGACTCGGATGACTTCAGGGAGCCCGCATATCCCAAAGATATCCGTTGCTTTGCTGGACCAGGGAGAGATCGTGCCTCGACGCGGCATGACAGTAGCCAGCCGCTTGCCACACGGTTCCGGCATGTCTTCTGTCGGTCCATAACGTAAAAGGTTTTCTACCCGCCCCAGCTTATCGTCGTCGAGTTCACCCTCCAGATTCAGAACATGAACGTATTCCGCGTAACACACGCCTGGTGTGCGTTCCTGCTGTCGCCTGAGTCCAAACTGACTGAG
Organism: Pseudomonadales bacterium; assembly: GCA_028277965.1. Classification (GTDB taxonomy): domain Bacteria; phylum Pseudomonadota; class Gammaproteobacteria; order Pseudomonadales; family Azotimanducaceae; genus UBA4421. Next base: position 33,126 of record JANQFF010000131.1, read on the forward strand.
TGCCGGTCGACCCGGCAGAGCGATGACCTTCATTCGGCGGACATCCTGCGTTTTTGAAAGAAAGAACTCATCAGCTCGCTGCACTGCTCGGCCAGAACCTGTCCGGCAATCTCAATCCGATGATTGAGGAACTCACTTGCGAGCAACGGATGACTTACCACGACGCCCGCTTTGGGTTCGGCTGCGCCAAACACCAGTCGTTTGACGCGGGCATGGATCATCGCACCGGCGCACATCATGCACGGTTCGACTGTGACATAGAGTGTCGCTTCCGGAAGCCGATAGTTTTCCGCTTTTTGCGCAGCGCGACGCAGCGCAACAACTTCCGCGTGGGCGCTGGGATCTGATTGGGCAAGCGGCGCGTTGTGTCCTTCGCCAAGAATCTCACCATCCCGCACGACCACCGCCCCTACCGGGACCTCGTCTAAATCGAATGCCTGTTGCGCAAGCTCAATTGCGCGACGCATAAACCGTTCATCTTCGCCTGCAGTCATTCCCACTCGATTGTGGCCGGTGGTTTGCTGGATATGTCATAGACCACGCGGGAAACAGCGGATATCTCGTTGATGATCCGACTCGAGACCCGCTCGATGAACTCGTATGGCAGTCGTGCGCTGCGGGCTGTCATGAAATCTATGGTCTCCACTGCACGCAGCGCAATGACGTTTTCGTAACGCCGTGCATCTCCTACCACCCCCACCGATTTGACGGGAAGGTAGACCGCAAACGCCTGGCTCACCGAGTCGTACAGATCTGCTTCCCTCAGTTCCTCAATGAAGATTGCATCTGCTTCCCGCAGAACGTCTGCGGCTTCACCAGAGACTTCGCCCAGAATCCGTACGCCCAGCCCCGGTCCGGGAAACGGATGGCGGTAAACGAGAGACGGAGGCAGCCCGAGATGGATACCAATTCGCCGTACTTCGTCTTTAAACAGTTCCCGCAGAGGTTCGACCAGCGCTAGTGACATTCTTTCCGGCAAACCACCAACATTGTGGTGCGATTTGATGACGTGGGCTTTGCCGAACTTGGAAGCAGCTGATTCGATGACGTCCGGATAGATGGTTCCCTGCGCAAGCCACTTAACGCCGCTCAGGTTTTTTGCCTCCCTCTCGAACACGTCGATGAACGTGTTACCGATGATTTTTCGCTTCTCCTCAGGGTCGGCAACACCCTCGAGACCAGCCATAAATTCGTCCTGGGCGTGGATGGTTTTTATCTTGAGAGGGAGCACATTGCCAACTCCGGCAGAGACGGAAAAAGCGGCTTCAACTTCTGCTGCCTCATCCTTTCGCAACAGACCGTTGTCGACGAAAAGGCATGTCAGCTGATCCCCTATCGCTCTCGCCAGCAGTGCAGCGACAACCGAAGAGTCGACCCCACCCGACAAGCCCAGCACAACCTGATCGTCACCCACCTGCTCACGCACCCGTGAAATCGCATCTTCAACGATGTTTGCGGCGGTCCAGGTACCGGAACAGCCACAGACATCCCGCGAGAAGTGGTCGAGAATCCTGTCGCCGTGTTGCGTGTGCGTGACCTCGGGGTGGAACTGGAGCCCGTATAACCGACGGTCCGGATCTTCCATCGCCGCAATCGGCGCACTGCTGGTACTCGCGGTTACAACAAACCCCTCAGGAAGTTTTGTGACCTTGTCACCATGACTCATCCATACGTCAAGCGATTCCCCATTGGTGAGACCAAGGATCCCGCTGGGGTGCTCCGCGGAGATGTTTGCGTGCCCGAATTCACGCAGGTCAGATCCCTGCACTTCTCCTCCGAGCTGCTGCGCCATGGCCTGCATGCCGTAACAGATACCCAGGACCGGCACACCACGATCGAAAACATGGCTGCTGATACGGGGGGTTGTGTCTGCTGTCACGGTTTCCGGCCCGCCGGACAGGATGATGCCTGCCGGGTGGAAGTCCTCCAGGAAATCGTCCGGGATGTCGTAGGGATGAATCTCACAGTAGACTCCGCTCTCGCGCACGCGCCGGGCGATCAACTGTGTGTACTGGGAACCGAAATCGATGATCAGCAGCCGCTGATCGTGAATATCCACCACTGCGTTTAGTGTCCTGGTCTTTTGCTAGCTCAACGGATAGTTGGGTGCTTCTTTGGTGATCGCAACATCGTGAACGTGGGATTCAACCATGCTTGCATGACTGACACGTACAAACTCCGGTTCGCTCCTCAGCACCTCGATGTCACTACTTCCCGTGTAACCCATCGCCGCCCTGAGTCCACCCATGAGCTGATGGACAATCGGAGATACCGGTCCGCGATAGGCTACCCGGCCTTCGATGCCTTCCGGCACAAGTTTGCGGCCGTCACCCTCAACTTCCTGGAAATACCTGTCACTGCTGCCGTTGCTTTGTGACATTGCAGCCAGGGAACCCATACCCCTGTACGACTTGTATGTCCTGCCCTGATAGAGCTCGACTTCCCCGGGCGCCTCATCAGTACCGGCGAGAAGACTTCCCACCATTACAGCACTTGCGCCCGCAACAATTGCCTTGGCGATGTCACCGCTATAGCGGATACCCCCATCGGCAATAACCGGCACATCGTTTTCCTGGCCGGCCCTGCTCGCTTCAGCGATGGCTGTGATCTGCGGAACACCAATCCCTGCGACGATACGGGTTGTACATATCGAACCGGGACCGATACCCACTTTCACTCCATCCACACCCGCATCGATGAGGGCTTTGGCACCATCGTATGTAGCGACGTTGCCTCCGATCACACTGAGGTCCGGGTAAGTCTGTTTAATCCATCCAATCCGGTCGAGCACACCCTGGGAATGTCCGTGGGCTGTGTCGACGACCACCACATCCACACCCGCCTCCACAAGCGCGCTGACGCGATCATCCGTTTCTTTGCTCGTACCGACACTTGCTCCCACACGCAGCTGTCCCAGCTGATCTTTACACGCATTGGGAAACGCCTGGGCTTTGGCGATGTCTTTGACAGTCACCATGCCGGTCAGTTCGAATTTGTCGTTGACAAGCAGCACCTTCTCGATTCGATGCCGATGGAGGATCTGGGTGATCTCGTCGAAGTCCGTGCCTTCCAGCGCCGTCACCAGCCGCTCTTTCGGTGTCATGACATCCCGGACCCGTGCGTCGACCCTTCCTTCGAACCGGACGTCCCGGCTTGTGATGATGCCTATCAGCTGACTTCCTTCGACAACTGGAACACCCGAGATGCCATGATCCATTGTCGTCTGGTACAGCTGACCAATGGTTGCATCAGGTCCGATTGTGACCGGGTCACGGATGATGCCCGACTCGTATTTCTTGACCGCTCTGACCTGTCGTGCCTGCTGGTCGATGTCCATGTTTTTGTGAACGATGCCGATACCACCCTCCTGGGCAATCGCAATGGCCAGGCGGGCTTCCGTCACCGTATCCATGGCTGAAGAGAGCAGCGGTATGTTGAGCGGAATATCTCTGGTCAGCCGTGTTTGCAGCGAAACTTCAGAGGGAAGAACTTGAGAAAATGCAGGAAGAAGGAGAACGTCGTCGAAGGTGAGTGCGTCGGTGGCAATACGCAGCATTTATAGGACCCCACAAAAGCAGCATTCTACTTTTGTCATCGACATAAGTAAAATCGAGACACGTAATCAGCCATCTTACCGTGCCCGAAACTTACCCAAACTCAGCTGCTGCCCAGCCTTCTGCGCTATCCGTAAGCGAGCTCAATCGCCGAGCCCGGACCACCATCGAACAGCAATTCAACAGTGTCTGGGTCATTGGCGAGCTCTCCAACTTCGCCCGGCCCCGCTCCGGTCACTGGTACTTCACACTGAAGGACGACAGAGCCCAGGTACGCTGCGCCATGTTTGCAAACCGCAACCGGGCGGTGCAGATGCAACCCGGAGACGGCCAGCTCGTCATCGTCCGAGGCAGGGTCAGTATTTACGAGGCCCGAGGTGAATTTCAGGTCATCATCGATCACATGGAAGGTGCTGGTGAAGGAGCTCTGCGTCAGGCCTTTGATCAACTCAAAGTCAAACTTGCAAGCGAAGGGCTCTTCGATGAAAGTCGGAAAACAGCCATCCCCGACGCACCTCGTCACGTTGCCCTCATCACCTCACCCACAGGTGCCGCTATCCGTGACGTCCTGGCCGTCTGGAAACGGCGCTACCCCGGAATGCGAATCACGCTCGTGCCCGTCGCCGTCCAGGGGGAAAGCGCAGAGGCTGACATCCTCCAAGCGCTGGCTCAAATTCCCCGTTTGAACCCGGACGTGGTCCTCCTGACAAGAGGTGGCGGAAGCCTAGAAGACCTGTGGACGTTTAACCTGGAGAGCGTTGCCCGTGCGGTTGTTGATTGTCCTGTGCCACTGGTCTCCGCGGTGGGACACGAAATCGACTTTGCAATGACCGACTTCGTCGCTGACCTGCGCGCACCGACGCCGTCCGCAGCCGCGGAACTCATGGTTCCGGACTTGAGGGAAATCGAACAGAACCTCACGCGTGTTGCCGGTCGCTTGCGGCTCGACATGGTGAGACGCCTTGAAAAGGAACATCTGGCACTGAGGAACATTGAGCTTCGAATCGTAAGCCCTGCCCGGGCAGTCGAACAGGCCAGCCAGCGGGTGGACGATCTGGGCAACCGCCTTCTGATGAACACGGCCCACACTATTGAACTGCATCGCGGGCAGCTTGAGCGGTTGGAAACAGCGCTGCACTCAAACGGTCCGGATAGTCGGTTGTCACTGGCATTCCAGAAGCTCAAGAGCATTCACCAGGCCATGCACACGGCCATGCACAATTCGCTTATCCGCCGCAACGATCACCTGGGCCAGACAGCCCGACTCCTGGAGGGCGTAAGCCCATTGCCGACACTGAATCGTGGCTACGCGATTGTGCGCGATCGCGACAAAACCGTCGTTTCCACCGTGGCCGGGCTGAAACCCGGGACAATCCTCTCGACGCTGTTTGCAGACGGTGAGGTCGAGAGCGAGGTACGCGATATTTCCACCGACCCACCTTTGGACCAACTCCTTTGATAAAACGCTTTCTCTCCCTGCTCCTTGTTCTGATTTCTCCCTCAATCGCGTATGCCGAGGCGGTTCCCGGAGGCGTCTACACCTGGCCTCTTCCCACAGGGGCAGACAGCATCACGTTCAACGGCAAACCCGTCATGATTCACCGTGGTCATGCCCTGGTCGGGCTGCCTATCACCACAGAACCCGGGACCGCAACGCTCGCCTATGAGCTGGATGGCAATCCCGGTCAACACAATTTCGAGGTTGTCGCCAAAGCCTACACAGAACAGCACATCCAGATCGAAAACCCGGCGATGGTGAATCCGCCAGCAGAGACGCTTGAGCGTATTCGTACCGAACTCTCCCTGCAGCGCTCGCTCTATGCTCAATTTAATGAGCCCGTGATTTTTAACGCGTTCAGACAGCCTCTCGAGGGCCGTGTCTCCAGCCTCTACGGGCATCGCCGCTATTTCAATGGTCAGCCTCGAAGTCCCCATAGTGGCCTCGATCTTGCCGCTCCTGCAGGCACGCCGATCAGCGCTGCCGCCCCGGGTGTCGTCACCCTGGCCCGTGACCTTTATTTCAACGGATACACCGTCTTCCTGGACCACGGTCAGGGCCTGATCACCATGTACTGTCACATGCAGGAAATCCTGGTGAGCGAAGGTGACACCGTCGGCCCGGATGAAACGATTGGTCTTGTTGGTACTACAGGCCGTTCTACCGGCCCTCATCTGCACTGGTCGGTCAGTCTCAATGGGAACCGTGTCGACCCCCAGACGTTTATGGCGGTATTTAACGAGATTCAGTGACCCAGTAATTTGCATTCAAGGCTGCGGTATCTACCCTTGATTTGCTTCACGGCATCCATGCCGCACCACCCAAATGTTCGATGTAACCCCTGGGCTCGCATCACCGTTCGCGGCTAATACGCCGCTCTCTGCTCGCCCGTCCGGCGCTATGCGCCGGACCCACGATTTTTGCCCTTCTTGCGGTGTTTAATCACACGCCGGCGCTGCCGTTTCTGTCGGTCGGTCAATTCGTTACGACGCTTTGCAAACGGGTTTTCGCTTGATCGGAAATCAAGCTCCACGGGATTTCCGACCAGGTCCAGCGCCTCGCGGAATCCGTTTTGCAGGTAACGACGGTAACTCGCAGGTAGTGAATCGAGCTGGTTACCGTGAATCGTGATGCGCGGTGGATGCTGCCCTGATCTCGTGGCAAGTTTCAGTTTGATCTGCCGGCCTCGGACAGCCGGCGGTGGGTGGGACCCAACAAGATTTTCCAGCAGCCGGGTCAGCATAGACGTCGTGACGTCGAATTCACCCGCTTCACACACGCGGTCAATTAATCCAAACAGGTCCCCAACACCAGTGCCGTGCAATGCAGATATCCTCTGAAGGGGAATCCATGGGGCAAACCCGAGTTTCCTTTCTATGGTCTGCCGGACGTGATCGCGCGCCTCTTCACTCAGTCCGTCCCACTTATTTACTACGGTGATCACCGCAGCACCAGCATTCAGGGCCAGTTCGAGAATGTGCAGATCCTGGTCTACTATGCCCTCACGTGCATCGACCACAAGCAGTACCACCTGCGCGCGCTGCATCGCATCGAGGGCTTTAACAACCGAGAACTTCTCGACTGTTTCTGACACTTTGCCTTTGCGGCGAACGCCAGCAGTATCTATCAGGACATAATCTGTTCCATCGTGTTGAAACGGGATGTCGATAGCATCCCGGGTCGTTCCAGGCATATCGAACACGATCTGACGCTCTTCACCGATCATCCGGTTTACCAGCGTGGATTTCCCCACGTTCGGTCGGCCAATCACCGCAACCTTGATGCCAGGCAGATCCTCGTTTTCCGCCTGAACATCCGCGTCTGCCGGACACATCTCGACCAGCCGTTCACGCAGTGCCTGCATACCACGTCCGTGGCTTGCAGAAACGAGGAGAGGCGTGTCGATCCCGAGTGAGCTGAACTCCGCCATCGCCTCGGCTTCCGATACCCCATCTATCTTGTTGATAACCGGCAGGCACGTGACACCGGAACGTCTGAGGTACCGGACAATCTCTTCATCCGCTGAGGTCATGCCATCGCGTCCATCGAGGAGAAGCACAACCAGGTCAGCTTCGAGGATCGCGGTGTCGGTTTGCCTGGCAAGTTCCTCAGCCATGGCGTGGTCACCAAAGAGCCCACCGGTATCGACGAGGACTGCCCGGCCCTCCCCAAGTGAAACGTACCCGTATCGACGATCGCGCGTGAGCCCCGGGACATCGGCAACCAATGCATCCCGGCTGCCCGTCAGGCGGTTAAAAAGTGTGGATTTGCCGACGTTGGGTCGACCCACCAGAACAATGGTGGGAGGCACGATTACCTCAACTCGATTTCCAGGGCGTGAAGACCACCCGAGTTATCGAGCGCAAACAACGTGGCATCCTGATAGACAAAATGGCTGCGGATACCTTTGCCATCCAGCTTGCGGCGGCCAAGCAATCGTCCATCTCTTTGTGCAATGACATGCAGGTAACCATCTTCGTCTCCGAAGGCGATATAGTTCGAGAAAGCGATCGGAGAACTGAGTTTGCGGCGCTTGAAGCTTTCCTGCTTCCAGACAACCTCGCCGGTCTGCTGATCGATGGCGCTCACAATATCTTCTTCATCGACCACGTAGATCTGTCCGTAGCCTTCAGCGAGGTCGAGGTACGTCGATATCTCCTGCTCCCATCGCGGCCGGCCGTCACGGCGTGACAACCCTTTGACCCGTCCCTGAAAGGCGCCGACATACACAGCGGAACCGGAAATCAACGGCCTCCCGTCAACATCCACCATCCGTTCGAGTTCCGAACGCCCCTCTGGAAGCATGACACGGTGTTCCCAGATTGGTTCACCATTCTGAGCCCGAAGCGCGCTCAACTTACCGCTGGCAAAACCGGCATAGACGATCGAATCTTCCACAATTGGTGAACTGGTACCACGTAACGTCAGCACGGGGACCTGATTGTCGAATGTCCAATTCACCTCACCCGTCTCTGCCTCAAGCGCCACCAGCCGCCCGTCAATGGTCTGTGCGAAGACAAGTCCTTCACCAGTACTTGGAACGCTGAGGACCTCACTGTCCAGTTGCGCGCGCCACACTTCCCTGCCATCGCTCACGTCCAGCGCAATAACCTCACCGAACGCGGTACCGAGGAGTGCCAGTCCGGCTCCAACACCGACCCCGCCGGTAACAAAGCTCGGATCGCGCCGGTCTATGAAATTGATACCGCTGAACCAGCCTTCATCAAACTCATGGGTCTGTATTTTCCAGACCTGTTTGCCGGAAAACCGGTCCATCGCCACAACTGCGCCGTACCCGTCAGCAGCGATGATGCGATCGGCAACGAGCCCCGGGGTGAGACGCAGGTACTTCTTGCCGAGACCCTCTCCTATGGAGCGCCGCCAGACACGGTTGATCCGGATCTCCTCGTCAAAACTGACGAGTTCAGCTGGCTCAAGGGGGTCGACTTCTTCCTCTTCACCTTCGATCCAGGGCAACCAGCTGAACCAGCTGCAACCAGCAACGAGGAACGCGCTGGCGAACACCGCCAGATATCGGGTTGTCGATTTAGCTGCCGTCATGGTTGATCTTCAGTTTCCGGTTCAGCGTCCCCGGTCTCATCAGCGTCGTTCCCGGCAAGTGTCTCTTCTGCCTCGCGGAGCGCTTCGCCCAGGGTATCTTCGAACGCCACGAACTGACCGTCGAACGCTGCTGTGTTATCTAGCTTCATTTGCAGAACCGGCCGAATTTCGCCTTCCCGCAACGCAGCCATCGCCGCCTCGTAAGAGGTATGCGCGGCTTCTACATTGCCCCGAGCGGTGTGTATGTCCCCCTGCGCCTCGAGGGCCCACGCAAGGTACCCGGGATTGCTCACCGCACCGAGAAGTTCCAGGGCTTCGCCCGTCCGGTCGAGGCCTTGTAGCACTTTTGCAAGGCGAATTCGGGCGAGGTCCACAAGCAGGTCTTCGCCGCTTCCCGAGACAACACCGGAGAGCTTGGACTCAGCCGTGGCAAGATCCCCGGCCTTGATGGCTCGCTTTGCCTGATCAAACAATACAAACATGTGATAGGTCGATCCGGCATACTCCTCTGCAAGCGATTCTGCCAATGCGTCCCGCGCGGTCTCGTCCGCATTCTGGTACTCGATATAGATCGTGGAAGCCGCTGACACCCGGTCTGCTTCCCACGAGTCGTAGAAACGCCAGCCGACAATCCCGGCAACAACAAGACCAACGGAAATCAATACCGATGTTCCGTTTTCGTCCCACCAGGATTTGATCCGCGCTAACTGTTCTTCGTCGCTCAGATCTTCCGCCACTGTTTCCTCATCATCATCTTGTTGTTGTATCTGGTTTGTATCGCGGGGCTAGACAGCCTCAAGAACCGGCGCGGATTTTCGCACAGATGTTGCGACATCCAAAACCCGCTCTAGCCGATGGCGGTCACCAGCTCCGACCGGGCAACGGTCTTCTGTTCACCGTCCACGAGGTGCTTGATTGTGACTGTGTCATTGCCGACTTCATCATCCCCAAGAATGATTGCCCATTCTGCACCACAATCATCTGCCCGCTTGAGCTGTTTTTTCAGCGCGCCGCCACCCATGTGTACTCGAACCGCAGCATCGGCTTCCCGCAATTCTCCGGCGACCGAAAAGGCGGCACCCAGTAAACCGTCGTGCATCCAGCAGACATAAACCTGGGCTGCACCCGCCGGTTCATCCTGATGCACCACCTCATGAAGGAGCTGAGTGCGGTCCACGCCAATCGAAAACCCGCATGCGGGGGTCGCGCGACCACCAAGACGCTCCACGAGGCCATCGTATCGGCCCCCACCACAGATTGTCCCCTGGGACCCCAGGTCTTCTGTAATCCACTCGAACACCGTGTGAGTGTAATAGTCGAGACCACGCACCAGCCGCGGATTCAGAACAAACTCGATTCCCCGACCTTCCAGCAGTACCTGCAGACCATCGAAGTGTTCACGCGCATCAGCGTCAACAAAATCCTGAAGAACAGGCGCGTGCTCGAGCAGCTTCTGCGTGCGATCGTTTTTCGAATCGAGAATACGTAAAGGATTGCTTTCGAGTCGCCGCTGACTGTCAGGGTCGAGCTCGTTCCTGTAAGGCGTGAGATACGCAACCAGCGCGTCACGGTATGCCTGTCTGGCGCCTGCGCTCCCCAGTGTATTGAGTTCCAGCCTGACGTGACGCGTAATGCCTAGCCGTTCCCAGACATCTGCACACAAAGCGATCAGCTCGGCATCAATATCGGGTCCCGCAAAACCGAATGCCTCCGCACCCACCTGATTGAATTGGCGGTATCTGCCGCGCTGAGGCTTTTCGTATCGGAACATCGGCCCGGAATAGAACACCCTCTGTGTCTGATTGAACAGTAAGCCGTTTTCCACCAGAGCGCGCACACAGCTGGCAGTTCCTTCCGGACGCAGCGACAAACTATCGCCGTTGCGATCCTCGAGGCTGTACATTTCTTTTTCGACGATGTCCGTCGCTTCTCCCACGCCACGGGCAAACAATTCAGTGAACTCCAGCACCGGAAGATACAGTTCTTCGTAAGCGTACCCATCGAGCACCTTGCGGATGGCCGATTCCACCAACCGCCACCGCCTCGCTTCCGCGGGCAAAACATCGCGCATACCGCGCACCGCCTGAACCATGAATCAACCCCTGCGTTATTGGCCTATGACAAGATTGGCAACGTTATTGCGAGTATGCGGACCCAGGACGACAGGTTCACCGTTGAACATGAGTGTTGCCCCCGGTGCATAACCGAGCAAAAGCCTGAAAGGGCCCTGGCCTGTAAACTCAAGAGGCTCCCCCGGGCGGCCCAGATTGCCGTACAACAACCGATCATCCAGATCTCGTATTTCAAGCCAGCATTCTTCACTGAACATGAGCTCGAGTCGGTCGTCCCCACCGGGTGTGAGTTGGCGTCCGCCATCCTCCGCAACCAGTTCGACCTGCTGGGCACCAACGATGGCCTCCGTTGCAGCGTCAGGTTGGCGGTCAACGGGGTCCGTCATCTCCGTCACTTCCGTCACTTCCGTCACTTCCACTACCGCGGGTACTCCAACCGAAGCGGCCTCCACCGCATCAGCTGCCTCAACCCAGTCTTCCGAAGGGTCAGAGACATCATCTCCACCCATCATGGTGAACATAATCCCAAGCACAATCAGGATGGCCAGGCCGGCACCGACCCAGGGTATCAGGAGCCTCACCTGGGCTGGCGTGAACGGCAGATCCAAAGCAGGCTCAGGATCGCTCTCGGATAGAGTCGCCTCCCCGTACTCCATGCGAAGGTTCTTGAGCAAGGGATCCGGATCGAGTTCAAGCAGACGGGCGTAAGCTCGCACATACCCCTGCGTGAACACGTACGAGGGCAGACGTGCCTTGTCACCCCTCTCTATCGCATCAATCGTGTGTATGGGTAAATGTAATGCCTCAGAAACTTCGCGCAATGAATAGCTGAGGCTTTCCCTGGTTCGCCCGAGAATTGCGCCGCTGTGATCCGTCTCTACGTCTTCGCCTGACATCGCCCCACCTGATCGGGGAACAGGTTTTTGAGTCCAAGCGTACTGCTGGCCGCAAGATCGTCGTCCCCCACAGCCTGGCCGAGTTTGATGCCGAGACAGAGGCTCCTTGCATTCTGGCGTGCATAGGTTCTGAAGCTCAGATAGTGGTTCAACGCCGATGCGTATGCTCCGCGGCCATAGTGAATGTCAGCGAGCTCGAGACTGGACCGGGGCTGGCGGAAGTTCAGGTCCAGCGCTCTTTCGAAAGACGCCTCAGCATCTGCTACCGAGCCGAGCTGCAACTGGGCAAGCCCAAGGTTTTCGAATGCCTGAGAGCGGGCCCTGTAGTTTGTATCTCTGACGAGACGTGAGAGTGTGCTGACCGCTTGTTCGTAACGGCCCTGCGCATAAAGAAAGCTTGCGTAGTTGTTCAGCGCCTGGGCATTCGTGGGATCGAGTTGCAGTGCCTTTTCGTAGTGCTGCTCAGCTAACTCCAATTCATTTTCGGCATGCATGAAAACAGCGGTCAGGACGTGCGTCTCAACATGGTTCGGATCGATTTCCAGTGCCTTCTGCAGGGGCTTGCGCGCCCGGGCAAAGTCCCTGTTTTCTATGTAACCCCGGGCCAGATCGAGTTGCGCCTGCACACGTTCTTCCACTGGCGCGGGACCAGGCAGGCCACCGGACGTCTCGGTCACACACCCTGCCATCGTCAGTATTGCCACCAGTATTGTGAGTCGGATGATCATCATGATTCCGCCGCAAGTTGCACCGTTGGGATCTCCCGGCCCAGTTTACGCGCATATCGTTCCTGACGGCGCGTCCTGTCCTGAACACGTCCCACCAACTGGCCGCACGCCGCATCGATATCCTCACCGCGGGTGGTTCTCAACATGGTTGTATACCCGTTGTTCATCAGGCAGGTCTGAAACCTGTACACAACGGCCGGATCCGGACGCTCGTAACCGCTTCCGGGAAAAGGATTGAACGGTATCAGGTTGATTTTGCAGCGCAGGGGACGCAGCAGCTTTGCGAGCTGCTTCGCCTGTTCCAGCGAATCGTTGACGCCGTGAATGAGCGTGTATTCGATAACGAGTTTGCGGCGATCTCCGAGGTGCCTGACGTATCGCTGACAGGCTTCCATCAGCTCGCTGATCGGGTACTTCCGGTTGATGGGCACCAGTTCGTTGCGTAAATCGTCATCCGGTGCATGCAACGATACGGCCAGCGCAACATCCGTCGATTCCACCATCCGGTTGATACCCGGCACCACGCCAGCGGTGCTGATTGTGACCCGCCGTTTGGAAATACCAAAAGCAAGATCATCGAGCATCACGTTGGTTGCCGGTAGAACCGCATCGTAGTTGAGGAGCGGTTCACCCATACCCATGAGCACGACGTTGGTGACATTTTCCCCTCGCTGGCTGAGGAAGCGATTTGCCAGAACCAGCTGTCCGACAATGGCCGACGCGGGCAGATTGGCGCTGAACCCCTGTTTACCCGTGGAGCAGAAACTGCAATCCAGCATGCAGCCGATCTGGGACGACACACACAGGGTGTTGCGTCCCTTTTCGGGTATGAGCACAGTTTCAACGTAGTTATCTTCACCCGCATCGAGCACCCACTTGACCGTCCCGTCCCGGGATTCGTTGTGGGCGACAACATCCGGCACCTCGAGACACGCGTTATCCTCGAGCCACTGCCGGGTGGTCCGTGGCAGGTCAGTCATGCGGGCGAAGTTGTCCTCACCCTGATGATAAATCCACTTCATCATCTGACGGCCGCGGAAAGGTTGCAGACCCTGTTCTACAAACAACGCTTCCATCGCGTTGCGGTCGAGACCGTAGAGATTGATCCGGCCAGTCACGTCCACGCCTCTCCGCCTGCCCCGGGACTAATCCCGGGGGCAGATTTCCTCGTCGGTAAAGAAGAACCCGACTTCCCGTTCGGCTGATGCGGGGGAGTCGGAACCGTGCACCGCATTCGCGTCAATCGATTCAGCAAAATCCGCGCGTATCGTTCCCGGGTCCGCTTCGGCCGGATTGGTTGCACCCATGAGCCGACGATTGGTTGCAATCGCATCGTCGCCTTCAAGAACCTGAACGACAACCGGGCCGGATTTCATGTAACCACACAGAGTTTCATAGAACGGCTTGCCATCATGTTCGGCATAGAAACCCGCAGCCTGCTCGTCTGAAAGCCTGATCATCTTCGAAGCAACAATTTTCAGCCCGGCTTTCTCAAAACGCGAGTAAATCTCACCAATCAGATTTTTCGCTACCGCATCTGGTTTGATGATTGAAAGGGTTCGCTCTACAGCCATTCATGTTCTCCGTACTACGCGCCTGATTACTGTCGCCATGTGGTTAATTTGGAAGAGATTCCTGACCGCCCTGGGCCAGCGGGCGCGTATTATACGCATGCTCTAACGCTCGCTGTATACCTGCGCTTAAGCCTCTCGCAGACGCCCTACAACCTCCGCCACGCGAGCGCCGGCATGGTCCATCTCCTCTTCGGTCGAAAACCGTCCGACACTGAACCGCAATGAGGCGTGGGCAATATCTTCATCCACACCCAGTGCCCGTAAGACGTATGAGGGTTCGACGGATGCCGAGGTGCAAGCGGAGCCGCTCGATACGGCAAGATCGTCCAGGGCGAGCAACAGCGTTTCACCGTCAACCCCTGCAAAACCGACGTTCAGTATGGAGGGCAGGTTGTGGTCGGGATGGCTGTTAACCACGATATCGGGGATCTGCTGCAG
>JANQFF010000134.1 GCA_028277965.1 Pseudomonadales bacterium
GCCGGAGCCGGGGAACCAGGTGAATTCGCTGTGCGTAGAACTCGAACAGTTCTTCGAAACTGACCTCACCATCGAGTACAGAAAGCCCAATACCATGCATTGGCCCACTGGCAGTTTCCGTGTAAAGAAATGACGCATCGTGCGATGAGAGGCGCATCGTTTAGAGTCCCGACGGGATACAATGCGACTAGTATACAATATCATATGCATACAATATACCTTTTTGAAGCAGACCGTAAGCGACACCTTCTCAGGCTCTGGCTGACTGCTGATCTCAGCGACTCAGATGAGCGCCTCAACCGGGGCATTCAGGGCTGACGATCATCCTGCCACGCGGAAATCTCTCCCCGGATCAGATTGATGACTTCGTCCGGCCTCTGCATTGGGATGAAATGTGTACAGTCGGGCCAGTGGAGTTCACGCCCCTGCTTGAAAAGGTTGACCAGACCAGGCCATGTTGGCGAAGAAGAGAAATCAGGGCCCGTCACCGGATTGGGCTCCATGGCACGGACAATCGTCACAGGTATATCGACGCTGGCTGCACTTTCGAAAACGCCGTCGTTACTGCGCGCTGCCATATACACGTGGGCTTCAACTTCGGGCGGACACGCCAGCCGGTAACTGCCCGATTCCACCTGTTCCAGACCGTACCTGCAGTAGTCTGTGAGGATGTCGGGATGAAAAAGTGGGAAGGAGCTTTTGTCCGCCATCCTTGAACGCATGTCCTCGGGACTGCTGAAGCTGTTGCGGCGTTTAGCCGCTGGATGCAGTTCATCCCCAAAGAAGGCTTTGAGGTCTCCGGGGTACTGATCCGGGTCTGACACGGTCGGATCGAGGAGCAGGAGCCGTGCGAACCGCCCGCTCTTCGCTGCGCCATCGATCATTCCGTGAGCACCCATCGAATGCCCAATCCCGATGACGTCAGACAGATCAAGCGCATCGACAAACGCGGCCTGGTCTTCACCAAATGTCCGCCAGTGATCCACACTGAGATTCTCACTGCGCCCATGGCCTCGCTGCTCCAGCGCAATAATGTGGTGGCCGCCCAGGGCGTTCGCGTGGTAGTCCCAGACACGACCATGGAATCCCGTGGCATGAACAAAGAGCAACGTGGGTAGCTCTTCGTCCCTGGAGCCCCGCTCGAAATAAGCTAGCTCTGCGCCATTAGCGCGTATTTTCTTGAGTTCCGGTTGGTACATACTGTCATCCGTGCTGTATTCGTTAAGCTAACGAACAGGCAAACGCACATTGTAGTTCACTCACTACGACATGCCACCTGCTGAATCTGACTTGCGTCGCGATAACTACCGTGTTTGATTACACCCATTGACCTGGGAGGGTGATATGGGACTGCAAAGAAAGCCTGCATCAGCAAGCGATCAGGAACTACTGGACGTGCTCGCAGAAGACGGAGGTTTGATCGTCGAAGGCATGTTTCCGGTCTCAGTGATCAGCCAGCTCCGTGAAGATATTCTCAAGGCTGCCGAGTCTTTCCAGCCGGGAGCCGCAACCCAGGGACTGGGAGAATTTGGAAAGTTCTTCGTTGGCAAAAACACGGTCCGGTTTTCGAGCCTGGGACGTGTTTCCCCCGCCTTTTTCGATCTGCTAGACAACGAGCTCTACGAACGCCTGGCAGACGCTGTACTTTTACCCCACTGCGGTTCTTACTGGGTCAACACGGGCCAGGCCATGCTGATCGGCCCCGAATCGGATGCCCAGGTACTCCATCGTGATTGTGAAAACTGGCCATATGTAGCCGCCAGCGCCTGGCCCGATGGCCCCGAACTCACACTCAGCGCCATGATCGCGCTGGACGAGGTAACAGAAGAACTGGGAGCCACCCGTGTCATACCGGGGAGTCACAAGTGGCCTGATATTTCCCGGGAAGCTACACCGGAAATGACCGTCCCTGCTGAGATGCAACCCGGCGATGCACTGGTCTACAGCGGCAAAACCATACATGGTGGGGGAGCAAACCTGACCAGCGACCGATGGCGGCTGGCCATGCACCTGAGTTTTGTCGTTGGGTGGCTTACACCTGAAGAATCCAGCCCCATTGATTACTCAGATGCTGACCTCGCGTCCCATTCCAGGAGAGTTCAGCGCCTTCTGGGACACAGATCTTATGACCCTTCGCCCAATCTCGGAGGTGGTCTCTGGCTGCGTCACGTTGACAAGATAGAAAACGTCATCAACCCACCTGTATAGGGACCGAGGAGCATCCAGTGGATTTTAGCGGTCAGGTTGTGCTTGTCACCGGTTCGAGCCGCGGGCTCGGTAGGGCGTTCGCCCGGTTCTTTGCTGGCTACGGCGCGCATGTCTTCGTCAACAGTACATCGGCCGGAGGGAGCGGCCAGGCAACTGCAGACCAGATCGCCGAAAGCGGAGGGACGGCGACACATGTCCCTGGCAGGGTCGAAGATGGCGATCTCCTCGTTGCTGAAATCATTAAGCAGGCAGGCCGTCTGGACGCCATCGTTCACAACGCCGGCTTCGTCCGCGACAAGACACTCCGCAAAATGAGCGCCGTTCAGTGGAGTGAGGTCATGGATGTCCACCTGACAGCCGCATTCAAAATGACCAACGCCGCGTGGCCACACTTCGAAGCTCAGGGTTGCGGCCGTCTGGTATTCATTTCTTCAGCATCGGGTTTGTATGGCAATTTCGGCCAGGGTAACTACGCCGCGGCAAAAGCCGGCATGCATGGCTTGTGCAGAACAATTGCTCTCGAGGGCGCTACTGCCAATATTGCCTGTAATGTCGTTGCCCCGTTCGGAGCAACCGAACTCAACAGCGCCAACATGCCTGAGGAACTGAAAGCGGTTATTCGTCCCGAGTACATTGCACCTCTCGTTGCCTACCTGGCGCACCCGGACTGCAATGAAAACGGGGGTTTGTTCGAAGCTTCAGCCGGTGTTTTCAAAAAGGTCCGCTGGGAACGCAGTGCGGGGCTTGAACTCGATACCAGTCGTCCCCTTACCCTGGATGCTGTCGCCGATGGGTTTGAGGAAGTGATCGATTTTACGAATTCGGAACATCCCAACGAGATGCGTGAATCTCTGCGTGGCATGTACGAACGGCGACTTTGACCGCGGGAGGCACCGATGCTCGAAGACATACGTGTTCTGGACCTCAGCGACGAAAACGGCATTCTGGCCGGTTACCTGCTGGCACACCTCGGTGCTGAGGTCATTGCCGTTGAACCCCCGGGTGGTTCGCACGCAAGGCGAGTCGCTCCCTTCAACAGTACCTCTGGAGACGGCCTCTGGTGGGAGGCTTACGCCCGGGGTAAACAAAGTATCGAATTGGATCTGTCGTCCGATGCAGGCATAGAGGCGTTCAACACGCTCGTACGCGAAGCTGACATTCTGATCGAATCGGCAACCTCGAATCAGCGCCGCCAGTTTGGACTCGCCTACGAGGAGATCGCCAGAATAAACCCAACCACCATCTGCGTTGCGATCACTCCTTTCGGCCTGGACGGACCCAAGGCAGACTGGCCAGCTACAGATCTCACAGTGTGGGCTGCCAGCGGGACGCACATCCTCGCCGGCGACGATGACCGGGCACCAGTTCGTACCAGCGTTCCACAGGCATTTCTGCACGCGGGTGCTGATGCCGCTGGAGCCGCCCTGATCGCGCTGCAGGCTCGTCATAAAACGGGTAAAGGCCAGCAGGTCGATGTCTCCGCCCAACAGTCATCCGCGCAGGCTGCTCTGGCTGCCCACCTGACACATCAGAATAATTCAGACATCACCGTCGCGCGGATTGCCGGTGGCCTGGCCGCGGCTATGCCAATCAGGATGACCTGGCCATGCGCAGACGGCTATGTCGCGATCACCCTTCTGTTTGGGCCTGCGTTTACCGAACCCAACAGGCGTCTGCTGAAGTGGGTACACGAAACAGGACACTGTGGGGCGGAAGATGTAGAAACAGACTGGGGAGCCCGGATCATGGCGATGTCCCTGGGTGAAGACAGTCCCGAGGCATATCACGTTCTGTGTCAGAAGGTCGAAAACTTCACCCTGGAGCGCACTCAATCGGAATTGTTCGAAGAGGGCCTCGATCGAGGCATCTACATCGCCCCGACGCTATCAATCGAGGGACTGCTTCAAGAGCGCCACTTTCGCGCACGCGATTTCTGGCAGGAAACGACGTCCGGCGACAAAACCATCGATGTTCCAGGACCGTTCGCCAAACTGTCAGAAAGCCCCCTGACCCAACCCGGGCCCGCTCCTGGTATCGGCGATCATTCCGGATTCTCCGGCAAACCTGGTCTGTCTGACGCTGGCAGCGACATATCGAAACCGTTGGAGGGCCTGAAGGTACTCGACTTCATGTGGGTGATTGCAGGTCCGTTCTGTACGCGCGTTCTTGCAGACTACGGCGCGACGGTGATCAAGGTCGAGTCGACAACCCGTTTCGAACCTGCTCGCACTTCTCCACCGTTCAAAGACGGAGAGAAAACCCCAGAACACGGTATTCCCTTCGCCGACTTCAACACCGGCAAACTGGGGGTCACCATCAATCCCAACAACCCCATGGGCAAAGAGGTGTTGTTGGATCTTGTCCGTTGGGCAGACGTGGTGACAGAGTCGTTTTCACCCAAAGCAATGAAATCCTGGGGTCTCGACTACGACAGCCTCAGAGAGGTGAATCCGGACATCATCATGCTGTCGAGTTGCCTGATGGGCCAGACAGGTCCACGGGCCATGGTGCCCGGCTACGGCAACATGGCGGCTGCAGTCACCGGTTTCTACGAACTCACAGGATGGGCAGACCGTTCACCCGCCGGACCCTACCTTGCATACACTGACGGTGTATCGCCGCGATATATGCTTGTTTCCCTGCTGGCCGCCCTGGAACACAAACGAAAAACCGGCAAAGGCCAGCACATTGACGTCTCCCAGGCTGAGGCCGCCATACACATGCTGGCACCCGCTATTCATGACTATGAAGTCAACGGTCACATCTGGGGACGCATGGACAACCGCGATCTCACGATGTGCCCACACGGCGTTTACCCAACCAAAGGCACCGACCAGTGGATTGCCCTCGCATGTCAGACCAACGCTGACTGGGAGAAGCTGGCGGAACTCATGGATGAGAGTGCGCCTGAGCACTCGGCTACCGCTGAAGAGCGCAAGCTCATCGAAAGTGAGCTCGACGACTCAATTTCCAGGTGGACACAAAGCCAGGAAGGGGCAACGTTGCAGAACCTCCTGGTTGAAAACGGTATCGCGGCACACGTTCTGCAGGACTCAACCTCCTGTACAACAGACCCTCAATACGTCCATCGCGGCCACTTCGTCGAGGTCGATCAGACCATCGCCGGAAAGATGGTTGTGGAAGGCAGCCGATTCAAGCTACGCGATACACCAGCGGTCATTGAACGCGGTCCCCCGGCGACCGGGGAACACAACATTGAGATACTCATGGACATTCTCGGCTACGACGAAGACAGGGTGGCGGATGTGTTGGCGTCGCTGTGTATGGAGTGAAAGTACAGAGTGATCTATCTACCTCTGTAGGAGCGGCTTCAGCCGCGATCCAGTTTGGTTAATAGGGTGAGGTGAATTGCTCGATCACCTTGATTCCGTATAAGCGCAACCCGCTGCCCCGCCTAGCTGTTGCGGCAAGGACGCCTGGAACCGGGACAATCGCGGCTAAAGCCGCTCCTACAGAGATAGGCAGATCTTCCGACCCGCTGCCCCGCCTATCTGTTGCGGCAGGGACCCTCGCGCTCCTACAGAGGCTGGTCGATCTTCCGACCCGCTGCCCGCCTATCTGTTGCGGCAAGGACGCCGGCGCTCCTACAGAGACAGATCGATCTTGCTACCTTTGTAGGAGCGGCTTCAGCCGCGATCCAGTTTGGTTAATAGGGTGAGGTGAATTGCTCGATCACCTTGATTCCG
>JANQFF010000141.1 GCA_028277965.1 Pseudomonadales bacterium
GTACACGCTGGAGATGCAGAACTAGCCACCGCACGCAACGTCGCCGGTGTGGCCTGGTTCAACGATCCCGCCGGATTCAGGCACGAACTGTCTTACGGACAGAAGTCCGGAGATACGCCGTTTACACCGGGTCACGGCATTTCGGGATTTGTGACCGGGGAGCAGGGCCTGGGGCATCTCGTGTTCATGGTGCCGAATCTGCAGGACGCGACCGACTTCTACATGGGTCTGCTGGGTTTCAGGCATTCGGACGACATCGACGCCGGTATGAAGGTCCGCTTTTTCCACTGCAATCCCCGGCACCATACACTTGCGATTTCCGAAATCCCCGGCCACAGGGGTGTACACCACATGATGCTCCAGGTGGAAAACATGGACGATGTTGGCCTTGCATATGACAGGGCTGTGGAAGCGGGTGTGCCTATCGCGATGGGAATTGGCAGACATCCCAACGACAAGATGACGTCGTTCTATGTCCGAACCCCGTCAGGTTTCGAAATCGAGTTTGGCACGGGCGGATTGGAAATACCCATGGATGAAGACTGGCCAGTGGGACAATTTCACGAACTGAGCATCTGGGGTCACAATCCGCCGGGCGACGCGTTGATTCCGGGAGCCATCCAGCCTGTCTGAGGAAGAATCGCGGCTAAAGCCGCTCCTACAGAGGTAGGATTAGCTTACTGCGGTAATGACGTCATTGAGCATCGACACCCGGTCGGCACCCACGACATTCACGGTGCCGGCCACTGAGGTGTCTAAGTCGGGCGCATGGATCAGGAAAGATCCCCAGAACCCCCCGTGGCCAATCGTTTCGTAACCCCCAAATTTACGGATCATAACGCCCGCACCGTAAGAGCCTCCTGTGTCCATGGGGACTCCATCCAGCCAGGCCTCCTGCGTTGATTTGTGCTGAAAGAGTTCCCCCCGGTGCATCGCCTGAATGAAGGTACACATATCCACCGTAGTGGAAACATGTCCGCCCGCCGCCCAGTCGACGCTGCCATGGGTGCGGATGCCGTCATATTTCCCAATGTAAGTGTGCGAGAGGGTCGAGGCGGGCGATTCATACCCCTCGAGCCAGGTTGAATTCATACCCAGGGGTGTCAGGATCCGCTCACGACAGAGGTCCCCCCAGGTCTGGCCAGTCACAGCTTCCGAGATCAGACCCAGCATCACGTAACCCGTATCGGAGTATTCGTACTTCTCTCCAGGCGCCCCAACGGCATGGCCATGCTCAAACGCCCAGGCAAGGGTATCCCGTGGATTGAAGAAATTGTCCCGGTTGGCCGCCACATATCTGCCCCAGTCATCGCTCATGGCGAAGTCCCACAGACCTGAGGTATGGGTCAACAGGTGCTGGATCGAGATTTCCTCCGGACTATGGCCTTTGGCAACGGGTACCGAGCTGACTTCGATGAAATCACCCGCCGAATCACCGGTGGACAATACCCCTTCCTCCGCCAGCTGCATGATGATCACACCTGTGAACATCTTGCTGGTACTGGCAATGCGATAGCCATCAACCGGGGCAAGCGCCCGGTCTCCTTCCCGCTCAAAGAGCCCTGTCGACCGGTGGTATTCGATCCCTCTGGAGGGTGAGGTGACATGGAGGATTGCCCCGGGGGACGGCGCTTCGCCCAGACGTTGGAGAATATCGTCCAGGCTCTCTTCACTCATGGCAGGAAACGCTCAGGCTTTTTCGAGAATATGAATCCCGCAAGCGGTACCCATTCCAGGCCCGCCGCCAACCACGTGCGTGAGACCAACCCTTGCACCTTCAACCTGCCGCTCACCGGCCTCGCCACGCAGATGAGTACAGATCTCGTATATGTTGGCAATACCGGTCGCGCCTAACGGGTGACCCTTTGATAACAAACCACCAGACACGTTCACCGGTATCCGCCCACCGAGTGCGGTCTCACCTTCATCGATCAGGCGTCCGGCCTGACCATCCTCGCAAAGACCGAGGTTTTCGTAGTGCACAAGCTCAGCGGTGGCAAAACAGTCATGAAGTTCCACCAGGTCAACGTCTTCGGGCCCGAGACCCGCCCTTTCGTATGCGTTTTTCGCCGCAATGCGCGTGGCTGCCGAGAAATCCGGCATGGCCAGCTGACGCTCTTCGAACGGGTTGCTCGACATGACCGATGCTCTCACTTTCACCGCTCGCCCCATCAATCCCAGCTCACGAACTTTTGCCTCAGAGGCAAGAACCGCTGCAGCTGAGCCATCGACATTTACCGAACACATGAGCTTCGTGTTGGGATACGAGATCATCTCCGCATTCATTACCTCTTCAAGCGGGGTTTCGATGCGGTACATGGATTTCGCATTCATAGTCGAGTGGTGATGGTTCTTAACCGACACCTTGGCAAACTGCTCAAACGTTGTGCCGTACTTGCGGGTATGTTCGAGCCCAATCTGAGAGAACATCGTTGGCATGGTGCCTGATCCGAGAATGCCCTCCGTCGATACTTTACGGGAGCCGCCACCAAGCAGGCCTTTCCCCATCTGCTCCACGCCCACAGCGAGGACGAGGTCGTACACCTCGGCTTTCACTGACATCCAGGCGTCACGGAAAGCCGTTGCTCCTGTTGCACAGGCATTCGCCACATTGATGACAGGTATTCCCGTCTGGCCAATCTCAGCCAGCGTTCGCTGACCAACCATCCCGGAAGACTCACCCAGGTTGCCGCAGTAGAGTGCCTGCATCTGATCGATTGAGAGCCCACAGTCGTCCAGGGCCATCAACGCAGCTTCAGCCGCGAGGTTCGGCACGGTGCGATCCGGGTAGCGACCAAACTTGGTCATGTCGATACCAATCACATAAACGTCATCACTCATCACGCCTCCTGGTCGGCTGGGTAAAAGTAGTACACAAGATATTCTTCATCGGCGCCCGGAGGAACCATTTCCTCGTATTGAACTCTCACGGGCATATCGAAGTATTGTGCCTCCGGGTCGGGTTCCACACCCTTCAGTATTCCTTTGATGTGCGCACCATCCTCCAGATCGACGATAACGTCGATAAAAGGTGTCTCTATCCCCGGAAAGCTCCGGTAGATGATGGACCAGGTGTAGATTGTGCCCGTTTCCGCCAGCCGAACGGGTTCAAGCCCGCTGCGTGCATAACATTTGGCACACACCTCACGCCCACCAACAAATACATGTCCACACGAGCTACATTTCGTGCCGGTGAGATACGGCTTCCCGTCCCCGTCCCGGCTGATGTGTGACGCTATCGAAGGGGCAAGCGCTTCAGCGTTTTCGACCTCTGCCATATGGACTCCTTATCCTTTCAATACTCTGCACATTGCATCGCAGCCCTGCTGCAGATAGCCACGAGCGGATGGAAAAACATGGGCAAACGACGTGAATATGTGAGGCATCCCCTTCCCGATGACCAGTTCGACATCAACACCTGCTGTTTTCAATCGTTCCACATAATTCACCTGGGAATCAAACAGGAGATCAACTTCAGCTACAAGCACGAAAGCAGACGGCAATCCAGACAGGTCCTCGACATCAGACGGGCGGAGCATCCAGTTGACGTGTTTGTTTTCTCCCATATCGACTGCCTCAGAAGGGTCGAGCATATGATTCATGAAAAAGACGGCTGTATCCCGTGTGAGCAGAACGCTCTCCCGCTCCATAAACGAAGCTGTGGTCATATCGGTACCGACACTTGGGACCATGAGCAACTGAAAGGCTACTTTCGGCCCGCCCCTGTCCCTCGCCAGGATAGGGAGCGTCGCTGACAGGTTGCCGCCCGCACTGTCCCCTGCAAGTGCGATACGGGTTGGGTCACCTTTAAACCGGACTGCGTTATCCACAATCCACTCGAGTGCGGCGTAACAGTCTTCAAACGCTGCGGGGATTTTATGTTCCGGCGCCAGCCGATAGTCGACCGAGGCGACAACGCAGTCTGTCATCTGACACATTAGACGGCAGGTACCGTCATGGGTATCAAGACCGCCCATGACAAACCCGCCCCCGTGCATGTGCATGATCACCGGAAACGGCCCGTCACCTTCGGGCGAGTAAACCCGCATACGCAGAATGCTGTCAGGGCCGGGGAACGAAAACTCCTCAATCCTGCCCACCTCCACCTGTGGCGCTGGTGGCTGCATCATCTGATAGCCGCCGCGCAGTTCAGCGATCGACCACTGCGCCGGGTCTGCAGGACGCGGCCGCTTCTCCGCGGCCCTCGCAAGTGGCAGGAAGTCGTCGTGTAGTTCGAGGTCTGTCATATGGACCCTCTACTTCGGATGCACGCGCACAGGGAGTTCGGTTATCCCGCGAATATGGTTCGAACGCAGGCGCTTTTCCGGCCCCACCACCTCGACGTGCTCGAACCTCTTCATGATCTCTTCCCACAACACCCGCAACTGCATCTCGGCCAGACGGTTGCCCATACACCTGTGCACACCGAAGCCAAAGGAGACGTGATGCCTGGGGTTCTTGCGGTCGATGATGAGATCGTCTGGACGATCAATCACACTTTCATCGCGGTTACCCGATATGTACCACATGACGACCTTCTCACCCGCCTTTATCGTTTTACCGCCAAGCTCGACGTCCTGGGTCGTCGTGCGACGTATGTGGATAACCGGCGACTGCCAGCGGATGATCTCCGGCACCATATTACGTATGAGGCTGTGATCCGCCTTCAGCTTGGCGGATTCAGCGGGGAACTGGTTTAGCCCAAGCACACCCCCTGAAATCGAGTTTCGGGTCGTGTCATTGCCACCCACAATGAGCAACATCAGGGTGCCGAAAAACTCGGCCGGCCTGTCGAGAATGTCATGAGTTGACTCTCCCTGGGCCAGCATCGTCAGGAGATCCGGGTTTTTCCCAACCGGGCACTTCGCCCGCTCTGTAAACATTCTCGCAAATGTGTCGTAACAATCATCCGACGCTTTCTCACGTTCATCCCGTGTGAACTGAGCACCACCAATGATGGGTGAATCCGTAAACGTATCCGACCAGTAGATCAGCTTGTCCCGCTCTTCCTGGGGGAAGTCGAACAGCGTAGCGAGCATGCGGCTCGTGAGGTTGATACCAACTTCATGCACCCAGTCGAACGTTTCCCCAACAGGCAGTTCGTCGAGAATGAGCGCCGCGCGGTCACGTATCAGCGTCTCCATCTTGGCGACCGTGTTTGGGTGGATCCATCTGAATGAACATGTCGATGCCTGATTCAGCGGCGGACTTGGCGCCAATGACGTGCCCGGACTCTGTCGAGAAGAGGTCATGCTCCCGATCGACCCGCACACAATCATCGAAGCGGGTCACCGACCAGTAAGGACCAAAGGCACTGTTCGCGCAGTAGTGCACAGGGTCTTCGCGCCGCAGCCGCTCAAAATACGGACGCCATGTGTCGTTTTCGTAGAGCTCGGGGTTGCTGACGTCGATTTCGTCCAGCGGCATGCTGTGAGCCGGTTCTTCGTTCATCTAAAGATCCTCCTGTTTTCCAGCCTAACCAACTCTCCAGCGTTCATCTTTGTTCCACGAACATAAAACTATCGAAATCGGCCAGAATCGCGGTTCCGGCGCATGCGCCGGACGACCGATCAACAAGTCGCGTAGTAGCGACTTGTGGTGGATGCGAGGTCCGGGGTTTAAACAGCCGGAAGACAATTCGGCAGGGATGCCGTGGATCCAATCCAAGTAGACAATCGCGGCTAAAGCCGCTCCTACAGAGTTAGTTGAATTGCTCTGTAGGAGCGGCTTCAGCCGCGATTTCTTCGGTGTTCTCTTGGTGTTTCACCAAAACGTTTCCTGAATACGTACGTGAAATTGCTGGGTGTACCAAACCCGGTTTCGAGCGCGATCTGAGCTACCGGCAGGTTTGTCGACCTCAGTAAACGATCAGCTTCACGCATCCTTGCTTCACGTAACCACTCCATCACGGTGGTCCCGTATTGACGTTTGAATCCCGCCGTCAGCCGGGTTCGGGAGAGACCCACCTCGAAAGCGATGGAATCCAGAGAATGCGGATGACCGGGATCTTCTTCAATGAGCTGGCGAGCCTGTGACAGCTGCAGATAGTCACGGGGTCTCTCTTCACCGGCTGACGACAATGCCTCCAGGAACTGGTTGAGCACCTGGTTGGCTAGCCCTACGAGAGAGCGGAACCGCAGCCCACCTTTTCCGGGGTGGTTCAGCATCTCCGATGCCGTGGCCACAGTGGTCATCGGCAGATCGAACTCACTGAGCTGGTACAGGTCTTCCGCAGCAAACAGAAAGCTCGCAAGTTCCGGCGCCATTTCATCGCGGGAAATACCCAACGCTTCGGATACTTCCGAGCGCCGCGCATAGATGATGATCCCCTTGTAACCCTGTCCCGGGCTACACCCGATGGTGATCTCGGAACCTACCGGTGCATAAAACATGGACTGCACAGGGCGGTCGGCTTCCACATGGCGATTGCCGGTTGCCGGGGTGTCTGCGTTGCCTTGCAAGGCCACGTTGAATCCCATCAGACCGTTGCCGTCGAGGGAGATTTCCACCACGCAGTCTTCTGAGAAGTTCACTATTGAGCAATACAGCCGTTCAGCAAGCTTGAAAAACTCCACATAGTTGTGAGGTTTCTCCGGTTCGGGCGAAACCCGCAGCAGCCTACCGCCACACGAAACGTCAACAAGGTCGTCAAGTTCCGGGGGTAACGCCCTCAGTGCCTTTGTGTTCTGTAAAGCCGCCGCCAGGGTTTGAGCTTTGAGAAGGCGTTTCAAGGACGTGGCCTCAGCTGAAGACGCCCCTGGTGAGAACATCCCAGTAGAACTCGGCAACTTCCCGCGGTTTTCTGCCTTTCGAACGCGTGACCCACGCGGATATGCCGTTGAAGAGATCGAACAATACCCGGCCAAGCAGGTCTGTGTCGCACGCCCGGACCGAACCGTCTTCAACCCCCGATTCGATCACTGCCATCACATCCCGTCGGATCTTGCGACGCACCGTACGGAAGCGTTGACCCGTGCCGGGTTCAAGATCCGAAACCGGGGTCATCACCATACAACGGCCAAAGTCACTGCAACTGATTTCAGCCCAGGATGTGAAGAAACGCTGCAGAATCTCTGCACCATTGGCTCCTTCCTGTTTGGCATCCGCGAGCGCTGCCTGCAGGTCATCCAGCGCCCGGGTGACGATCTCAAACAGAAACTCATCTTTGCTTTTCGCGTAGTAATACAGCGCTGGCTTGGAGACGCCCATCGCGTCAGCGATATTGCCCATGGTCGTTTTGTGGTAACCGACCTCGTTGAATAGCCTGGCTGCCATCGTCAGCACTTCAGCCTTCCGGTCTTCAAACGATATAGCGTTGTTTTTGGGTCGCCCCACCAGCTGCCGTTTTGCCATGACTGCGCTTCCGCTCGAGCCTTACCCTTCCACCACCTCCTGGAACTGCTCATACGCGGACGCAAATTCTTCCATGAAGTTTTGCACGACTGTGCGAGCGGACAGCTGATCGTTCATCAGCCCTACACCCTGACCAACCCAGTACGTGGCCAGCTGCCTGGCACCGCTGTGACCGCTCTCTGCCAGTTTGTCCACGCGCCGCAGTGCAGGACCACTCACCAGGCCCTGCAAAGGCATGGGTAGAGGATCAGGCGCCTCCTCCGTCTGCCAGGCATCTGTCCAGGGTGAACGCAACTGACGGGTATATTTACCTGTGCGGCTGCGCGAACGTACCGTTTGACGCGAGTTGGCCGTGAGCATCTTTTCTTTGATACTTGGCAACGTTTCCGCTTCCGACGTTGTCAGCCAGACCGAACCACACCAGGCACCCGCGGCGCCCATCAGCATACAGGCCGCCATCTGCTGACCGGTGACAATACCTCCTGCCGCGAGCACAGGGACTTCAAGATCATGCTGCCGTAGTGTTTCGAGCACTTCCGGCACAACCACCAGCGTGGATATTTCCCCACAGTGGCCACCCGCTTCCGTACCAGACACCACAAGAAAGTCGACGCCGGCTTCAACATTCTTCATCGCGTGTTCCCGCGACCCCGTCAGAGCACCAACAGCAACGCCTTTCTCGCGTGCGGCTTCCACCATGAACGGCGGTGGCGCGCCAAGGGCGTTCACAACTGCCTTGATGGGATGAGACAGCGCAACTTCGAGTTGGGCACTGGCCCCACGCTCACGCATGTTGTCACCGAAATTCGCAGGCAGCGATTCATCCCAGAGGTCAGCTGTATCGATACCGTGCTCAGCCAGGATGTTCTCCACGTGGCGTTTGTGTGCCTCCGGGACCCGCGCCAGCAGGTCTTCCGGAGTCAGGCGGCCCTCCCGGTCTTCGATGCTCGTGGGAACTATCAGATCTACCCCGTAAGGTTTGCCATCCACCTGTTCGTCGATCCAGTTAAGCTCAATCTCCAGTGACTCCGGCGAATGCCCGACTGCGCCCAGGACACCAAAGCCGCCCGCCTTGCTGACTTCTGCCACTACATCTCTGCAGTGTGTAAACGCGAAGAGCGGAAACTCACACCCCACCATATCGCACATTGTTGATTTCATATTTGACCTCTTAGTAAATCTGTTGGATGTAACCGATCAGCTGCCTCTTCCCTGCCCTGATCTGAACCGCTCCATAAATGCACGATCGATAAATGACCCATCCTGCTGGACCCGGTAATGCGTGTGAGCCAGATGATGGGCATTGAATGCACCGCGCTGCACGTTTTCGAACCCCTGGGCGTGAAATGCCGCGTTGATGGCATCTTTGCCGAGCTTGAGCGCAAACGCTGGTTTATCGGCAATGGTGCGGGCAAATTCCAGAGTGGCTTCCTCGAGGCTATCCCGTGACACCACCCGGTTCACCATGCCCGCCGCTTCCGCTTGGGCCGCTGTGATGGGCTGCCCTGTGAGCAGAAATTCTTTCGCTTTGCGGATGCCCAGCTCCCAGACATGCGCGAAGTACTCGACCCCCGGGATACCCATGTACATGGTATTGTCCTGAAATGTCGCATCGTCGCTCGCTATGACGAAGTCACATGGCCAGATCAGCATCAAGCCGCCTGCGATGGACTTGCCATGCACAGAAGCGATGGTGGGTTTGGCAAGATCGCGCCAGCGCCGACAGAACCCTTCGTAGATTTCTTTCTCCCGGCAGTAGTGACCTTCCGCTCCGGTGTGGTCGCTGGCGTTCCAGCTCCCAACCCGGTCATGCGACTTCGCGTTGGCGGGATTTTCCATGAGGTCGTGCCCCGCGGAGAAATGCGGCCCTTTCCCAGCCAGGATCACGACTTTCACCTCATCGTCGTTCACCGCCACGTCGAACGCATCATTGAGTTCGTACAGGAGGTGGGTGTCCTGGGCGTTACGCGCATCGGGCCGGTTGAGCCAGATGCGGGCAATGCCTTCCTCGGGCTTCTCGTAAATCAATGAATCAAACTCGGGCATGACTTCCTCCTCGGTCAGGCTGCAGGCGAGATGAGCACATCAGCCAGCTTCATCCGGTGATACCGGGCATCACCCAGAAGGGTCTGGCTGTGCATCTGCCGCTTGAAAAATATGTGTACGTACGCTTCCCAGGTGAAGCCGATACCACCATGAAACTGGGTTGCGCGGCTGCCTGAGAATACCGCCATGTCACTGGCACGGGATTTGGCCATTCGCGCCAGATCTATCGATTCTTCATCGCCAACATCCACCGCGCAGGCGGCGTTGTAAGCGAGAGACTTGGCATCGTCGATTTCGATCATGAGGTTCACCAGCGGATGTTTCACCGCCTGGAAAAAACCAATGGCACGGTCGAACTGCACACGGGTCTGTGCGTATTCAGTGGTGGTCTGCAACAACCATTCACCAGCCCCGACCATATCCGCCGAGAGAACACTCAACATCGCTGGCAAAGCCGCATCGAGCGCCGCGTCACCACTGCCGGGGGCAGCCACCTCGACTGCCTGTACGTTGTCGAAACTCACGCTCGCCTGATCCCGGGTGAGGTCGATGATGTGATCAGGGCTGATCTGGACACCGTCGGCATCCGCCTGTACCAGGTAAAGACCAACACCACCGTTGCCGTTCGCGCTCACGACAAACGAATCACACTTGCGTGCATCCTGAGCGAATGAAGCTGTACCCGTTAATGTCCCGTCGTCGCCAACGCTAACGTCAGTGTCTGACGATTCCAGGCTCCCCGCTCTGTTTGTAACCGCAAGCGTGATCGCGGCCCCTCCTGCGATCGCCTCGAGGCCACCGTCCGCGCCTGAAGTGCCACAGGCATCCAGAACGAACGTGGACATAAACGTGGCCAACAAAGGTGAGGGAAACGCACAACGCCCCGCCTCTTCCGCAAGCGCCACTGCCGCAACCACCGGCATGCCAATCCCACCAGCCCGTTCCGGTACACAGGCCGCCGTCCAGCCGAGTTCCACTACCTGCCGCCACAGATCCTGGTTCCACAAACATTCGCTTTCCCGGTGAGGATCGTAATCACCTGCCACAAGCTTATGCAGCTCGTCGACACTCGCGTTGTCCTGGAAGAACTTGCGCGCTGCGTCGCGCAGCATGCCCTCGTCTTCACCAAACCCAAAGTTGTCTGGTTGTGTTTTCACTGGATTCCCCTACTTGGTCTTGGGCAGGCCGAGCACACGCTCGCCGAGAATGTTGCGCTGAACTTCGTTGGTGCCAGCCGCAATGGTGACGCCGAAGCTGTTCATGTAAGCCACAGGCCACACACCACCATCGGGGGCCTTGTCGTCTGCCACAGACAATGTGCTCGCGTGCCCCTGTATCTGGTAAGCAAGCTGCGGCAGATCCTGGTTGAGTTCAGAACTCACCAGCTTGTTCTGCAGCGGTATGCGGTTGGGATGATCCGTCAAAGCGGACACCCGGCTGCGACGCATGTTCTGCAGAAACGCCTGGCGACGGATATGGAGTTTTACAATCTCGTCCCTTATGAGCGGATCGTCCGAAGCGGGTTTGCCGTTGCGCATCTGGGTTTTGGCCATCGAGATCAACGACTGGGTGCTGTAGGTCGATACCGATGAGTCCTCCCGCATGGACATGCCGCCGGCATTCGGTGTGACCATCGGGCCTGCGCCACGCTCGTGGCTGAGTGTGGTCATGGCCACTTTCCACCCGGCTCCCACCTCATCCAGACGGTATTCATCGGGGATCACGAGATCATCGAACAACACCTCGTTAAACCCAGTCTCACCCGTCATCTTGATGAGCGGACGCACAGTGACTCCGTCCCCAAGTTTTGACTTGATGGGTACAACAAAATAGGAAAGCCCGTTGTACTTGTCTTCTTTGTCAGTCCGGCACAGAAGGATCATCCAGCTGGCAAAGTGGGCAAGGGTGGTCCACACCTTGTGGCCGTTGATCACCCAGTTATCGCCGTCACGCCGGGCAAACGTCTGCTGATTGGCGAGATCCGATCCGGCGCCGGGTTCACTGAACCCCTGGCACCAGATGTCTTCGCCACTGAAAAGTCTGGGCAGCAACTCCTGTTTCACCGAGTCGCGTGCATGGAAGTAAACGGTAGGCGCCCCCATACCGAGCCCGATGATGTTAGGCAGGTACGGTGTCTTGGCCGCAAGCATCTCCTCGTTGGCAATCCGCTGACAGTCTTCACGGCCGCCGCCTCCGACATCCGTGGAGTAGTCGCAGCCGATCAGACCGGCGTCATATGCTGACTTCTGCCAGCCCTGAAGCCACTCGAGGGCGTCCGGATCACTCAGCTCGAGCGCCCCCTGGGGCAGTTGAACCGGGGGACGGCCGGGATGGTTATTCTGAAGCCATTCGCGGGCGTGAGCACGAAACTCTGCCTGCAAAGGAGTGTCTTTACTCGCTTTGGACATATAGTTCTCTGAAGAAAATTGATTACTGAATGGTAAGTAAAATAGATTGCAGGAACAACCTTTTCGCGGCTAAAGCCGCTCCTACAGGGGTAACCACGTTGTAGGAGCTTCAGATCTCGCGGTATTCGGGGTGACCTGGTTCGCGTATCTGGAGGATGTTGAGAGCAAACTCTTCCGGTGTCATGGCTTCGATGGCGTTCGGGAACTGCGTGCTCCAGTCCAGCACATACGTTCGTTTGCTGATACGCCACTCGCCATCCCGCTTCTCGAACTCATCGAGATATCTGCCACCGTACATGTTGTCGACGAGATCGCCTGATTCAGTTTTCTGGGTTCCAACCGCGATGCCATAACACTCGCCTGTCGCGCGATCGCCGTCCACGTCGACGATGACACTCGTACACATGTGCCAGCGTCTCACTGCTTCCTGTTCGTGGGGCATCACTGTAGCCACCCAGTCGGCACCGTTGCCTTTGAAGAAGCCAAAGTCGACATCCGCATCCGGCCAGAAACAGCTGGACTGTCCGGGTGTATCCAGCCAGTCCTGGGTATGGCTGTAGCGCACCACCAGGTCTTCGCAGGCTTTGATATCCAGGAGTCGTTGTATCTCTGCATCCATGTGGTGTCCCCATTCCTGTAACCACTCCCTGTAGGAGCGGCTTTAGCCGCGATTCTTCGCTCCAGTTTTGTATTCAGTTGACGGTGTGCAGTTTCACCGGCAGGTGGGTATAGCCGCGAACGAAGTTGGAAATGGCCCGCACCGGTGCGCCCGCCACTTCTATGTGGCTGTACCTGTCGAGCATCTCCTCCCAGAGGATATTAAGCTGCAGTTCAGCCACCCGGTTACCCATACATCGGTGCACCCCGTAGCCAAAAGAAAGATGCTGACGTGCATTTTCGCGGTCGATGTCCAGAACGTCCGCGTTTTCGAACACCGTTTCATCCCGGTTGCCGGAGGCGTACCACATCAGGACGCGC
Organism: Pseudomonadales bacterium; assembly: GCA_028277965.1. Classification (GTDB taxonomy): domain Bacteria; phylum Pseudomonadota; class Gammaproteobacteria; order Pseudomonadales; family Azotimanducaceae; genus UBA4421. The sequence continues at coordinate 12,786 of JANQFF010000141.1, forward strand.
TCGCCTTCGGGAATGACTTCGCCGCCGATTTCGACATACTCGGTTGTCGTGCGACGCATGAACGCCAGCGGCGTCTGCCAACGGATGATTTCGGCTACGGCGTTCGGAATCTTTTCCCGGTTCGCCTTCAACTCCTCGAACTGTTCCGGGAACCGGTTCATGGCCAGCACACCACCCGATATGGAGTTACGTGTTGTGTCATTACCGCCAATGATGAGCAACAGCAGGTTGCCGAGGAACATCCGTGGACTCATGTCCCGCGTATCCTCGTTGTGAGCCAGCATGCTCAGCAGATCAAAACCGCCAGGTTTGTCTATACGTTCGTCCCGCAATCGGGTCATGTAAGCCAGGCACTCATCGAGTTCCGCCTGTCGTTCTTCGAGCGTATTCCACAAGCCTGCCTTTCGCGGGGTTGTTGCGATGTCCGACCAGCGCGTCAGCTTGTAGCGGTCTTCGAAGGGAAAATCGAACAACGTCGCGAGCATCTGGGTTGTGAGTTCAATGGATACACGTTCTACCCAGTTGAACGGCTCGCCCACCGGAAGGCTGTCGAGAATGTTGTTGACGCGCTCGCGGATCGTGGGTGCCAACGCCGCCAGATTTCGTGCAGCCGCTACCGGCGCTACCGCTTTACGTTGTTTAGCATGGTTCGGATCATCCATGGCGATGAAACTCCCACCATCGCTCTCGCCCTGGACGTCAGTGAGACCAATCGTTGGTTCAGACGAAAAACGTTTCGGATCTGTATCGACAGCTTTGACGTGATCGTAGCTCGTGACGGACCAGAACGGCCCTACAATACTGTTTTCATGATAGAAAACAGGTGCCTCCCGACGCAGTCGCTCAAAATAGGGCCAGACTGTGTCGAAGCGCATGAGATCCCAGTGCGCAACATCGAGTTCATCGAGCGTCATCGTCGCGACACGGTCGCGAGCAACCTCTAGCCGCTGCTCACGTTCCAGTTCGTATTGCTGCCAGTCCATTACTTCTCTCAAGTCAGATTTCACATCCATCATAGCCAATCGCGGCTAAAGCCGCTCCTACAGAGGTAGGTAGACTCCTTAACCACGAAAAACAACAGTTTCCGACAGCGGTGCGCGTTCAGTCCGCGCCGCATTCACCGCCATGTCCTCATCTGCATATCCGAAACTCATGCCGAAGAGAATCTTGATCTCAGGTTCGAGCGAGAACGTTTCCCGCACGAGATCCGGATAGTCCCGCAGCGTGCCTTGCGGACAACTTGCGATGCCATGTGCATGCATCGCAAGCATCAGCGTCTGGGCAAACATCCCCACATCTGACGCACTCTGGGTGCCAAATACCTCATGCATACCAAAAAAAGCAACGTGAGGGGCTCCGAAAAACTCGTAGTTTCTGCGCGCAACGCGAGCCCGCCCCGGCCGGTCTTCCCACTCGACACCCATCGCACCATACAAAGCCCGTGCACACCCGCGTTTACGTTCCTGCCAGACTCCCGGTGTTCGGCCATCAGGCGCATGATCCGTTTGCGCTTTTACACCCGCATCGAACCGCGTCAGAAACGCCTCCCTCAGGGAATCACAGACCGCACCTGAAGCAACACAGACATGCCACGGTTGCACATTCGTTCCGGATGGAGCCCAGCGCGCAATCTCGAACACACGCCGGATTTTCGCCACCTCTACCGGCTCGGATTTGAAGCCACGCAGGGAATGCCGACCCCTGACAAGCGCCTCAAAGTTTTCTGCTACCGCTACGTCATATACAGCCAATGGGGATACTCCGCTGAAATTTAAGGCTAGGATAAGGCAATGAAGACCGCGGAACCCAGTGGCTCACTGACCAAATCGACATTGTTTTACTACGGCCTGTCGGACCTGCCTGTGATGCTCACCATCATCCCTATGGCTATATGGCTGTCGCGATTCTATACGGGTGACATGGGGCTGAGCCTGGCAGCCGTCGCAAACATCCTGCTGTTCGCGCGTCTGTTTGACGTCGTTACAGACCCAATCATGGGTTACGTGAGCGACCACACAAGAACGCGCTGGGGGCGGCGCAAGCCCTGGATGGTCATCGCCGTGCCCTTCATGATGCTGGGGATTTACCACGTCTTCCTGCCACCCGAGGGAGCCGGGGTCTGGTATCTCTTCTGGTGGCTGATGGTCCTCTGGATCGGCTGGACCATGTTGCTGATCCCCTACTACGCCTGGGCAGCCGAGCTCTCTGAAGATTACGACGAACGAACGCGCATCACCGGCTGGCGAGCGGTGATGGGCAGTCTCGGCGGTATCGCAGCACAGGTCATTCCATTTGTAGCGCTGGTCGTATTCAGTTTTGGCGGGACCGCAAACGTCATGAACCTTCTAGGTATCTCGGTGATGATCCTGATCCCGCTGTGTATCGGCATCACCGTCTGGAAAGTCCGCGAAACACCCGATGTACAGCCAACATCGGTACCCGTATTTGAAGGGTTACGGGTCATGTGGGGTAACCAGCCATTTCGCCTGCTCGTGGTCGGATTCATTCTGTCTTCTGTGGCCATGGCGGTCGTGATGCCCCTGTACATCTTCTACGTTGAATTTATCGTTGAAGAGTCCCCTGCCAAGGTGCCGTATCTCGTCATCATCAGCTCCGTTGCAGGATTTCTCGGCATTCCATTCTGGGTCTGGTTGTCGGGGCATATCGACAAACACAGAGCCTGGATGGCGGGCATGCTCACCCTGGCTCTCTTCAGCCTTGTGTATCTGTTCCTCGGCCCCGGCGACTTCTGGACCATGATGCCTTTCATCTTCCTGATGGGATTTGCGACAGGTGCATTCCAGGCCCTGCCCAACTCCATGAAAGCCGACGTCATTGACCTCGATACCTCAGTGACCGGCGAGAACAGAGCGGCCCTCTTCTTCTCTGCCTGGTCCCTCGTCATGAAAATGGCATCCAGTGTGGGGGGCTGGCTGGCCTTGCAATCGCTCGCCTGGTTCGGATTCGACGCCGCTAACGGCGCTCAGAACACACCTGAAGCCTTGATGGGCCTGCGTCTGACCATAGGTATTCTCCCAGCGAGCCTGTTTGTGCTCGCAGTCATCGTTGTGTGGCGTTATCCGATAACACGCGAGCGACAACAGCGTGTGCGCGAACAAATCAGACAACAACAAAGCGTTACCCAACCCACATGACAAAAGTACGCAAACTGTCCGTGCCGACGATGTTCGCGTTTGGTGTCGGCCAGGTCGCCGAGGGAATCAAGAACCAGGCATTCAATGTATTCCTGCTTTTTTACTACCAGCAGGTCATCGGCATTTCCGGCTCCCTGGCGGGGCTCGCTCTAGGTATCGCAATGGTATTCGATGCGGTCACCGATCCCGTCGCCGGTGTGATCAGCGACCGGTTACGCACACGCTGGGGTCGCCGCCACCCGTTCATGTTCGTTTCCGCTTTCCCGCTGGTCGTTGCCTTCATAGCGCTCTTCTCGCCGCCTGATGGCCTGGGTGAATTGGGCAGCTTTCTATGGTTGACGTTGTTTGCAATCCTGGTCAGGGGGTCACTCACCTTCTACTACGTGCCTCACCTCGCCCTGGGAGCGGAAATCGCCCAGGACTACAACCAGCGATCGACAGTGTTCGCGTTGAGCTCAGTGTTTTCCATTACCGGCATGGTGGCTGTTTCGGTCATCGGCTACCGTTTTTTCTTTCCTACTACGGAAGCTTTCAATCCTGGCACGCTCGACCCGGATCGCTATCTGCCGTTTGCGGAGTTTTTTGCCGGGCTCATGTTCATTTCCATCATGGCCTGCTGTTTCGGCACACGGAAAG
>JANQFF010000178.1 GCA_028277965.1 Pseudomonadales bacterium
GTCGAAGCGGCTTCAGCCGCGATTCTGTCTGAAAAGAAGCCACAACCACAAGGCCCAATCAGGTACGCACGAGGAGAGCAGAGCCGAGGAACGCGCTCACGAGTCCAACGAGCATCGAAACGTTCCCTTCTCCCAGCCCCTGAGCAATGGGCTGCCACAGCATCGAGACGCTGAAGACAACGAGCGCGATACCGGCGACCTGTTTGTACTGACGGCGTCGCCGTCCACGTGAGAGTTCCGACTCTATCCTGGTGAGCGAGTCGGTGGTTGCCCGCATTTCAGATTTCATCAGTTGCAGATCCGTCTGGTTCTGCTCGAGGGTTCTGGGCAGAGTGAGGAGGCGGTTCCACAATGTGGGCCCGCCTTCGATCCAGTCAGCCAGCAGGACAACCGGGTTGGAACGCCGGGTCACCCAGGCCCGGATGAATGGATGTGCAGTCTCCCAGAGATCGAGGTCCGGATAGAGCTGGCGGCCGAGGCCTTCAATGTAAAGCAGGGTTTTCTGTAGTAACACCAGTTGGGGTTGAATCTCCATTTCGAACTGACCTGCAGTTCGAAACAGCGTCACGACAAACTCCCCAAACGAAATCTCGCTCAATGGTTTGGCGAAGATCGGCTCACAGACCGTACGGATGACCGTGGCGAACTCATTGACGTCTGTGTGTGCCGGGACCCATCCCGACTGCAGGTGCAGGCGCGCGACTTCTTCGAAGTTGCGGTCGAAAAACGCCGCCAGGTTCAAAGCCAGGTAGTTCTGATCGTCTTCGCCGAGAGAGCCGATGATTGCACAGTCGAGGGCGATGTACTTTGGATCGGCAGGGTCGCGCACGTCGATCAATATGTTGCCCGGGTGCATGTCCGCATGAAAAAAGTTGTGCTCGAAAACCTGGGTAAAAAACGTCTCGACCCCTTTATGTGCCAGCACTCTCAGATCGACGCCGAGTTCGCGCAACCGGTCGACCTGGTTGATCGGGATACCGTACACCCGCTCCATGACAAGCAGACGTTGTGTGGTGAATTCAGAATACACCTGCGGCACGTAAAGCAGATTCGATTCCGCGAAATTGCGTCGCAGTTTCAGTTGATTGCTACCCTCAGCGCGCATGTCGAGCTCTGAGAGCAGAACCCTGCGGTGATCCGCCATGACCCGGGGCAGGTGCATACGGCTCGCGTCTGCAAAGGTCCGCGACAGGCGTTCGGCGAGGGTTTCAAGGAGCGACATGTCCGCTTCTATCTGCTGGCGGATGCCCGGCCGCACGATCTTGAGGACAACTTCTTCCCCGGTGAGGAGTTCGGCAGTGTGCACCTGGGCGATCGAGGCGGAAGCCAGGGGTGATGCATCGACCCTGGCAAACAATCCCTCGTGAGCAGTGCCAAGCTCCTCTTCGAGGAAAGCTCGCACATCAAAGTTGTCGATCGGCGGAACGTTGTCCTGCAGTGTCCTCAAAGGACGACTAATGTCCTCCGGGATCAGATCAGGGCGTGTCGATAACAGCTGGCCCAACTTGATGTAAACCGGCCCGAGTTCGAGTAGGGCATCTCGCAAACGTTCTCCGCGCGCCTGGTCGGGTTCGCGGAAAATCGCCTGGAGGAGGGTCAGAAGGAACCGGGTTGACCAATGGATTCCAGCAGCGGGATCGACCAGGTGATACAGCCTGTGGCTGTGTACCTTGCCTAAAATGCGGGCAACCTGTCGGAAGGTGGATTTCAATCCCTGTCCCCGGCAGCCGGCTGTTCGCTGGTATCAGCCGGTTCTTTCTTGGCCCCTTCTTTTTCAGCCACCTCATTGACCTTCGCCGCCAGGCGGTCGACCCGCAGGCGCAGGTCGTCGATCCCTGAAAGTACAGTCTCGAGCTGATCTTTGCTGACAAACTCGCTCTTGTCCGGGCCCCGGGTCGCACTGCCGATGCCTTCCACCAGGGATTTCAGCCCTTTGAGCCCAATTTCGGCTGTGCCAAGCAGCGTAGATGCCACCTGTGGCCCAACAAACTGACTCAATGGGTCTTCAATGTCCGGTTCGAATTCTCTGAAGATACGCTGCAACTCCTCCAACAGCGTTTCGTCGCCTTCGATATCGACACCTCCAGGTGCTTCACCGGTGATAACCCAGGTGCCGAGATCGGCTGCGTTTCCTGAAACGATGACCTGGGGAGCTTCGGCTGCGCCGTATCTGAGTGTCAAAGCGCCGTTGGTCACCAGAAAATGCCATGTCACCGGTGGCAGCTGACAGTTGATTTCCACGGTGTTGCCTTCGAGCTCTTCCAGCCGTTCACGTAACTTTGGATCTGTCTCCAGCGCGCGGTTTGAGGTGTGAGTGGCGATGTCGGCGAGCAGATCGCCAAATGCGGAAATAAGATCGTTCATGCCAACCTCCGTTCCGGGTTGATTACCTGGAATCGCCTGACGGTTTGACCCCCCGGTGAATCGCGGCGATACCTGTCATGAGGTTATGGTAGCGCACATCCTTGAACCCCGCGTCTTCGAACATCTGCTTGAGGGCTTTCTGATCGGGATGTGTGCGTATGGAGTCGATGAGGTACTGGTATGGCTGGCTGTCACCAACAATCATCTGCCCCGCTGCTGGCCAGAGTGCCTGAAAACCGGCGTATGCGTTTTCGACGAATGACAGCTCCGGTTTGGAGAATTCCAGGACAAGCAACGGCCCGCCGGGCTTGAGGACACGCAGTATTTCCCTGAGCGCTCGGTCTTTGTCAGTGAAGTTCCGTATTCCAAAGCTGATGCATGCGCTGTCGAAACTTGCATCTGCAAATGGCAGATCTTCCCCGGGAGATTGCACAAACTGTACCTGTTCCAGCCCCGCGTCCAGAAGCCGGTCCCGGCCAACGCTCATCATGGGTTCGTTTGGGTCAGCGAGAACCACAAGCCCTTCATGGCCAACGGCCGGGGCGAGGAGGCGGGACATGTCGCCTGTTCCACCGGCGAGGTCCAGAACCTTGTGACCGGTGCGCAGCCGCATCATCTGAATGGCCATGCGTTTGAAAAGTCGGTGAGTGCCGATCGACATCAGGTCGTTCATGACGTCGTATCGACGGGCAACGCGGCTGAATACCTCACCGACCCGTTGGGTCTTCTCCTCTGGCGCGACCCGCTCGAGTCCGAAGTTGACCTTTTCCTGCTCGCTCATTCGGGACGCCACTGACCGACTGGAATCTGGGGAAGCCGTGAGGCGTTAGCTGCTTTGAGCTCGGATAAGTACTCCTGCCAGTAAGCGTCCTGGTTTTTGCCGAGGTCGCTCAAAAACTCCCAGCTGAACAAACCGCTGTCATGACCGTCGTCGAAAACGATACGGATCGCGTAGTTTCCAACAGGTTCAATCTGCCGGATCCCGACGTTTTTCTTGCCGGTCTGGAGTTTGCGCTCCTCGGCCGAATGCCCGCGGACTTCTGCTGACGGTGAGTAGACTCTCAGAAGTTCAGCGGGGAGCGTGTACGTGGCGTCGGGCCAGGCGATTTCCAGCGTGTGCGCTATTTTGTGATAGGTGATGTCGCGGGGCGCGTTCATTTTGCGTGTTTGTATCGTGATCCAACTAACTCTGTAGGAGCGGCTTTAGCCGCGATTGATCATAAGATAAACCTCGACAGATCCGTATCACTCACCAGGTCTGCCAGGTGGCTGTCCACGTACGCAGCATCAACGAGCACATGCGCGTCGGCTGCATCACCGGCTTCGTAAGAAAGAGTTTCGAGCAGACGCTCCATGACGGTGTGTAAACGTCTGGCCCCGATGTTCTCCGTGCCCTCGTTTACCTGCCAGGCGAGTTCGGCGATACGGTTGATGCCGTCTTCCGCAAACTCCAGATCGACGTTTTCGGTTGCCATCAGCGCCTGGTATTGCTCGGTCAGGCTAGCGTCTGGTTCAACCAGGATGCGGCGAAAGTCGCCGGGGCTCAGCGCCTTGAGCTCCACCCGGATAGGCAGACGGCCCTGGAGTTCCGGGATGAGATCGCTTGGTTTGGCCAGGTGAAAAGCCCCCGAGGCAATGAAGAGAATGTGATCCGTGCGGACCATGCCGTACTTGGTCGATACGGTACACCCCTCGATCAGAGGGAGCAGGTCACGCTGCACACCTTCTCTTGAGACGTCAGCGGAGGTGTGTTCGGCACGCTTCGCCACCTTGTCGAGTTCGTCGAGAAACACAATTCCAGTCTGCTCGACGAGATCAACTGCTCGAGCCTTGATTTCATCCTCATTGATGAGTGCCAGGGCTTCTTCTTCGGACACTTTACGCATGGCGTCCTGGATCTTCAGGCGCTGGGTACGCTTTCTGCCCTGCCCGAGATTACTGAACATGCTTTGCAGCTGGTTGGTCATTTCCTCCATGCCGGGAGGTGCCATGATCTCAACACCCATCGAGATCTGTTCCAGCTCGATATCAATTTCCTTGTCATCGAGGTCCCCTTCCCGCAGCCGCTTGCGGAATACCTGCCGCGTCGAAGAATCGCCTCCTCCGTCATCGCTGAATCCAACGGAGCGGGGTTCGGGTAGCAGGGCGTCGAGTATTCTCTCCTCCGCCCGATCCTGGGCCTGGGCGGAAACCGCGGCCATCTCTTCTTCGCGGAGAAGATTGACAGCAACGTCAGCGAGATCGCGGACGATTGACTCAACATCCCGGCCCACATAACCCACTTCAGTGAACTTGGTTGCCTCGATCTTGATGAACGGTGCATTCGCAAGGCGAGCGAGACGGCGTGCAATTTCAGTTTTGCCCACGCCGGTTGGCCCGATCATCAGAATGTTCTTGGGACTGACCTCCTCTCGCAGGGAAGGCTCGATCTGCATGCGCCGCCAGCGGTTTCTGAGTGCGATTGCAACCGCACGTTTGGCGTCATCCTGTCCGATGATGTGTTTGTCGAGTTCGTGGACGATCTCACGCGGGGTCATGATGCTCATTGGAGGGTCAGTGTTTCTATCGTGTGGGTGGAATTGGTGTATATGCAGATGTCACCGGCAATCGTGAGGGCTTTGCTGACGATATCGGCTGCGGGCAGATCGGTGTTGTCGATCAACGCGACGGCGGCTGCACGGGCATAAGCACCACCCGAACCAATTGCGAGCA
>JANQFF010000210.1 GCA_028277965.1 Pseudomonadales bacterium
AGGCTGGTATTGCTGGCCCGAACGGTGTCGAGTATCAGTAGCAGGATATTCGGATTCTGCTCAGACAACGTGGGGAGCCGCGCAATACTTATACGTTCCTTCACGAAGAATGTCGCGCCCGTACCTACCGTTAACATGAGCAATGCGATAGCCATCATGGGCGCCGATCTTCTTACAATTACCAAAAGCGCAGTCGCCCTCGACTTTGCCACCCGCCCCGCCTGAAACGCGATCCCCGCAGCCAGTACGAAAACTGCGATTTCGAGTAGCCGCTGGTATACCAGCAACAGGCTCATCGCCGCAACAAAGGTCATAGGGGTGACGATCTGGCTTAGCGTGAGGCCCGTGCGTTTAATGCGAGCGATCAGCACCAGTATGAGCCCGACGGCGACTAGCTGAACCACTTCGAGGGTTGGTGTCATCCAGACGATGTGTCGGCTGAGCCACAGGTGCCCAGATTGCCAACCGAGGCTGGGCCCGGCGGCCCCGGGAACAGCAGTGGAAGTGGTTTTGAGAATCTGCAAGAAGAGTAGTTCGGCAGCGCCGGCGATTGTTCCAATCCACACAGCACACAGAATCACAACTCTCACGCCGTAGCGATCGCGGGCGGAGACTTCAGCCTTTGCTGCTGATCCTATATCGACACCGGGTTGGTTCCCCAGTGAATGATTCTTTGACCGGGACATGGTTCTAAATACCTGAGTGTCTTCTGATGCTGCGACAATCGTGAGACCATGGTACGGAAACGCCAGTTTCAGCCGCATACACCACTTAACTCGCATTGTTCCCATTGTCGATACGTTTAGTGATGGTTAATTCGCTGAAGTGGCAGATCTGTGCCACCGGAGGTGTTCAACCGATCTTCTTCATCTAGTGAAAAGGCAGGTCCATTCGTATTCTTGATTTCGACGTCGGCACAAGCCGGATGACCGATGTGCTGACCGCTATTGATGCGAATTCGAGGCTTACAGAGGTTTCAAACAAGAGAGGCTCGAGAATGAAAGTGACCGCGATCGCATTGTTTTGCTTTCAAACCACCATCCTGGCCGTCGGTACGACCCCAACTGAAGCGCAGACCAACCCACTCTGGTCCGAGCAAAAGGTCAAGAACTATCTGCCCCATATGACACGGCCCGAAGTGGAAGACCTCCTGACACGGACCGACATGGTGATTTTGCCAGTGGGTGCGTTGGAACAACATGCCCGGCACCTGCCGATGGGTACGGATTTCATAAGTGGCGTCGAGCGGGCGAAGCTGATTGCCCAAGAGACTGATGTGCTGGTTGTGCCAGTCCTAACTCTCGGTCAGTCACCCTACCACATGGGGTTCGCTGGGTCGATCACTCTGCGTAGTGAGACAATCCAAGCCGTATATTTCGAGGCGGTGGAGAGTCTGATTAAGCACGGTTTCAAACGCTTCCTGCTTCTCAATGCTCACGGAGGCAATCGAGCAACCGTCGGCTTCATTGTAGACCGCATAAACCAGGAAACTGCGGGCATCGCAATAGACCTGGGTGAGGCAGCGGGTCCCTTCATGACACGGTCTCAAGGCGCAGCCCAGACTGTGCTCGACCGGCATGCGGGTGTCAGCGAGACGTCTAGAACTATGTATCTCGCTCCCAACCTCGTCGATCTCTCCGTTGCCGAGACGGCAACGCTGACGATGCCGGACCATCTAGAGCAGATGGTGCCGGACCTACTTGCTGGAGATCCAACGGTGTCGCGGGTTTTCCTCGCCGAAGGGCTAAAGGCGGAAGAAACCGGTAAAGGGACT
>JANQFF010000251.1 GCA_028277965.1 Pseudomonadales bacterium
CCCATTCCGTGGGCGAAGGATCAACAATGCCCTCTAAGAAGTCAAGCATTGACCCGCGCCCGTTCCGTCGTTCATTTACGCCTCACGAGACGAAGAGAATCAGCCGACGTGCTCTGCGAAGTGTTCCAGTGTGCGCGATCGCGCGAGCACCGCCGCATCCGCATCGAAACTCGCGCGGTGATCGCAGTTGAACCCGTGATCTGCTGCATATACATAGACGGGCACGTCTGGCTGAGCGGCTTTTACCGCATCCACATCGCTCATGGGTATGTGCGCGTCCAGTTCACCGAAGTGCATGATGACAGGGCAATTCGGTGCCAGGTCCTTCTGACCCGCGACACCCCCGCCATAGTATGAGCTTGCGGCGGAAACACCGTCGAGCTGACAGGCGCTCAGCCACGTCAGAAGGCCGCCGAAACAATAACCGACAACGCCAACCTTGCCCTGGTTGGCTGCATGGCTGATTGTGGCCTGAATGTCCCCGAGCGCTGCGGCGTGGTCCAGCTTCTGGAATGCAAGCTCAATACCCTGCCCCATGTCGGCTTCTTCGTAGCCGAGCTCGATATCCCGCTCGATACGGTCGAATATTTTTGGTGCGATAGCGTAGTAGCCGTCGCTTGCGTATCCGTCAGTGACTTCGCGGATGTGCTGATTGACGCCGAAGATTTCCTGAATGACCACAACCGAACCGCGGGGTGCTCCTTCGGGTTCAGCTATATATACACCCAGATCGAACCCGTCGCCTGACTGAATTGTCGTGTTTTCTCCCATCTCCTTCCTCCTTTATATCGTTCGCAGGCACTTTGCTTTATATCGTTCGCAGGCACTTTGGCACTTTAAAGGCGCATGGCAGTGCCATCAACCGCAGCTGTGCGGAATAGGGAGGTCATGAATATGTAACAATGACGGTGTTGAATAGCGACAGGTTCAACAGTGAGCTGATATGGCCCAATCGATACTGGTCGTCGAAGACGAACCCGAAATCCGCGACCTGCTCAATTTCACCATCTCCAGGGCTGGTTACGACGTACTGGAGGCGGAAACCGCGGAACACGCATTGCAGATCCTCGATCGTAGTGTGCCGGAGCTCGCAATTATCGACTGGATGTTGCCTGGCATGAGCGGTGTCGATCTGTCCCGCCGCCTGCGCAAGGACGAACTCACCGAACAGCTTCCGATCATCATGCTGACAGCCCGTGGTGAAGAGGCGGACAAGCTCAAGAGCTTCGATTCGGGTGTGGACGATTACGTCACCAAGCCCTTCTCTCCACGTGAACTGGTCGCGCGCATCAAGGCGCTGCTCCGCCGGTCCGGATCTCCCGAGGATGACCTCCTCGAGGTAGGAGGTATCTGTCTGAACCTCAGCAGTCATGTCGCAACAGTGGGCGGCAACGAGGTCCATGTGGGGCCGACGGAATACCGCCTTCTGGAGCTTCTCATGCGCCACCCCAACAGGGCATTTGATCGGGGTCAGTTGCTGGACCGCGTATGGGGTCGCAGTGTCTATGTCGAGGAACGTACGGTTGATGTCCATGTATTGAGGTTGCGCAAGGTGTTGCAACCGTACGGGCTGGACCGGGTCATACAGACGGTGCGGGGTGTCGGCTACCGGTTTTCTCCGGTCAGTTAGACAGGTCAGTTAAACGGGTCCGTTAGCCAGATCAGTTAGACAGGTCAGTCAGCTGCGGTCCACTCCGCGACGGGCGCCTCTAGCGACCGACTCATCGTCACGCTCCTCATCGAGGACCGCAAATGTCATGAAGGTGGCGAACAGCGCCGCAGACAGGACATAAGGCCAGGGCGCTGACAACGCAATCAGAAGAACAGCACCCCAGATCACCCATACCAATCTGCCGGACTGCTTCATCGATTCCCCAACTTAGATTTCCCAACTCAAAAGATCTTTGCGCGGCATCTACCACAACACATATAGTGCAACGTTTTGCAGCGAACTGACACCGGAGTATTCAATTTATGCGTCCAGACGAGGCCATTGAGGCAATCCTGTGGGATTTCGGCGGGGTATTCACCACAAGTCCGTTCGAAGCGTTCAACCGCCTCGAACAAGAAATTGGTGCGCCAAAAGATTTTATCAGGCAGATCAATGCGACCAATCCTCACAGCAACGCGTGGGCGCAGTTCGAATCCAACCAGGTCAGCCTCGATGAGTTTGACTCGTTATTTGCAGAAGAATCCGGGGCGCGTGGATACCGTATTGCGGGAAAAGACGTCATTGCGCTCCTGAGCGGAGAACTCCGCCCTCGCATGGTCGACGTGCTGGTCACCTGCAAAGAGCGGTACAAGGTCGCCTGCATCACCAACAACGTGAAATCCGGGGGTGGACCGAACATGACTCGCGATCCGGTCAAGGCTGCAGCGGTAGCCCAGGTGATGGAATTGTTCGACGAAGTGGTTGAATCCAGCATAGAAGGTATCCGTAAACCTGACCCCGCAATTTACTCGCTCACATGTCAGCGGCTCGGTGTGTCCCCGGACCGCTCTGTATTCCTGGACGACCTTGGTATCAACCTCAAGCCCGCCCGCGAACTGGGGATGCACACGATCAAAGTCGTCGAGGAGAGTCAGGCGATTGAAGATCTTGGTGCTGTCACGGGGTTGACGTTCGCCTGAGTCACCCGATCTGATTGGTGTCGAGGAACTGCGCTACCTGGGTGTTCGTCGGTATTGACGGAGCTGCCCCGGGTTGAGTGACTGCGAGTGCACCGGCAGCACTTGCACGAACCAGCGCGTCGTGAAGGGGAACGCCCCCTACGATACTTTCAATCAGGTAGCCGACAAACGCATCACCTGCGGCTGTCTCGTCGACCGCTTCGACGGTGAAAGTTCCGAGCCTGGTTTCCGCGCCATCCGCGCGGCAGATCAATCCCCCGACACCCATGGTCAGAACCACCGATGTATTCGGGTATGTATTTGACATTTTTTCCAACGCTGCCTCAGGGTCTTTCGTCCCGGTCAGAGCCTCGCCCTCATCCTCGTTCACGATCAGCAGATCGACCAGATCGATCGGATAGGTATGAATGCGTGCGTCGGCGGGAGCAAGGTTGAGCGCCACTGCCACATTGCGTTCGTGCGCCATCCTGATTGCTTCGTCCACATCGTTGGTTTCATTCTGGAGCAGGAGCCAGTCACCCGGATCTGCCCGATCCAGTGCCCTGTGGAACAACTCCCCCGGGATCGTACGATTTGTCCCTCCGAAAATGACAATCGCATTGCGCCCCTCGCTATCGACCTGGATGAAAGCGTGCCCGGACGCACCGTCGAGTTCGAGAACGCCACTGGCATCAACCTCTTCTCTCGTGAGGGTTTCGATGAGTGCAGAGCCATCGGGACCGACCGCGCCAAAATGGTGGACCTCACCACCGGCTCTCGCGATCGCGATGGACTGGTTCAGACCTTTGCCACCAGGAAACACCTGACGGTCGAGGCTTGCGATCGTGACACCTGCGGAGGTGATGTTCGGCACCCCGTATACGTAGTCCGTACACAGGGAGCCGAGATTGATAATCCTGGGCAATTTCCGCCTTTGGAATCAGGCCGGGTGGGCGAGTTCCCCGGCAGCATCCTGGACTGCCCGGATGATCTTGTCGTAACCCGTACAGCGGCAGAGATTTCCTGCCAGCCAGTAGCGGATTTCGGTTTCGTCCGGATTCGGATTCTTCTCCAGGAGCGCTTTGGCGGCGACAATGAATCCCGGAGTGCATATACCGCATTGAAGAGCGGCGTGTTCCAGAAACTTCTGCTGCAGCGGGTGCAACTCTTCTCCGGCGATGCCTTCGATGGTTTCCACCGACTGTCCCTGGATTTCTGCTCCCAGGGTCAGGCATGAACAGACCAGGCGCCCATCCAGCATGACCGAACATGCACCACAGTCCCCTGTTGCGCAGCCTTCTTTCGTGCCGGTCAGGCCCAGCTCGTCGCGCAGGACATCGAGGAGGGATTGATTCGGGTCACACAGAAACTCCTGCTCTACCCCGTTAACGGTCGCTTCGACATGTACTCTGGCCATGATTACGCTCCAGCAGCTCGTTGTTTGGCGATGTTGGCGGCGCGCCTGCACAGGACCGCGACGACTTTGCGCCGGTACTCTGCGGTGCCCCGCTTGTCAGTTATGGGAGACGATGCAGCTGTACATGCTTCACCTGCTGCATTCAGGGCATCATCGTCCAGTTGTGTACCGATGAGCGCATCTGCTGCTGCGGGGACGAGCAGAGCGGTTGGCGCCACTGCTCCGATACCGACCCGGGCTGTACTGCATGTGCCATCAGCTTCGATCGTGACGCTCACACCAGCCCCGGCGACTGCTATGTCCATTTCCGTGCGTGGGATGAAACGGAGGTAGGCGTCTCTGGAATTGTCAGCGGGTCTCGGGATTTTGAGACCTAACAGAAGCTCTCCGCTTTCAAGCACGTTTGTGCCGACGCCGGTAACAAAGTCTTCGACGGGAATCTGTCGACCGCCCGACCCGTTACCGATATCACAAATCGCACCCACTGCAATCATCGCGGGAATGCTGTCCCCGGCGGGCGAAGAGTTACAGAGATTGCCACCCATGGTTGCCCGGCCCTGGATCTGTGTTGAGCCAATGAGATCCGATGCTTCGAGCAAACCAGGCAGCAGTGCCTTCAGTTCCTCGTTTTCGAACAGAACCGCGCTCGGAATGGCTGCACCGATGTAAATCTCATCGCCACCCAGCTCCAGCCGGTTGGTCTCAGCGAGTTTTTTAACGTCGACGATCGTTCGCGGTTCTCTATCGACCGTGCGCATCTGCACGAGGAGATCAGTTCCGCCGGCGAGCAATTGAGCGCGATCGCCTGAGCTTGCATGTTCTTCCAGAATGGCAACCACTTCCTCCACGGATTGCGGCGCCACATAGGCATATGCCCCCATGTATCCTCCCAGAATCGGGTTATTAACGCGTTGAAGTCGCGCAATCTACCACGTCGATGGTGGAGCGCAAAGCGGGAGGACGGTTTGTGTTCAAAGGCGGGCGCGTGGGCTGCTACCATGGATTTCCCTTAAGGAGACAGCATGCCAGCCGACAGGAATAACGATCAGGAACTGAAAACCCACTTGCGGAGTCTCAACGATCGATGGTCGGCCTGCTGCGAGAGATTTGGGTACGACGCTCTCTGGCTCAGTGCCGGTAATGCGCACTTCTACTTTGCCGATGACCAGGGTCCGCCGTTCAAACCCAGTCCCTGGCTGACTCAATGGGTTGATCCGGCGCACATAACCCCTGGTTCCGGCCTGCTTCTGCAGCCGGGTAATAAGCCCCAGTACTTTGCGTACCAGCCCAGCGACTACTGGCACAGCGTCCCGGAGCTGCCGGAAGGATCTGAGACGCTCGAGGTGACTGGATTTGCGACCATCGATGCGTTGCACGGAAAACTCGAAGAGCTCACGGCAAATCAGAGCATTCTCTTTGTTGGCCCGCCGGAGTCGAGCATCGCTCGTGAAGGGCGCAACGAACATATCGACGAGAACCCCGTGCCTGTGCTGAATTACATGAACTATTACCGCTCCAGAAAAACGGAATTTGAACTCAGCTGCATGCGTGAAGCCTCTCGCTCTGCCGTCCGAGGACACATCGCGGCTCGCGATTGTTTCTTTGCAGACGGTTCAGAGTTTGAAATCCACATGCGTTACCTGGAAGCAAGCCAACAGACCGAGCCGGATCTGCCGTATGGCAACATCGTGGCGACTAATGAAAACGCGAGCATCCTGCACTACCAGCATCAGGCGCGCTACCTGCCCGAGATCGTACACAGCCTGCTGATAGACGCAGGGGGAACGTCTCAGGGGTACGCGGCAGATATCACGCGCACGTGGGTGCGGGATGAGCGGGTCGACCCCGCGTTCGCCGGTCTCCTCTCCCTGATGGAGGAGCATCAGCAACAGCTTCTCCGCGGCATCCGGCCGGGAATCTCCTATGTCGATCTTCATCGTACAATGCACGAAAGCCTCAGCAGGCTGTTGGTTCATGTAGGCCTCATCAAGGCCTCTACGGATGAAACAAATGACGCCGGGTGGTCCGAGATGTTCTGTCCGCATGGGCTTGGGCACCTGATTGGGCTGCAGACGCACGATGTTGGCGGTTACCTCACCAGCGACGACGGAACGGCACGGCCTCCACCGGAAAACTATCCCAGCCTGCGCCTCACCAGGGAGATCGAAGCTGACCAGGTATTCACGATCGAACCGGGTATCTATTTTATGCCTGTATTTCGCGATGCTCTGAAACAGGCTGGTGCGCCGGTCGACTGGGATCTTTTTGATACGCTTGCCCGCTGCGGAGGGATCCGCATAGAAGATAATGTGCGGGTGCTCGCAGACGGGGTTGAAAACCTCACGCGGGATGCGTTTGGTGCGGCAGAGCAAGACGGGTGACTCAGAAACGACTGACACCTGAAGTTGTCTTCGGCGCCGAGCCACTGAGTGGGCAGATTCCCCAGATGGTGAAGCTCTCACCCACGGGAGCGTATATCGCTTATCTCGCCCCCGGTGCTGACGATCGCGAGAGGATGGACCTGTGGCGTGTGGAGCCTGATAGTGAACCGTCCGTCTGGATTGACGCACGTCGCATAGCGGCGGGTGAATTTGATGCCGGACGTCTGACAGAAGCCGAAAAAGCCGAACGTGAGAGACAGCGAAGGTTTACCTTCGGCATCACCCAGTACAGCTGGCAGCCACGCTTTAATCGCCTGTTCGTGCCGGTCGATGGCATGCCGTATCTGTGTGGTGACCCGGACGCAGACGAACCCCAATTCGAAGCGTTGTGTGAGGAAGGGACCCGCCAGAGTGGGTTTCAGTTTTCTCCCGAGGGTCAATATCTCAGCTATGTGCGTAATGGCGACCTCTATTTCAGACCTGTTGGGGAAGAAAGGGCCGGGGAAAGAGGGGAAGTATCGGTTGCCGAAGTGCGCGTCACGCATGCCGAACGCCCAACGATTATCAGCGGTCTCCCGGATTTCATTGCCGCGGAAGAAATGCACCGGTTCCAGGGCCATTGGTGGAGTACCGACGAACGGTATCTCGTCTATACACGCACAGACGAGGCAACTGTGGAAATCAGCCGCAGACTGGAAATGGATGCGGATCGCGCACGCACGGTCGAACAGCGTTATCCGTATACAGGTGCGCAAAATGCCGCTGTCAGCCTGCATGTCTACGATATTGAACGTGGCGAGAGCGTTTGCGTCTGGCGCGCAGCCAATGGACGCGACGCATCAATATTCACTGGCTGGGACGATGGTCCTCGTGATGCCGAGTATCTCGCGCGCGTAACGCCCTGTAGCGGTGGCCTGTATGTTCAGACGCAGGATCGGCGCCAGCAGCGGCTCGACCTCCTGAGATTGAAGCTGGACGAGATGCGGTGGGTTTTGTGTCAAACCGAACTGTCTGAGACCTGGATCAACCTGACCGACGACCTGTACGAATTCGGTGACGACCGGTACGTCTTTACGTCCGAACGAACGGGCACGAGACAGCTGGTGGTCTCTGATCAGTCAGGCGCCATTTCGATTACCGGTGGACCGACACATATCAACTCGGTCCTGGGGGTCAACGGGACGCGCATTGCCGTTACGGGCTGGGACACGACACCCATCGAAAACCACCTGTTCACCTACGATGTCGAAACAAAGTCCTGGGATCGCCTGACAACGACACCGGGATGGCATGAGATTGCCCTGGATCAGGAACGCTGGTGTTTTATCGACAGGTTTTCGAGTGATACCACGCCAGTACGCGTTGACGTCCTCGAAGACAGCCAACCTTCCCGGCCGCTGTTTCGGGAAGTCATTGAAAACGGTCATCCCTACGCTGCATACCTTGAGAACCAATCAAAACCCGTTTACGGGGAAACGCAAGCCGATGATGGGCAGAAGCTGTACTACCGGCTCACCCCGCCTCGTGACATAGACGGTCAGCACGCGGTGATCGTTTACGTATACGGCGGACCGGGTGCACAGAAGGTTCGACGGGAATGGAGTCCCCTGCTGTTACAGATGTTCGCGGATGCGGGTTTTGGAGTCCTGGAACTGGACAACAGAGGGTCAACCAATCGAGGTCGTACATTCGAAGCTCCAATCTATCGTCAGCTGGGATCGATTGAAGTGGCCGATCAGGTAAAAGGCCTGCGCGTGCTGGACGAGTTCACCTGGGTCGACACGAGCCGCCTCGGTATCTTTGGTCACAGTTATGGGGGCTATATGACCCTCATGTGCCTGTGCCAGCGCGGAGATCTCTTCAGAAGTGGCGTTGCTGTTGCCCCGGTCTGTGACTGGCACCTTTATGACACCCACTACACGGAGCGCTACCTCGATCTCCCCGAAAGCAACCCCGGTGGGTATGCAGGAGCCAATGTGCTGTCGCACCTGGAAAACCTGGATAAACCGCTGCTACTCATGCATGGCATGGCGGACGACAACGTCCTGTTTACACACTCGACGATGATCATGTCTCGTTTGCAGGCACTCGGCATTCCGTTTGAACTGATGACCTATCCAGGTGCCAAACATGCCATGCAGGAACGTCACGTCGCGACACACCGGTTCAACGCGATCCTCGACTTCTTTAATCGTACTTTGTGACGCTGGAAATCGCGGCTGAAGCCGCTCCTACAGAGATAGGGAGATCTTTCCAGCTCTGCGGCGATTCGGTAGGGCCCAGGCAAACTTTGTAGAAGCGGCTTTAGCTAGCCCGGCGAAACTCTGTAGGAGCGGCTTCAGCCGCGATTCGGTAGGGCCTCGGCAATCTCTGTAGGAGCGGCTTTAGCCGCGATTCCGTTGTGCCCGGTCGAAAAGCCGGAAGAAGTTATCGGAAGTTTGCTGCGCTAGTTCTTCGACACTGATCTCCCGGATCTCCGCAACAGTCTCAGCCGTATGAACCACGTAATCCGGTTCATTCTGGCCGCCGCGATGTGGGACGGGAGCAAGCCAGGGTGCATCCGTTTCGATCAGCAGCCTGTCGGTGGGGACGGCACCGGCTATCTCTCTCACGTTTGCGCCATTTCTGAACGTTGCTATACCCGAAATGGAAATGTAAAAGCCGTGAGCGAGTGCTTCTTCCGCCATGGAAAGGCTCTCCGTGAAACAGTGTAGAACACCCTTCAAACCCGGAAACGCGGCGATCAGCTCGAGCGTTTCACGCTCAGCGTTGCGCGTATGGACGATGACGGGCAGGTCATATTCCACTGCCAGTGCCAGTTGTGCCTCGAATGCCCGCAGTTGGTGCGCTCGACCTGCTGGCGTTGATTCGTAGTGGAAATCCAGACCTGTTTCTCCAACTGCAACCACACCGGTTTCCTCGAGGTAGGCTTTTATCCACGTTATGTCGCCGGACACGCCTGAAGGATGTGCGCCGGCACTGGCAAAGACGTTTTTGTGCCGGGCGGCATACCCGACGGCAGCTTCTGTGCTACCCGGGTCGACACCAATGGTAAGTATATGGGTAACCCCTGCCCGCCTCGCTCTGTCTATGGCGCCTTCAGGGTCTTCGAGGTAGTTCAGGTGACAGTGGGAGTCGACGATCAAGTTACATCGTGTGTGTGTGACGATCCGACTGCAGGGCTCCTGCGAGGTATGTTTCGATCTTGCTGCGCGCGATATCGTCCTGATCGTTGAATTGGACACCGATACCGGCTGCACGGTTTCCCTGTGCTCCCTTGGGCGTGATCCACACGACTTTGCCCGCGACGGGGATCTTCTCGGCTTCGTCCATGAGGTTCAGCAGCATGAAGACCTCATCACCCAGCTCATAGTCTTTTTTTGTGGGTATAAACAGCCCGCCATTACGGATGAACGGCATATAGGCCGCGTAGAGCACTGCTTTGTCTTTTATCGAGAGGGACAGAATGCCATTCCGCACCCCTCTTTTTGTCGCTGACATGAACGTTTGTACGGCAGCAGAATGTAGAAAGGATGATGTGGTCTTGCCCTGGGACTGTCAATCCGCAATGTATGACGTACTGCGCAATTTGAGACAGTGTTCAGCCCGCGAGTGCCCGGGTTAATTCCTGGTTGTGTTTGCGAATGAGACGGCACCAGCCATCCAGTACACTTTCGGCCAGTAAATTGACGTTAGCCGAGTTTGTAGTTGTTAACTGACGTCTCACCGACACGAGATCGTCAACAAACCTGTGTACCTGTTGGTGAGCACCCGGTGACAACCGTTGAGCCGCCTGCAGACCAATCAAACGCCGGTACCAGCATTCTAGAACCACGATGACATCGTGAGACTGTACATAAGCCATGGCATCACCGAGGGTGATGTCGGGGATCGATCGGAGCCAGTCATCAAATTGCTTTTGCCTGATCTCGCTCACTTTCAGGCTCAAGGGGGCATACCCCATCACAGCCAGGTCATCAGCACTGACCTGCACACCCTGCTCTTCTAACCACAGGGCTGCCAGACCAGCGCTTTCGAGCGCTGCGAAGCGCTGGCAGCGGCTGCGTACAGTGGGCAGGAGACGACTCCAGTGTTCTGTTGCGAGCAGTATGTAGGTATCTGCAACGGGTTCCTCAAGTGATTTCAGGAGCGCGTTGCTGGCTGCCGTGTTGAGCAGGTGGGCTGCGTTGATGGCAATCACCTTAACAGAGGACATTTGTGGTTTCTGGACAGCAAATTCGGCGATCGCGCGGATAGCGTCCACTTTGATCTCTGCACCGTCGGGCTGCACGAGGCGGAAATCAGGATGAGCATACTCAGAGAGTTCAGCGGTCGTCTCTGCACCAAGCAATATGAGACTCAGCTCCCTCAGCAGATCGTCAGCCCCCCAGCCTGGCGCGCTTGTGAGCGCAATTGCATGGGGCAACTGCTGAGTTTCAAGAAGATGACCGATACGTTGGTGGGTATTGTGGTGCCATGGGTAGGTCATACGTTCACAGATCCCAGGTAATTCCCCAGAATCTCCCGTACCTGCGCCCGCACATGATCGAGCGCCTGTGTTGCATCGACTATCTTCATGCGGGGGTGTTTGTTTGCCCGCGTGAGATACCCCTGTCTCACCCGGTCGAAGAACTCCTGTTCCTCTTTTTCCATGCGGTCTTTGGACCTGCCAGCAATGCGCTTTTCAGCCAGTGCCGGGGGGACATCCAGGAACAGCGTGAGATCCGGTTGAAGTGTGCCCTGAATTGTCTGTTCGAGTGCTTCGAGGAACCGCGTGTCGACCCCGCGACCGGCACCCTGGTATGCGAATGTGGCATCGGTGAACCGGTCGCAGACCACCCAGTCACCGCGTTCGAGCCGCGGCACAATTTCGGTTTTCAGGTGCTGATTGCGCGCAGCGAAAACGATGAGGGCTTCGGTCATCCCGTCTATCGTTTCCTCCCACTCAGCAAGCATGAGCTTGCGCAGGGCCTCGGCGAGATCTGTCCCGCCTGGTTCACGGGTCCGGTAAAAGGTTATCCCTGCTTCGTCGAGCATCTCACAGACCGTGTCCACGTTTGTCGACTTTCCGGCGCCTTCAGATCCTTCGAGGGTGATGAAATGGCCTTGGGACAAGCTCGATTCTCTCCGGGTCACTTGAGTTGGTATTTGCGCACAGCGGCGTTGTGCTCCGCAAGTGTTGTCGAGAATTGAGATGTGCCGTCCCCTCTCGATACGAAATAGAGATAGGGTCCGGGCTCAGGTTCTGCGGCTGCTCTGAGTGACGCTTCCGATACCAGGGCAATAGGTGTCGGTGGCAACCCATGGCGTGTGTACGTATTGAAGTCAGTATCCGTTTTCAGGTGAGCGCGGGTAATGTTGCCGTCGAAATCGGGGCCGATGCCATAGATAACAGTTGGGTCTGACTGAAGACGCATCCCGCGGTGCAACCGATTGTGGAACACCTGGCTGATCACTGCCCGATCACCTGCATCGCCGGTTTCTTTTTCGATGATCGATGCCAGTATCAGGAGTTCCCAGGGGTCGTTTATAGGGCCGGGGCTTCGTTCAACCCACACATCTTCCAGGATTGCCTCCAGACCGGCGTGTGCCCGCAGCAGCAAACGACGGTCCGTTTCTCCTTTCTGAAACCGATAGGTGTCAGGGAAGAAGACCCCTTCAGAAAACGGTACTTCGAGATTCAGCTCAGCGACAACGTCCCCGGGTGTTTCTGCACTCAACTCATGTGTAATGCGTGAATCGGTTCTGAGTTCAGCCAGAAGCTGAGCAACGGTATCCCCCTCCCGGATGCGAAACGTGTACTGGATGACATGGCCGCTCACGAGATGATCGAGCAGGGTTTCAGGTGTCATTCCAGGCGACAACTCGTACTCGCCAACCTGGATGCGATCGGCAAAGCCCAGCCATCGTCCCCAACCCACAAGATAGCGGGGTCTGTCGACAAGCCCCCTCGTATCGAGTTCATTCGATATCGACTGGAGGCTTGCTCCTGGTGGTACGTCAAAAACCTGGCTTTCCCTGATCGGCATGGGTTCGTGCAACCACGAATTGGCATCGATGAAAAAAATGACCGCGCTCAGGAGCAGCGCACCGGTCGCTGCTGCAAGCCATAGAAACCGGCTCCCCATCATCCGGGGTCAGACGGCTGAGAAGATCAGTGTTCCGTTGGTTCCGCCAAAACCGAAAGAGTTACTCGCCGCGGCGCGCAGCTCAGCGTCCCTCGCCTCGTTTGGCACATAGTCCAGGTCACAATCGGGACTTGGATTGTTGAGATTGATGGTGGGGGGTAACACCTGCTCTTCAAGAGCCTTGATAGTGAAGATGGCTTCTACTGATCCCGCTGCTCCAAGCAGGTGTCCGATCATAGATTTGGTGGAGCTGACCGGCAGGCGTGTATCGGCTCCGAATATAGATTTCACCCCGAGGGTCTCTGCGACGTCTCCAAGCGGTGTGGATGTTCCGTGGGCGTTCAGGTAGCCCAGATCTTCGGGGTTCATGTTGGCATCGTTGAGTGCCTGGCGCATGGCAGCAGCGCCACCTTCGCCGTTTTCGGCCGGGCCGGTGATGTGGAACGCATCTGCGCTCATGCCAAAGCCAGCAACCTCTGCGTATATTTTTGCTCCGCGAGCCTTGGCCCGCTCGTACTCTTCCAGAACGAGAACCCCGGCGCCGTCTCCAAGCAGAAAGCCGTCACGCTCCTCATCCCATGGTCGACTTGCAAGTTCCGGTTCATCGTTGCGTGTTGACAGCGCTTTCATGGAGTGGAAAGCGGCAACAGTAATGGGTGATGTGGCGTATTCCGAACCTCCGACAATCATGACGTCAGCTTCACCGTACTGAATCATCCGTGCACCAAATCCGATGTTGTGTGTACCCGTGGTGCATGCTGTAACGACAGCGATGTTCGGCCCCGTATATCCGTAACGGATAGACAGATTGCCGGATATCATGTTGATGACCGATCCGGGGACAAAAAACGGCGAAACTCTGCGAGGACCTTTGTTGACCAGTGTGCTGTGAGTGTCTTCGATCGTGTTGATGCCACCAATGCCTGAGCCGATGGCAATCCCGTGGCGATCAGCGTCCTCAGGGTGGTCTGAAAGACCGGCGTCCTCAATCGCCTGGATCCCGGCTGCCATGCCAAGCTGAATGAAGGGGTCAATGCGTCGAGCCTCTTTGGCGTCCATGTACTGGGTGACGTCAAAGTCTTTGACCGTGGCGCAGATCTTTACACCATAATCGGAAGTGTCAAAGTACTCGTTGTACCCGGCGCCGCTGCGGCCGGCCAGCGCGGCTGTCCAGGAGTCCTGAACCGTGTTGCCAATGGGTGAAACCATGCCCATACCGGTCACAACTGCTCTTCGTCTGCTCATAATCCCTCTTGGTGTCTCAGTCCCATTGGCAACGCCGTCGCCAAGATACTATGAACCGTTGAGATAGGCCATTGACCGGCACTGCTCTGTCAGTGCCGGTAAGTGTCATCAAATGGAATTCACCCCGAGGGGTGGAAATATGCCGGGCTACTGGTGAGCCTGGACGTAGTCGATCGCTTCTTTGACTGTGGTGATCTTCTCAGCCTCTTCGTCGGGAATTTCGGTTTCGAATTCCTCTTCGAGAGCCATGACCAGCTCCACCGTATCCAGTGAATCTGCTCCGAGATCCTCGACGAAAGACGCATCATCTTTCACCTCGTCTTCCTTGACGCCAAGTTGTTCACAAATCAGTTTTTTTACGCGTTCTTCAACACTACTCATGCTAAAGAGATCTCCCAATCAGGTTCCTGGATGCAGGGCGAGCGCATTCTATAGAGGCGATATCGGCAAAGCAAGGCCGCTCAGATTGCGTACAACCCTCCGTTAACTTCTAGTGTTTGTGCTGTAATGTAAGCCGCTTCATCACTGCAGAAAAAGGCAACTGCGGCTGCCACTTCATTCACCCGCCCCACTCGCCGGAGAGGTATCCGGTCAAGCATGGTTT
This sequence comes from Pseudomonadales bacterium, assembly GCA_028277965.1. Lineage (GTDB taxonomy): Bacteria > Pseudomonadota > Gammaproteobacteria > Pseudomonadales > Azotimanducaceae > UBA4421. The sequence continues at coordinate 14,386 of JANQFF010000251.1, forward strand.
GTGTTTGTTCTTCTGTTAGCTCGTCGGTCATATCCGTGTCGATGAATCCCGGAGCGATTGTGTTAACTGTTATGTTACGAGACGCCACTTCGAGCGCGAGTGAACGTGAAAAGCCTTCAATCGCTGCCTTGCTGGCAACGTAGTTGCCCTGGCCAGGGTTACCCATGCGCGCCACAACCGAGCCGATGTTGACTATTCGCCCCCATCGGGCTTTGAGCATACCTCTCAGGCACGCCCTGGTTACACGGTATGCACCTGTGAGATTAGTGTCGATGACCTCCTCCCACTCTTCCGGTGACATTCGCATCAACAGGTTATCGCGGGTAACGCCAGCGTTGTTGACCAGGATTGTCGGCACTCCGGCTTGTGCCTCCAGGACCTCGAGCGCTGAGGCTATGGCATCGTCGTCACGCAGTTGCATCACCAGACCGGTCCCGCCATCGCCGAGCTGTTCTTTGATTGCATCAGCGCCTGCCTGAGAAGTTGCTGTACCCGCTACGTAAGTGCCTGTAGCAGCGAGGTGTGATGCGATGGCTTTACCGATGCCTCGGGACGCGCCGGTCACCAGCGCAATTTTCTGTTCGTCACTCAATTCAGACCGCCCAGGCCGTTGTCAGGGCATCAGGTGTCGCTGTCCCCGCGGTTGGTGTCGCTTTGGAGATACGGCGGATGAGCCCTGCAAGGACATTACCCGGACCACATTCGACAAACTGATCGACACCCAGGCTGACCATCTTCTCGACCGAGGATGACCAGAGAACGGGTGATGCGATCTGTTCGAGCAGATTCTGCCGAAGGACATCGACGTCGGCGGGCACGTCCGCGCTCACATTCTGCACGATCGAACAGGACGGCATACGTACTTCGATGCTTTCGAGCGCTCTGGCGAAATCGTCTTTGGCGGCGGCCATCAAAGGCGAATGAAACGGTCCGCTCACATCGAGTAACACTGCACGGCGGGCTCCAGCTTCTTTACAGGCGTCCACCGCGAGGTTTACGGCTTCCGCCGCTCCCGCGATCACAATCTGACCCGGAGCATTGAAGTTGGCAGGGGCTACAACCCCTTCGACTCCGGCGCAACAGTTTTCGATCACATCGTCTTCCAGGCCCATGATTGCCGCCATTGCGCCCTGCCCTCTTGGCACAGCCGCTTCCATCAATTGACCTCTTAGTCTGACAAGTTGCACGCCGTCGGCGAAATCGATGGAGCCCGCCGCAACCAGTGCCGAGTACTCACCTAGACTGTGTCCTGCGACATACGCCGGTTCAGGAGCCTGTTCCCGCCACACATCCCACAGCGCGACACTGCTCGTCAGAAGAATCGGCTGGGTGTTTTCAGTCTGTGAGAGATCCTCCGCAGGTCCTTCCTGGACCATTTTCCAGAGATCAAAGCCCAGAAGGTCGGATGCCTCCTGAAAACGGGTGCCGATGTGCGGGTAAGTATCTGCAACCTCCGCGAGCATGCCGACACTTTGCGCACCCTGGCCCGGGAAGACAGCTGCAATGCTCATCGTGTTGCCACACAGACTGTGGTTGACCCTTCAGGAACGGGCTGGCGTTGCTCAGTCGTTTCTATCGTGTTGGCCGTCATTCGTGGTGGCCGTCATTCCTGCTCGGGAACAACCTGTCGTCCGCGATAGTACCCGTCAGCAGTCACGTGATGCCGTCGATGGGTTTCCCCGGTCGTTGGATCAACCGACAGTGTCGGTTTTTTCAACCCGTCGTGAGACCTGCGCTGACCTCTTCTGGAACGGGTTACTTTGTTCTGTTGTACAGCCATTTTGTTTCTCTATTCGATTTCTTCAAATAATCAGTCTTCTGGATCAGCCCTTTGATACGAGCTTGTCCAACCCGGCAAAAGGCCGGTGTGTTTGCCGATCACCTGACGATTCAGCATCCTGCGCCGGACCGAACTCGAGCGCTGGACGCGACTCACAGGTGTCGTCCATGCAGACGCGGGTTGGCAGATGCATGATCAGTTCATCTTCGAC
>JANQFF010000328.1 GCA_028277965.1 Pseudomonadales bacterium
CACGCGCCGCGGGTGATCCCCTGCGCGCCAACATATTGAGGGTTCTCGCTTACGATTCTTACGGTGTGCTCGAACTCGGTGAAATCTTCGAGATGGCACAACCCGCCATCAGCCACCACCTCAAAACACTTCACAACGCGGGGCTCGTCACGCGGCGTAAGGAGGGGACTCACGTTTTCTACCAGCGCACCGCAGCAGGCAGCCGTCCTCTTCTGACTGCCCTGTTCGAAGAACTCGACGAGTCGCCTCTACCCACCAGCCTTTCTCGACGCATCGATCACGCACATCAGGCGAGACTGGTGCGCTCCAGGGAGTTTTTTGCCACTCACGCCGAAGCCCTCGCGCAGCAGCGAGCGCTCATCTGCGCACCATCGGTTTACCTGGACACGGTAACGGACATTGCCGCCCAACAGCCGCCGCTTGCTCGTCGCAGGGTACTCGAGGTCGGTACCGGGGACGGAACGCTTCTGCGGTCTCTGGCCGACCTTTACAAAGAAGCGACAGGCATCGACGTCGCGAGTGAAATGGTCGATACAACCCGGATGAATCTGGTCGACCTCGAGAACTGCCATCTGCTCGAAGGCGACTTTTTGTCCATCGCACCTGACCGCCCCTACAACCTCATCGTGGCTGCAATGGTCGTCCACCACATGGCATCTCCCGGCCGGTTTTTTGCGCACGCCTGGCGACATCTTCACAAAGACGGACTCCTGATTGTGGTCGAACTCAATGCACACACACAGGAATGGGTCAAAGAACTCTGCGGTGACGTGTGGCTAGGGTTTTCACCGGATCGGATGATCAACTGGGCCGAACGTCAAAAATTCACCCTGGTGCACCAACAGTTTCTGGCACAACGCAACGGGTTTCCCGTGCACGTGCATGCTTTTCAACCAAAACAACTCCTCGAGGAATCCAAACAATGACCGACTACAAAGTCGCCGATATTTCTCTCGCTGAATTCGGCCGCAAGGAAATCAACCTGGCGGAAGCCGAAATGCCAGCCCTGATGGCGCTACGAAAAAAATATGCAGACACTCAGCCCCTCGCGGGTGCCAGAGTCATCGGATGTATTCACATGACGGTCCAGACGGCGGTTCTGATAGAAACCCTTACCGCTCTCGGAGCTGAGGTGCGATGGTCGTCGTGCAACATCTTCTCAACACAGGATCATGCCGCCGCGGCGATGGCTGCCGCCGGTGTTCCGGTCTTTGCCTGGAAGGGTGAAACCGAAGAGGAATACTGGTGGTGCATCGAGCAGACAATTCTCAAAGACGGCGAACCATGGGATGCCAACCTGCTCCTGGACGATGGCGGCGACCTCACGGAACTGCTCCACGAAAAATACCCGCGGATGCTGGATTCGATCCACGGCATCAGTGAGGAAACCACAACGGGGGTCCACCGACTCTACGAAATGCTGGGCGAAGGCAGCCTCAAGGTACCTGCCATCAACGTCAACGATTCCGTCACCAAGTCGAAAAACGACAACCGTTACGGCTGTCGTCACAGCCTGAACGACGCTATCAAACGCGGTACAGACATGCTGATGGCGGGTAAACGCGCCCTAGTGATCGGCTACGGCGATGTGGGCAAAGGTTCCGCCCAGAGTCTTCGTCAGGAAGGCATGATCGTGCGCGTGGTTGAGGTGGACCCCATCTGTGCGATGCAGGCGTGCATGGACGGCTACGAGGTGGTTTCAGCCTATGCGGATGGCAACAACACGGGCGAGGTCAAAGACATCAACCTTCCACTGCTGCAGGACACGGATCTCATTGTCACCTGCACCGGCAATACCAATGTCTGTGACTCAGCCATGTTGCAAACCATCAAACGCGGCGCCGTCATCTGCAACATCGGTCACTTCGACAACGAGATCGACACTGCCTACATGCGCGACAACTGGCGCTGGGACACCGTAAAGGACCAGGTGCACCAGATATTCCGTTCGGACGACACGAGCGACTATCTGATTCTCCTGTCGGAAGGCCGCCTGGTAAATCTGGGTAACGCCATGGGTCACCCGTCGCGCGTCATGGACGGGTCGTTCGCCAACCAGGTACTCGCCCAGATGCACCTTTACGAACAGGCATGGGCGGACCAGCCGGAAAACCAGCGGGCTCCCATCACCGTTGAAGTGCTGCCCAAAAAACTCGACGAAGAGGTGGCTCAGCTCATGGTAGAAGGATTTGGTGGCACAGTGACACAACTCACAAACACCCAGGCCGACTACATCGGTGTGAAACAGGAAGGGCCGTACAAACCGGAGAGCTACAAGTACTGATCGCTCAATGGAATCTCTACAGAAAATCATCGAAATCCTCGACCTGGAGGAGATCGAAAAAAACCACTACCGGGCTGTCAGCCCCAGCGAAGGCTGGCAGCGGGTTTACGGTGGTCAGGTCATCGGTCAGGCGCTGGTTGCAGCGTCTCGAACCGTGGATCCTGACCGTCACGCCCACAGCCTGCACGGTTACTTTCTGCGTGGCGGCGATACCCGCATCCCGATCCTCTATAAAGTGGACCGGGTCAGAGACGGGCGCAGCTTCACCACCCGTCGGGTAGCCGCCATACAGAACGGACGCGAAATC
>JANQFF010000360.1 GCA_028277965.1 Pseudomonadales bacterium
CGACAAGGCGGATGTCAACAACCGGCTTGGAGCGCTTGAGCGTGCAGTCGACGGACTGGGAAGCTCAATCAAACCGGAGATTGTCGAGATACGCGAGGAGCTCAGCTTCGTGAGACTGATGCTCGATGACCTTCTCCATGAGGTGAGGGAACTGTCGCGTTCTTCAGGCAAGAAAAAGCGGCTCAAAGCCTAACGGAAATCTCTCGAGCTGAATGGCAGGGTCTGTCCGGCCATCTGGCGAAGTAACCCGGTAGCGTCCTCGATGTGACCGGCAACAACATGGATGACCGTACCCTCACGCTCGACCACACCCTTGATTTTGAGCAATTGCCCCTGCAGCAAGGCGGCTCGATATTTCTCCAGAACCGATGACCAGACAACAACATTGATATTGCCGGTTTCGTCTTCCAGAGTGACAAAAACCACACCAGTTGCAGTTCCGGGTCTCTGCCGCCCTGTCACGAGCCCGGCAACGCGAATAAGCTGACCCTGGCGAAAACCCTCGAGGTCGTGTGCGGTTCGATAGTTGTGTAGTTCTTCTGCATTGCGAAGCACAGCCATCGGGTGAGGACCGAGTGTCAGGCCTGTATATCGATAGTCGTCCAGGAGATCTTCGGTCACGCTGGGCACAGGCAGATTAACCGTCTGAGCGTTGGTTTCTTCTTCAGCTCTTTTCCCGGTTGAGCCGGGGCTACATCCGGGTTGAGCAAAGATGGGGGCAGGACGATCAATGCCAGCAACCTGCCAGTGTGCCTGATGACGATGGCCGCTGAGGTGCTCCAATGCGCCTGCCCGGGCAAGGAAACGCATATGCTGATCGTTGATACAGGCCCGGTGGGCGAGGTCTTCCGCACTTGTGAACATTCGGGTGTGCCGTGCGGCAACGATGGAGTCACCGCTTTCTTCGTTGAGGCCTTTGACCATGCGCATGCCCAGTCTCAAAGCGGGCTGCTTCCCGGGTTCTGAAATCTCGAGAGTGTGCTCCCAGTTGCTGACACAGACATCGATGTCTCTCACCTCGATGCCATGACGCTCAGCATCCTGTATGAGTTGTGAAGGGGAATAGAAACCCATCGGCAGACTGTTGAGGAGCCCACAGTAGAACGCCGCAGGTTCGTGTCGTTTCAGCCACGCGGAGATGTAGACCAGCAATGCAAAGCTGGCTGCATGAGACTCGGGGAAACCGTATTCACCAAACCCCTTAATCTGTTTGAACACTCTTTCGGCAAACGCCTTGTCATGACCGCGCGCCTGCATGCCGTCAATGAGCTTCTGCTCGAAGATTTCAAGGCCCCCGCGTTTCTTCCAGGCGGCCATGGCGCGCCGCAACTGGTCCGCTTCCCCCGCGCTGAAACCCGCAGCCACCATGGCAAGCTCGATGACCTGCTCCTGGAAAATCGGGACACCCAGGGTACGCTCAAGCACCTTGCGTACAGCGTCGCTCGGGTAAATGACCGGTTCAATGCCCTGACGGCGACGCAGATAGGGGTGCACCATGTCCCCCTGTATCGGACCCGGCCGCACAATGGCAACCTCAATGACAAGATCGTAGAAGTGCTGGGGTTTGAGGCGCGGCAGCATGGTCATCTGGGCGCGTGACTCAACCTGGAACACACCGATGCTATCGCCCTGTTGAAGCATTCGATAGGTTTCAGGGTCTTCTGCCGGTATTTTCTGTACTGTCAGATCGGTGCCACGGTAGTCATTAACGCAGTCGAGCGCTTTACGGATGGCCGTCAGCATCCCGAGAGCCAGAACATCCACTTTGAGCAGACCCAGGGCTTCCAGGTCGTCTTTGTCCCACTGGATGACTGTGCGGTCTTCCATGGCTGCGTTTTCGACCGGAACCAGCTGAGCCAGTGTGCCCCGGGAGATCACGAACCCACCCACATGTTGGGAGAGGTGCCTGGGGAATCCGAGAATTTCGTTGACGAAGTAAAGGAGCTGCTCGGCTACATTGCTCTGCGGATCCAGGCCGGCTGCGCGCAGACGTGCCGGTATCTCGTCTTTTTTGTCCCACCAGGCCATGGACTTCGCAAGGAGGTCAATCACATCGAGGTTGAGCCCCAGGGCTTTGCCGACATCGCGTATAGCGCTCCGGGGGCGATAGGTGATCAGCGTTGCTGCAAGCGCTGCACGGTCTCGCCCGTATCGCTTGTAGATGTACTGGATGACTTCTTCGCGCCGCTCATGCTCGAAGTCCACATCGATGTCCGGGGGTTCGTTGCGCTCTTTGGAAACGAAACGTTCGAACAACAGGTGCATGCGTGCGGGATCTACTTCCGTAACATGCAGGCAGTAGCAGACAGCGGAGTTGGCGGCAGACCCGCGCCCCTGACACAGGATGTTCTGACTGCGGGCAAATTGCACGATGTCCTGGACGGTTAGAAAGTAGTGTTCGTAGTTGAGCTCTGAAATCAGCTGCAGCTCTTTTTCAATGAGGCCGCGGGTATCGTCAGGGATACCATCCGGCCAGCGCTCGGTCGCGCCTGCGTAGGTCAGCTGACGCAGGTACTCTCCCGGAGAAAGGTGCGGGGGTACCAGATCCTGAGGATATTCGTAGCGCAGCTCCTCCATCGAAAAATGACACAAATCGGCAATGACGAGGGACTCAGAGAGCATTTCCGGCGGGTAAAGGGTTTCGAGGTCCTCAATTGGTCGCAGGGTGCGCTCAGCATTGCTGAACGACCGGTCCCCCAGTTCAGAGACGGAAGTCTTGTGTCGAATGGCTGTGATCACATCCTGTAAAGGCTGACGTTCCGGACCATGGGTGTGAACGTTGTTGCTGGCGACAACAGGCAGATCGAGACGCATGGACAGGGTGAGCGCGTTGGCTGTCTTGTCGAGGTCATGGCCATCACGAAAGAGTTCCAGCGATATCCACAGGTTTTCGAACACACTGTGGATTGCCGTGCCGTACTCGATCAGTTTGTCGATACTCGCGGCGGGAGGCACCCACAGGGCCAGGCAGCCTTTCAACCCCCACTCAAAATCCGTGAGATCGGCGTAATATTCCCCTTTTTTTGAACGTCTGCGAAGTTTCGTAATGAGGGCGGAGATTTGTCCGTAGCTGTCACGGTCGGTCGCCAGCAGGACAATGGTGTTGTGCTCCGAGAGGTTCTCTGAAACCTGCAGGCTGACATCGAATTCCGCCCCTACAATCAGTTTGATACCGCACTCCTTGGCGGCCAGATGGGCTTTGACGAGGCCTGCGTATGTACACTCATCTGTTAAAGCGATGGCGCTGTAGCCAAGAGTGCTGGCTTTACGTACAAGCTCTTCAGGATGCGATGCGCCACGCAGGAAGCTGTGGTTACTGAGGCAGTGCAGTTCCGCAAATTGCGCGGGATGAGAGGGAAGGGCGCGAGGATCAGCCAAAGTAGCCATGCAGATACCATTCCTGACTGCTGTCGACGAATGCCCAGCATTCGATACCTGAGGTGTGCTGGGCGATGAAGTAGTCCCTGCAGACAGCGCCTGATGGGTCGTCCGTCCACCATTCAGCCTGTATACGCTCAGGTCCGCGCAAGATTGTCAGATCCTCCCGTCTGGCTCGCCGGGGCTGGTTGAACAGCCATAGCGGGCGGTGGCTGGTACAGAGGGGAGGAGTGATTTCCTTGCGTGCCGTCACAGCAGAGGAGACATCCGTGTATGCACGTTCCGGCACATGACGTTCGACATTGTTGATCCCCCGGCAGGCATCACGACCCATGCGAGCGATGAACTCGTCCACCAGCGTGGTCGGGTCGTGATCTGTTTCGTGCCCCTTCGAGCCAAGATGTTTGAGGAAAAGGCTCTGGCTGACGTTGTCCCAGGCTTTGAGGCGTTTTGCGGTAAGCTGGATCGAGAGGATCTCATCGGGCAGTTCACTTTGTTCGAGCTTCAGCTCGCTGACGCGGAGAAAGTCACTCTGGTTCTGCTTGGCTCTGGCAAAATGCACCGGCAGGCGGGCAATGTCTCCCGGGCGTTCCGGGTTGAAGCTGGAAAATGTCCATTGGAGCTTTTCACAACCCAGCTGATGGGTGATGAGCCATTGCTGCAGTTCCATAGTCAACCGGTTCAGAGGCCGTTCGTGAGTGCCCAGCAGGTCGGATTTGTTGCGCAAGGGTTCCAGCAGATGAATCTGACGTTCGAAAAAAGGGGCCGGGGAAATGGGCTCACGTGGGTCGGCGATCTGGCCGCGGATGCGTCCGAGATACAGCAGAAGGGTGGCGCCGAAACGTTTGCCAAGAGCTTTGTCCGGAAGCCCCAGTACCTGGCCGAGGGTGTAGATCCCCATGTTCGCAAAACGTTCGATGGCTGATTCCGGCACACCGGCAATTTCGAGGCTGGCCTGCGTCAGTGGCACCTGTGTGAGATCCGTTTGTCCGGACCGTGCAAGTGCAACAGCGGCCGCAGGGGTCTGTGCCAGCCGCGTACAAGCCCTGTGTCCCATGGAGACGCAGAGTTCAGTTGCAATGTCGGCGATGAGCTGCTCGTGACCAAACAGGCGGATGCTGCCGCCTACTTCGAGCAGCAGAACATCCGGTGACTGCAGACAGACGTGACTGCTGCAACGGTACAGAATATTGGCAAGCTCGAGTAACCGCTTGTGTTCTCCATCCGGATCCCTGTGCGCATACACAAGGTCAGGGTAGATGCTGTGGGCCGTGGCCAGCGTGCTGCCGAGTTCGATGTTGAGCAGGCGTGCCTGCTCATTGCGCATCGAGACCCGGCCGTCATCGAGGATGACCTGAGCAGTTGCACTGTCTTTTGAGGGATGACTTGCATCGAGCATTTCCAGCGGCAAAGCCGGTAAATGTACAGCCATCCATCTGTCCGGGTCAGTGGACATTGTGTGCAGCCTGGCGTTCACGGTGCGCGGGCAGGTGCAAAGGAACAGGGTCCGGACCAGGATCGTCGCAAGCTGGAGCCGGATGCCGTGACCGCCACAACTCGAGCTGTTCCTGGATGTCGCGGGGTGTCCGGTATTGTGTATTCGTACGTTCTGCGATGGGCAACTCCAGGTCCGTGACCGGCCAGCCGCCACGGCGTTTGATGATGTCGAGCACGACACGACCACTGCTCCCGGCTGGCCGCGCAGTCATTCTGAGCTCTGCCATGCTCGGCTGATTTGTCATCGCTTCAGGCCGGAAAAGACAGGTGAACGTCCGGCCCTGACGAGCCGCCACCTGAAGCCGCTGGGTGTCTTTGAGTTTCAGCGGTTTCTCATTCAGCCATGCCAGCACACTGCTGCAGGAGGCGGATTTGCAGGCTCTCTCTGCAGCCCACAGGGCTTCTTTGTGGTTGCGGGGGTGCACCAGCAGTATTTTCGAGATATCGACGCCCGCTGCTTCCAGAGCCGGGGCGTAGGGGGTAAATGGCGGATTGATCCAGGCAATCCAGCGGTTTTCGGACTGGCTGAGAGCGACGAGAGCGGGTAAGAGAACCCGCAGCTCGCCCACACCGGTACTGGCAAGCAGAAACTCGATCAGCCCTCCGTCAGGCCAGCCCTGTCCGGGTAGCTGCTCGTCCAATGTCGGGTAACCTGTGTGTATGGCCCGTGAGGATTGGGATTGCTGGACCACCAGTTCTCCAGCACGCCAGATCCCCGGATGATTCAGCAGTTGGTCGGTACTGTTGTCAGCGTTTTGTACAGCGTTTTCTTCAGAGTCCTCTTCAGCGCCTTTCCTGGTGTCATCTGCAGTGCGATAGGGATCTTTCACAATACTGTATTTTTGTACAGGGGTCGATCAGGTTACCTGTATAAATAGACAGTATCAAGTGTTGCTGGTCGAGACCCGCGTCATGCGCTCGACCTCTGTCGAATCGAAGGGCTGTTCCGCGAAGAACAAGCTACCTGATCGGAAAAAACACTTCCGTCTTCCATTCCTCCGGGTCTGGCACATCGCCTGGATCGGTGATGTACCACTCCCAATTGGGCCCATTCCTTTCACACCCTTGCTGTTCCATCCAGGATTCGATTGCGCTGTAGGTTTCGTTCAGTGTCTCGTATGGCCCTGTGTGAGTAGCGAATGCCACCAGTCCGGACTGCAACTCCCCGGCCTGAATGTCTCCATCAGATTCAGCTTCGTGCTGTAGTGGGATAACGCAGTCTACCGTCGCCATACCGGGCGTGAATTCGACGTAGCGCGCGATTGGATTGCCTGCCATGGCATAGCCGTGTTTCATGCAATGGCCGTAAATCCTGGGAAAACACTCGGCGAACAGTTCCTGGAATCCGCTGTGCGGCACGCGGCGCTGAATGAAGAGTATCGGTGTTGACACCAGCTCTCTTCGTTCGATCTGCGACGTCGGCATCTCAATCCTCCTGTCTCTATGTTCAGTTCTGACGTGGTATAAACCGATACATGGCCCTACTTTTCTGACGAATTGAGCGTGAAGCGCGTTACCGGTCCCGCCACCGTCCAGCCGCTCCCGCCGGTACCCGCTTGGGGTTGTGCCGAACCTGCGTTGGAATGCGCGCGTGAAGACCTCATGGCTTTCGTACCCGGTCGCCAGAGCGATCTCGAGAATCGATTGTCCAGTATCGCTCAGGCGTACGGCAGCCTCTTCCAGACGAAGGCGTTCCTGAAAACGTCTGGGGGATTCCCCAACCATCCGGCTGAAAATCCGCTGCAGATAGAACTGTGACCAACCCGCCACGCTCGACAGGCGCTTCAGATCCAGTTTGCGGGTCCGCTCCTGGCTCACTATCTCAACGATGTCCAGGACGCTTCGATGGTTCAGCATGCGATAGATGTTACCAGTCTATTCCCATCCACCAATTGACCATTCTTGCGGCCGTCCCTGTAAGCCATTGCTGTCATCCAGCATTTGTTAACCTAGCTCCATGAGCCTGCAGATCACATTCGATGCAAGATCACCCTATGCGCTGGCACATTTCTGGGCTGCGGCTCTGCCGGGTTATCACGTTCGGGCGTATGACGATGAGGAGATCGCGCGGCTCGCCTCGCTGGGACTGACACCTGAAACCGACACGAGCGTCGCCATCGATGCGGATCGTCAACCCACCATATGGTTTCAAAAGAGTGACAGCGCAACGACAGGCCGGAATCGCATCCATCTCGATCTCGCGAATGCCGAGCGAACATCTGAAGCAGAGCGATTGAAGCGCCTTGGAGCGCGTATCCGTGAAGAGCGGGACGACCACATTGTCATGCTCGACCCGGAAGGAAACCAGTTCTGTCTGTTCGACCCATAGGTCGTTCAGACCTACAACCACGGACGATTACTCCGTGGGTCGGGTCCCGCGCCCGATGCCATAGTGGGTAAAGCCCAGCTGTGTGACGTAGTCGGGATCGTACAGATTTCGTCCGTCGAAGATGACGGGTTGTTTGAGGAGGCCGCGGAGGTGCCCGAAATCCGGACTACGGAACTCGTTCCATTCCGTGACAACCAGTAAGCCACTTGCACCGTGCAGGGTTGCTTCACTCGTATCGCAGATTTCAACCTGGTCGTTTCCGGCATACAGATGCCGTGCCTCACTGCGTGCCTCGGGGTCATACGCCCGTACCCTGGCACCCTGTGAGGTGAGGGAATCGATGAGCACCCGGCTTGGGGCTTCGCGCATGTCGTCGGTGTTGGGTTTGAACGCCAGTCCCCACATGGCAAACGTCAGCCCGTCAAGATTCTCTCCAAAATGTCCCACGAGCTTTTCGAACAGCACCAGTTTCTGACGGTTGTTGACCGCTTCGACACTTTCGACGAGCTCAGCCCGGTAGCCGGTTTCCTGTGCGGTGTGTATGAGGGCTTTGACGTCTTTAGGGAAACATGAACCCCCATATCCAACCCCTGAATAGATGAAGTGGTATCCAATGCGTGTGTCCATGCCGATACCCTGTCGTACTGATTCGATGTCCGCGCCGACGAGATCTGCGAGATTTGCCAGTTCGTTCATGAGACTGATACGTGTGGCGAGCATGACATTGGCTGCGTACTTGGTCAGCTCAGCGGATCGGACATCCATGTGCACCACTTTGTCACGATTGCGGTTGAAGGGTGCATAGAGCTGCTCCATGATGTCCGCGGCAGTGCCGCCGTCTGAACCGATGACGATCCGGTCTGGTTTCATAAAGTCGTTGATTGCGGCACCTTCCTTCAGAAATTCGGGGTTTGAAACGACCTGACAGGTACAACCGGTCCCCCGGGCTTCCAGGCGGCTCGTGATAGTTGTCCTGACCCGGTCTGCAGTCCCCACGGGCACGGTCGATTTGTCTACAACAACCTTGTCGCTCGACATGTGAGTGGCGATCGTGTCCGCCACCTCGAGCACATACCTGAGGTCCGCCGACCCGTCTTCACCGGCGGGGGTGCCGACAGCGATGAAGATGACGTCGCTGCGGTGAATGGCGGCTTTGGCATCGGTGGTGAATTCCAGGTGGCCGCTTGCGCCGTTGTTGCGTACGAGATTCTCGAGTCCGGGTTCGAATATCGGTACTTCACCGCGCTGTAACCCCGCAACCTTGTCAGCGTCGACGTCAACACAGAGCACTTTGTTACCCATCTCCGCGAAACAGGCACCTGTGACGAGCCCGACGTAACCTGTACCAAAAATGGATAGATTCAAGTGTTCTGCTTCCCTTTATGGATGAGAGTGGATAAGCGTGATTAGAGCGGCTGCTTTCGTAGTGTAACAGCGGCATATGAACGCCGGAATGGCGCAGCGAGAATCGCTGCTACCCGGTCTCCCGGTTGATTGCGCCTTTGGTCAATCTTGCCTAGGCTGCGCACTTCCGTCTTCTGGGTATCCAAACAATGAACTACGACTTCGATCTTTTTGTCATTGGCGCAGGTTCCGGTGGTGTCCGGGCTAGCCGCATATCCGCGAACCTTGGCGCCCGTGTGGGCTGCGCTGAATCCACTTACCTCGGCGGCACATGTGTCAACGTCGGATGTGTACCAAAGAAGCTTTTTGTATACGGATCTCACTTCCATGAGGACTTCGAAGACGCAGCGGGGTTTGGCTGGACGGTCACCCCCGGCGAGTTCGACTGGGTACAGTTGCGTGACAACAAAACCCGGGAAATCGAACGCCTCAACGGTATCTACCGCAATCTTCTCGACAATGCCGGTGTCACCCTGTACGAGGGGCATGCGGAACTTCTGGACGCACACACGATCCGGGTCAACGGAGAAACGCTGACGTCCGAGAACATTCTCATCGCAAGCGGATCCTGGCCGGTGGTGCCGGAATTTCCGGGCAGAGAACATGCGATCACCTCAAACGAGGCTTTTTACCTCGAGCGTTTTCCCGATCGTGCGGTGGTTGTTGGTGGGGGCTACATCGCCGTCGAATTTGCCGGGATCTTCGCCGGGCTTGGGGCTGAGACAACGCTGATTTATCGCGGACCGCTTTTCCTGCGTGGCTTTGATCCATCGATCAGGACGTTCGTGGCAGATGAACTGAAGAAGAAGGGTGTGGACCTGAGATTCGAAACCACAGTGGATGAAATTATCGATACGGGTGGTCGCAAGCGCCTCACCTGTCATGACGGTACTGAAATCGATGCAGACCTCGTGCTGTATGCGACAGGACGTAAACCCAACTCGGAGGGGATCGGGCTGGAAGCTGCCGGTGTTCAGACGGCGGATAACGGGGCGGTTCTCGTGGACGAGCACTACCGGACGAACGTGGAGAACATCTATGCCATCGGGGATGTCATCGACCGCGTTCAGCTGACCCCCGTTGCGATCGAGGAAGGCATGTGCCTTGCGCACAATCTCTTCGGAAGCGGCTCAGGCGGTGAAGATCTCCGCTGTCTGAACTACGAGAACATTGCCACCGCGGTATTCTGCCAGCCCAACATCGGCACGGTGGGTCTCACTGAGGACGAAGCCGTTGAACGGTTTTCCGGTGATATCGATGTCTATGAATCCAGCTACACGCCAATGAAACACACCCTCACAGGCCGTGACGAGAAAAGCTACATGAAGATGCTGGTGCAGCGAAGCACGGACAGGGTCCTTGGCATACATATGGTTGGACCCGATGCCGGGGAGATCATTCAGGGCATGTCGGTGGCGTTGACTGCGGAAGCGACAAAAACTCAGTTCGATGCAACGGTGGGGATTCATCCGACAGCCGCGGAAGAACTGGTCACATTGCGTGAACCATCCAGGGTCGCCTGAAGGAAATCCACATGGAACGTCTGAGTCCGGGGCTAATCACTGCACACGCCGGTGAAGGGGGAGTAGGTGTCATGGAGCGGAAAGAAGTTTGCGCATTCCTGAGGGATACGCTGTTCGAAATGGAGCGCTGATGGAATTGATCGAAACGAGTCTGACGTTCATCGACGGGATCCTGGGGAGTGCGGTCTATTTTCCGTTTGTATTGCTGGGTGTAGGGGTGTTCTTCTCCATCTATCTGGGTTTCCCCCAGATCCGCTATTTCCGGCATGCCTGGTCAGTACTTGCCGGCCGCTATTCAAGAGATGACGATCCGGGCGACACGAGCCACTTTCAGGCCCTGTCGACTGCGCTTTCCGGAACGGTAGGTACCGGCAACATCGGTGGCGTTGCACTCGCTATTTTTCTCGGTGGTCCCGCGGCTTTGTTCTGGATGTGGATCACAGCGTTCGTCGGCATGACCACCAAGTATGTCGAGGTGTCCATCAGCCATAAGTACCGTCAGGAGGACGATCGTGGCCAGATGGTGGGTGGTCCGATGAACTACATGGAAGGCGGGCTCAACCTGAAGTGGCTGGCGGTGTTTTTTGCCGTTGCCACAGTCATCAGTTCGTTCGGCAGCGGAAACCTCCCTCAGGCCAACAACATGGCGTCCGGCCTCGAGACTTCGTTTGCCATTCCGCCGTACGTCAGTGGCGGTATCCTGGCAGTTCTCCTTGGTCTCGTGATCATTGGCGGGATTCGCCGGATCGCCATTGTCGCGGGGACGCTGGTGCCGCTCATGGGTATCCTTTATGCGATTGGTGCTCTCGCTGTCATTGTCACGCACTACGAGAATATTCTGCCTTCGTTTTTCAGGGTCGTGGGTGATGCGTTTTCCGGTTCCGCGGCTGCAGGTGGTTTCCTGGGAGCAACGTTTGCGTACGCGTTCAACAGGGGCGTGAACAGAGGGCTCTTTTCCAACGAAGCGGGGCAGGGATCAGCGCCGATCGCGCACGCGTCTGCCCGCACCCGCGAGCCGGTCGCGGAAGGCATGGTCGCTATTCTCGAACCGTTCATCGATACGCTGGTGATCTGTACGCTCACCGGTCTGGTGATTCTCTCGTCCGGGGTCTGGCAGGAGAAATTTGAAACTGAGTTTGCAGCGTTCGATACGGAGATTGTTGCGGGCACGTACACTGAGGAGAACCCTGGCGATGTGCAGGCGCTGTTTGCCCATCTGGACCTGGTGCCGCCGGAAAACGACCCGGTTGTGCCTTACAGCGGGACCCTCACAGTTCGGCGCGGGCAGATCGAGTCTGGTATTGTCACCGTGCTCCACAACCGCAGCATCGCCGAAGCTGTCAGCGTCTCTGTGAATGGCAGTCCTCTGACCGGCGAGCTGGCCATAAGCGAAGGGGCCGTCACCACACCGGACGTGGCATTGTCAGGGCGCTCACTGTTGCATTCTGTCCCGCTCACAGCAAAGGCATTTGAGTCGAGTTTTCTCGGTGTGTTCGGAAGTTATGCCGTGACTGTCGGTCTTGTCCTCTTTGCTTTTTCAACAGCAATTGCCTGGTCCTACTATGGTGACAGGGCGGTGACCTACCTCGCAGGTACACGCTGGGTGACGCCTTACAGGGCGCTGTATGTTCTGGGGTTTTTCCTGGCGACGGTGGTCGATACAAGCCTTGTCTGGCTGATATCGGCGGTTACGGTGGCATTGATGACGCTGCCAAATCTGGTAGGCATTGTGCTCATGCGAGTCGAGGTTCGGGAGATGACCCGCGAATACCGGTCCAGATTCATTGGAAAGGAACACACTCCAGGCACAGAGTGAAGAGATTAAAGGGGTCTTTGAGCTGGGTCAGCAGGACCGTGGCAGGTGCCTCGAGAAGGGCCCGGGGAAGTTCCGCCGCGGCTGGGAACAGTGTAGCCGGACCAAAGAGCTCAGCCATCAGAAGGGATCTCGGATCAACTGGCGGACTCAGATGACGAACGTTCCAGCGGTCAGCCTCTGCCAGGCGGGCTGCTTCGGCGATGGCTGTATCCAGACCGCCAATCACGTCTATCAGGCCAAGTTCCTGGGCAACTTCGCCGGACCAGACACGTCCCTCGGCCGACTCCCGGACCACAGCAACGGGGAGGTCACGTCCGCGAGCGACCAGATTCAGGAACTGTTCGTAGCCGTGTTCGACCCTGGCCTGGAGAATCTGTGACATCTCCTCGTTAATACCTGTAAACGAGTTGAGGCCGAGGGTGATCGGTGTCGTTCCCACGCCGTCGGTGTGTACACCGACAGTTTCGAGGCTGTTTTCGAGCGTTGGTGCAACACTGAAGATCCCGATCGAACCGGTGATGGTCTCACGTTCAGCGACAATGGCATCAGAGGTTGCTGCGATCCAGTAACCCCCTGAGGCTGCGGTGGCGCCCATTGAGCTGACGACGGGTTTGCCGCTGAGCTGTACGAGTTCCAGCTCCTGGCGGACAATTTCCGAGGCAAATTGACTTCCACCGGGGGAGTCGATCCGTACAACGAGGGCCTCGATATTGTCGTCGACCCGCGCCTGGCGTATTAATTCCCTGATCTCATCGGCGCCTGCGACATCAGCGCCGCGGCCGTCTGTCATGATCATGCCCTCAACGATAATGACGGCGATTGTTGGATTGCCTGCACCATCAATTTCTGCGTAGGGATCGATGCCGCGTGCACGGAGATAACTCTGAAAGTCGATGGCGTTGATATCACCTTCCGCGTTCAGGCCCACGTCCTGCGCAAGCCTGCTTTTAGCCTGGTCACCGGGCAAAAGTTCATCCACAAGGTGATTCTCGAGAGCTGCTCTTGCTGCATCTCCATTGGTGGACACCACAGCTTCAGAAAGTCGATTGGTGTAGTTGCGGAGGGCTTCGACATCGATATTGCGATTGGCGCTGATGTCTTTGAGCAGATTCGACCAGAGGTTCTCATACAGGGTTTCTGCCGCAAGCCGGGCCTGCGATGACATGTCGTTGCGCGTAAACGGTTCAACTGCAGATTTGAATTCTCCGGCACGAAATACGTGAACATTTACTTGAAGTTTATTCAATAATTCATTGATATAAAAAGAAAAAGTACCGTAACCCTGCAATATAACCTGGCCCATCGGATGCAGATACAGGGCGTCTGCGTAGCTGGCAATGTGGTATTGCGGCTGGGTGTAATAGTGGCCATATGCAGCGACTGCCTTTCCTGCCGCTTTGAATTGTTCAAGTGCAATACCAATCCGGTGGGCATTGGCGGGTGCCACCCACTCGAGCTGGTCCAGATTGAGAATCACCACTTCGATATCCGGATCCTGCGCGCCATGTTCAATCGCTTTCAGTATTGATTGCAGGGCGACCTGTCTGGGTATGGATGCGCCTATGAGGCCCTGGAGAGGGTCTGGCAGGCTCGGGTACTCGACAATAGTTCCCACAGGATTGATCAGGAGGGCTGCATTTGCTGGAACGACCGCGGTTTGCCGGCTCCCAAACCACAACACAATGGCGGCAAACAGTATTCCGAAGAACAGCACGTTCAGAATGAAGTTGCGAATACGTGTCAGCATTGCACCAACGGCTCCCAGGAGGCCGGGTTTGCGGCTGGAACGATCGGAGGAATCAGGGCTCAAGAAGCTACTCTGTCTTTTGTAGGGACGGCTTCCGCCGCGCTCGCGGTATCATAGAATCTTTCAGCGGGAGTTGCGAAGTGAGCTTTGAATCCGCCCCGGGGTTGTGGACACTTGCCGATCTGTGCGAGGCGGTTGGCGTTAAACCGGTGCTGCCTGATTGTGACATTGGCCGCCTTGTGTTCGATAGCCGGACCGTTGAGGTCGGTGACCTCTTTATCGCTCTGCCAGGAGGACCCGGGAGCGCCAGAGACGGTCACGATTTTGTAGACGGCGCGCGAGAAAAAGGTGCCGCTGCCGCGCTGGTTCACAAAGCTGTTCAACTGACGGGACCCCTCCCGCTCATTGAGGTGCCGGATACCTACAAAGCCCTGTGGGAGATTGGCGCTGCGAGCCGGGCGCGGCTGTCGGCAATACCTGTCGCGATAACCGGTAGCAGCGGCAAAACCACGGCCAAGGCGTTTATGACTGCAGCGCTCGGGGCGTTTGCGCCGCCGGGCAGCTACAACAACCACATCGGTGTGCCGCTTGCGCTGGCCCATACGCCACTGGATGCAGAATACGGTGTCTACGAGATTGGTACCAATCATCCGGGTGAAATTGGACCGCTCGCGAGGCTGGTGGCACCTGAGGTTGCTGTTCTTCTGAACGTTCAGTCCGCGCACATTGAAAACTTCACCTCCCACGAAGCCCTCCTTCGAGAAAAGGCATCGATATTCGAAGGCCTGCAGGGAATGTCGATCAGAATCATCGACCACGCCCTTCAGGAACGGGGTCTGGAGGGTTATACGTTCGGGTGGGCGCGTGATGCAGACGCCAGGCTTCTGGAGCTGGAAGGCACCAGGGCCGAGGTCAGTCTCTTTGGGGAGCGCCTGGTTGCGCATGTCCCTGGTGGTGGGCCACACAGGGCAGCAACCGTCGCTTGTGTGCTGCTTGCAGCGAGGCTCCTCGGCGAAGACCTTACCCGGGGGCTGAATCTGCCGGGCGAACTTGTCCCGGAGGGTCGTGGCAATCTCGTCAGCGCACAGGGGATCACCCTGGTCGATGAAAGCTACAACGCCAATCCCGACAGCATGCAGGCAGCACTAACGTCTGCGCTGAATCTGCCGGTGACAGGCAGACGGTATGCACTCGTTGGCGAAATGCTCGAGCTTGGAGATGCCGGGGTGTCCGCGCATCAGGGCCTCGGGGACACTTTGAGCGCTTTCGACGCTGTTTATTGTGTGGGTGCGGGATTCCGGGAAGTTGCCGAGGACGCTGGCATCCCATGGCGGCTGGACGTGGCAGGTGAGGAGGGTGCAGCCTGGCTGAATAATCTCATCGCCATTCTGCAGCCGGGAGATCTCCTTGTCGTTAAGGGGTCCAACACGGTGTTCTGGCAAAGAGGGACGGTCGGGTATATCCGCGATCAGATCGGATCTAAGAACTAATATGATGTTTCACGTGTAACAAATTGAAAATCAAAAAAAAGCCCGGATGAAAATCCGGGCAAGTACCATTAGGAGAAGGTGTCCGCGCAATGCGGTCACCTAATGGTGCTGTTACCGTTCGTTGGGGGGAGACGGGGGTAACAGCAGGAGGAGTACACCATACTTGTTCACTTTTACCCGGGAACCAGATCACTTTTTGAGCGACTTGCTGCATACTGCGCGGCCGGGTAGCAGGTACTAAAAGAGGACATGAGGTGATTGTTGACCGCTTGGGTCGTCAGTTCCGGAATTTGCGTCTGAGTCTGACGGCTGCCTGCAACTATGCATGTACGTATTGTGTGCCGGATGGCAAGAGGCTGCAGGCTGCCGCTGAAGAACTTGAAGCATCGGAGATGTTGAAACTCGTTGACGTCCTGATAGCGGTTGCGGGCATCGAAAAACTCAGGATAACCGGTGGTGAACCGCTCTTATCTCCCAAATTTGACGAGATTCTTCCTGAGGTCATGCAAATGGGCCTTAAAGATGTCTCTATCACCACAAATGGTCAGCTTCTGCCACGAAAAGCGGGACTCATAGCGGATTCGGGCCTGGAACGCATCAACATCAGCCTGGACACGCTCGACGCGGACAGATTCAGGTCCATTGCGCGGTCAGGAGACCTGGCGACTGTGCTCAAGGGTATAGAACTCATGCTCGACGCCGGTCTCAAGGTCAAAATCAACATGGTGCCGATGCGCCACAGGAACGACGATCAGATACTGCCCCTGCTCGAATACTGTCTGGAACGTGGGATAGAGCTCAGATTCATCGAACTCATGCAGATGGGACATCTGCAGGACAGTGGTCTTTACACGACACAGTATTTCAGCATGCAGGATATCCTCGACACGATTGGCGAGGTGCACGATTTTGCTCGCACGGATGCAGCGTTTGATTCAACTGCCGCGCGGTTCGATATTCCGGGGAGCGGCGCCTTCGGGATCATCGCAAACGAGAGTGAGCCGTTCTGCAGGACGTGTACACGCCTGCGCCTTTCGTCCAATGGCCGCCTGTACGGATGCCTGTCCAATTCGAAATCTTATGACATGCGCGACATTCTGAACCTCCCGGAACCACTGGCTCTTGCGCGACTGCAGCAGCTGTTGAAATCGGCCATGGCCGATAAGCAGACGGTCAGTTTCCAGGGGGAAGTCACCGTGATGAAGTTCATCGGCGGATGAGTCCCGAGGAGCTATTCGAGTCGCTGTTGGCCAGGGATGGTGAGCGGAGTCGCCCACCCGTTCATTTGTGGAATCCGGAACGCCTTGGTGCCATCGACATAGAGATTGATGCAGAGGGTGTCTGGTGGCACGAAGGTCGTGAGTTTCAAAGACCCGCGCTGGTGGAACTGTTCGCATCGATTCTCAGATGTGACGAGGGAGAGTATTTCCTGGTAACGCCGGTCGAGAAACTGGCGATCCGTGTCAGGGACGTTCCATTCACAGCAACGGATATGGATGTTCGCGGATCGGGGGATTCAACCGATCTTCTTTTCACGACCAGCGTTGGCGATCTCGTGCTGGCAGACGATTCTCACGCAATCGAAATGCGCGAAGGACGTCCCTACGTTCATGTTCGTGACGGCCTCTGGGCACGCCTGACGCGCAGCGTCTATTACCGGCTGAGCGACTTGTGTGTGGAGGAGGGTGGTTCGCTGTGCGTATACAGCCAGGGGGCACGGTTCATATTGAGTGAGATGCGCGACTAAAGCCGCTCCTACAGAGTTAGCAAGATTTCCCTATCTCTGTAGGAGCGGCTTTAAGGCACCTCTGACTTGTTCTGTTAAGCAGCCTGTGGTTCACAGGCTGCTTAACAGAACAAGTCGAAACTCTCACATGCTCAGAGCTTCTCCGCGTTTTCACTACCAAGGCGTCGTGCCGCAGGTAATATCTGGATATTGCCAAGGTGCGCAACGCAGGTAGAGGAA
>JANQFF010000377.1 GCA_028277965.1 Pseudomonadales bacterium
AAGCGAAATGCGTGTCAGCTTCGCAGCAGGGGCGTAGATGGTGGGGCGCTCACCCGACCGAATGATGTCGCGAAAAGCCGCCACCTTCTCTGACTGAAAAGGATTGTCGGGATATGCCTGGATCTGATCCCAAGGCAGCTTGAGCATCCGTCCCTGGACCCCAGCCCACGCAACTTGATCGCCCCAGTACAACTCGTCTTCGTCAACGTAGTCTCTAGGCGGCAGCCATGACCGAACCGTGTCGACAAAAGAGGCGTCAACGTCGACGTTCAGGTCGGACGCGTCAAAGAGAGGATCATCGACGTCGGGCATCGCTACTCAGCTGAAACGCTTTTGATCGCGTCGTGTGCCTTTCGGAACCAAGGGTCTAACAGCACCTTCCCTGATTCCACATCTTGCTGGTCAAGTCTCAGTATCAGCTTCACCCACTGTTCATCGGGACACATCCGAAAGTAGTCCATGCCAGTGAACCGAGGAGCAATGCTGGTTGGAGTGCGGGATATCACCTTGCCGTCCATCCAGAACTCCGTCGCTACGCTCATCTGATAGCCGCGGCGCTCCCATTTCGTACGCCACTGCGAGGGCCATGGAGCCAGTGCCAGAAGGGGAATCAAGTCGAGCAGCATCCACGGACTGCATAGCCACGCCCATAGAACGCATGACGTGAGGAACCCCAAAACCAACGACAACCACGCGGTAGTCCGGTTGGGCATCATGGCAATGAGAAACGCGGGAAAAGCAATCAACGGCAATGCGAAAATGGCAAGCACCTGCGGCATCGCATACCCGACGGTGTACTTCCAAAACCCAGCCTTGCGTCGATCATGCATGTGAGTGGCTTCATGCATGATGGTATCTACCAGTCGCTTTCCTTGTTTCAGCGACTCGCGATGCACCAGATACATCGTCGACCCGAATGTGGTGTGGTAGTGCGTCATGAACGTGGGGTTGAACAAACGCACGTATCTATCGATAAGCCACATCAGCTTGCTCTCACGCTTGAATCGGATTTCAAATCCTGGAATCTCACGTTCGCCAAACTCGATCGCAGCACGCAGGTACGGATCGGAGACTTCTTCACTCCATGACATGGCAACTCCTCAACGGCGCCGAGACGTACGCCTGCGTGGATTCGCAGCCACGCGCTTGGGACGCCTGGTGAAGTAGTAGCCGGCACCAATTAGGCCGAGAATGCCTACTCCGGTGACCACCCACACGGCTACTGAGGACCGGCGGGCATATGCGTCGTCCACACTGGGCAACGGGGGAGGCGGCCCTTCAGGCAC
>JANQFF010000383.1 GCA_028277965.1 Pseudomonadales bacterium
CCGCCAAAAAGTCTCCAATTCTGGTATGTCAGGAGGATACCTCCTCGTATCTGACACCCGTTGCCCTGCGAGCGGGATGGCAGGTCCGGACCGCGGCACAGGTCGAGGAAAACCGCACACTTGAAGTTGTCCTGGTGGAAGCCGGACGCAAAGATGACGTTCAGACGCTGCGGAGGAGATTTCCGTTTGCTCTGGTTGTTGCGTGCCGCCCGGTTGATGGTGACTGCCAGCCGGATTTTGTGCTGTTGCCGGACCAGCTTGGCCTCCTGCCGCAGATCCTCGAGCACGCCCTGACCTGTTGGCAACGCAACCGCAAAGTGAACGAGCTTGTGCAGGACATTGGCATGCGCCGTCAGCGTATGCACCAGCTGAATGAAATCTCACTGGCCCTGACAACACAGGTCGACCAGCAGCAGCTGCTGCATTCAATCCTGACGGAAGCTCAACGCATAGCTCGCTGTGAGGGTGGTTCACTGTTTCTGATTGAGCCGGATGACCTGCTGGGTGAGTCCCTGACATTCAAGCTGGCGCAAAATAACAAGGTCGACTTCCCGTTTGTGGAAGCCCGGCTGCCGAAAACTGCCGAGTCGATTGCCGGTTATGTCGCTGTGACCGGGAATCAGTTGAATATCAAAGATGTCTATCAGCTTGGTGCCCACCTGCCATACCGCTTCAATCGCTCTTTCGACGACAAGAACGGTTATCGCACGAGCTCCATACTTGCCATACCCATGCGTGATCACCGCGATCGTGTGGTTGGTGTGCTGCAGTTCATCAACTGCGTCGACGCTGAAACCGGCCAGGTCATACCGTTTAATGAAGAAATAGCAGAAGTCCTGCGCGCTATTGCCAGTCAGGCAGCGGTGTCTTTGCAGAAGAACGCGCTTCTGCAGGACATCAATCAGCTGTTCGAAAGTTTCGTCCAGGCGAGTGTCAAGACAATCGAACAACGCGACCCCTCGACTTCAGGTCATTCGTTCCGTGTTGCAGAAACCACAGTTGCACTTCTACAAGCCCTCCCGGAGTCCGGTGAAGCCAAATTCCGTGGATTGGAATTCACACAGGAACATATTCGGGAGGTGAGGTACGCGGCGCTGCTTCACGACTTCGGAAAAATAGGTGTTCCTGAGGCGATTCTGGTTAAAGCGAACAAATTGTCGGATGAGCGCCTTGAAGTGATCCGCTACCGGATCGAATTACAGAAAGAAAGGATTCGTCGGCGAGCAGTGGAACAGGAACTCGAGCTTCTGCATCACGCGCCTGTTGATGTCGAAGTTGCCCGACGGCGAGTCCATCGGCAGCTCGAAAAACAGGAAAGTGTGCTCGACCAGTACTACGAATGGATCGTCAGGGCGAACAGCCCGAATGTGCTCGATGCGGGTGAGTACGATCACCTGTCAGAGATTCGTGACTATGCGTTCAGGGAACTCGATGGCACGGTCGGCGGGGTCATTACTGATCAGGATCTGCTGGCACTCAGTGTGCGCCGCGGCAGCCTCACTCCGGAAGAACGCAGGGCCATTCAGGCACACGTCGTGCACACAAAAGAATTTCTATCCGTTTTGCCCTGGCCACCCGAACTGGCGGAAGTACCGGAAATTGCGGGTGCGCATCATGAACGGATCGATGGCAGTGGATATCCGGAAGGCCTGGTCGGCGAACAGATTCCCCTTGCCAGTCGAGTCATGGCCGTGTGCGATGTGTACGACGCATTGACGGCAATGGATCGACCCTACAAATCGGCGATGAGTCAGGACAAGGCGTTCTCGATATTGCAGGACGAGGCCCGGCGTGGGCTCCTCGACCCGGAGATGGTTAAAATCTTCATCGCCAGCGGTACTTACGAGATAGTAAAAGCCGTCTAGAGCAGAAAACGCTCAATAACGTTTACCTCGACGTGACGGCGTCGGCCGTTGCGGTTCTCTTCGAAAACCACCCCGGTTTCGGTTATTTCGATCACGACAAGGCCTTTGAACCCATCCCCGGGTGACAGACGCTGACCGTCGATGACAACAGCGCAGTCGTCCGGGTTGTCCGTGTAAATGTGGCTCGTGAAATCGAGTTCGTCGTAGAGCAGGCGTTCGGTGTCGTTGAGTTCGTCTGCGGGTATCTCGATGGGTGGAGCTTCAACAATCGGCTCGGGTGTCGCCGCTGGCTGCACGGTTTCCAGCGTGGGTTCGGGCGAGGGCGAGGATGAGGGCGGAGCTGGCGGAACTGACGGAAGTTCCGACACACGTGCGGGCTCTGCCACAGATTCTGAGACAGGCTCGGGACTCACCTCCGGTTGACCGAAGTAGGAGTTGGAAACGAGGTATATGTTGCCCACCACAAGCAGGACAACGAGAGCGATCATCCAGTGGGGGATGCGCCTGCGCCTGGATGTCGCGTTGACCCGCAGAGCCTGTGACTTGTCCTGCTCTGCCTGGTTTTTTTTCAGTGCGTCGAGGATATAGGACATCTCAGGGCACCAGGCTGGGCGCTGGCAGATCGAGTCGGTCTGCCAGGCGGATCCATGTCAGCGGCCCCACAACACCGTCGGCCACAAGACCTTCAGCCAGCTGAAATTCGAGCACCATATCGGTGAGATCAGCGTCAAAGGTGTCATCGACCGACGTGGATCCATCGACGTCGAGCTGCAACAAGCGCCGGTGTAACCAGGTAACGGTGGGGTGTCTGTCACCCTCGCGCAGACTGCCTTTGTATCTCGGTGGCGTCTGCCACAGGACAACATACTCTCCAAACCAGTGATCTCGCAGGTCCAGCGGCAGGACATTCTGGATCTCGTTACCGAGCAGCAGGGTGTAATCCTCACCGGTCTTTTCAAGCAGACCGGCGTAGTAGGGGTTGCCTTCCAGATCGATCAACTCGAGAACGGCCGGTGTGTTCAGTTGATCCAGTTCCGTCCAACCCCCAATGCGTTTCAGGCACTGCAGACCCGCCCGGGGAGCATAATC
Organism: Pseudomonadales bacterium; assembly: GCA_028277965.1. GTDB lineage: Bacteria > Pseudomonadota > Gammaproteobacteria > Pseudomonadales > Azotimanducaceae > UBA4421. The sequence goes on from JANQFF010000383.1 coordinate 2,955, forward strand.
ACAGGGTATCTCCTCGGCGTTCAACGGGTAGTCGACTTCCCATTCTGCAAAGACAGCCCGGTAAGCCAGGCGCTGCAGGCGTCGGGTGCTGCCATCCGGCCGGGCGATTGACACAGACAATCGCTGCCGTGGAGGTTCGGGATCGGGTATGGCTGTATCGACAGATTCTGCTGTCGTGGTGGGGTCAGGTGGCTGCGCGGCTGGCTCTTCTGCGATGAGGTCGGGTTCGGCGGCAGTTGGTCTGTCGACCGGGGCTGGCTCGATGGCAGGAGGCGCGGTTTTTTCTACCGCTGAAGGCTCTTCTCCCGCTGAAGGCTCTCTTTCCGCTGAAGGCTCTCTTTCCGCTGAAGGCTCTCGGGTCACGTAAGCCCAGGTCATGAGGCCGGTCACCAGGATGACGAGCGCAGCGGCGCCGATGAAATAGTTGCGGTTTTCCCGCGGTCGATTACCGGAGACTTCTTTTGCGGCGTAACGCACCATCGCCACCGTGACCTGGTGTTTGCCCTCGACGTAAGCGCCCAGGAGCGCACGGTCTGCAATGATGTTGATGAGCCGCGGGGTGCCCTTCGACGCAAAATAGAGCGCGCGTACCGCCCAGTCGGTGAAGATGCCAGGATTACCACCGGCCCGGGTCATGCGGTGATCGATGTACTGGCGAACCTCGTCCCGGTTGAGGGGTGTCAGGTGGTAACGCGCGGTGATGCGTTGAGCCAGTTGCCGCAGTTCCTTCCGATCCAGCATGTCAGCGAGTTCGGGCTGTCCCAGGAGAATGATGCGAAGCAGTTTCTTCTCATTCGTCTCGAGGTTGGTGAGCAGGCGAATCTGTTCGAGGACAGCGGGGGAGAGATTCTGAGCTTCATCGATGATGACGACCGTACTACGGCCGGCCTGATGGGTTTTCAGAAGGTGCCGGTTGAGAACATCGATGTATTGTTTGACGCTCTTGAGCTCCGGGGCGTCATAACCCACCCCCAGTTCGTCACACAGCGTTTCGAGAAGCTCACGGACGGTCAGACGGGGATTGAGGATAAACGCGACATCGAGTTCGGGGGGCGTCCGGTCCAGGAGGTTGCGCAAGAGCGTCGTTTTTCCCGTGCCCACCTCACCCGTGATGAGCACGAACCCACCATGGGAAAAGCCATACATGAGATGGGCGAGTGCCTCGTTGTGCGCATCGCTGAGGTACAGAAAACGCGGATCGGGCGCGATCGAAAACGGTTCCTGATCGAGACCAAAGTGTTCCTGATACATCCCGGCGTGACCGTGTGTCAGATGCCGTTTTTCATCGCGTCAACAATACGCTGGTCTTTTTCGAGCCAGAGATTTTTGACCCATTGGGCCAGTGCAGACCGGCGTTTGGACTGATCTTCCAGATTACCCAGCGGCACCTCGTGAGGGGTCACTTCGATGTGGACGGACTGGCACTTACCCTGCAGGAATTCCCAGAAAGTAGGCACACCGTCGGGATAGATGATTGTCACATCCAGCAAGCCGTCCAGGTGGCCTTCCATGCCTTCAAGGACATAGTCCAGGCCGCCGATTTTCGGTCGCAGCAGGTATTCGTACTCGCCGCCCTGGCGTTTGTGCTTTTCTTCGGTTCGTCGCGTGCCCTCGAGGAAATTGAGGATGCAGGTGGGGTGATTTTTAAACCCTTCGCACGCCGCGGCCGTGTTTTCGCGGTCTGCGTTCCTGAGTTTGGGATTGGCACGAATCTGATCTCTCGTTGCCCTTTTGACGTAGGGGAAGCCGAGAACGTACATCGCGAGGCCCACACCCGGTACCCAGATGAGTTCCTGTTTGGTAAAGAACTTGAGCGGCGGAATGATCCCGTACAGGTAGCTCTGGAGGAGCAGGATATCTGTCCAGCTCTGATGGTTGGAGATCACCATGTACCACTTGTCGCGTGACATCTCCTCCTGCTGATGCCAGACAATTTCGGGTGCGGTCAGTCCCAGGGTTTTGATCATCTGGCGATTGCTGCCTGTCCACCACCAGATGATCTTGTCCATGCGGTGCTGAAGGCGGGAACGTGCTTCGCCCCGGGTCCAGGTGCGCCGTAAACACCACCAGGAGAGCGGTACCCAGACGGCAAAAGTCGTTACCGCGATGGAAACGATCGCGAGAATCCCTTTAACTAGATGCATGATGGACGGGTCATTCCCATAAAACCGCAACGTTTGAGGATGTGTATGTTGTCACCACCGTCTGGAGGGGGCAACTTGACGGTCCGTCTGACTTTCCTGGCCGCCGTTCTGCTTGTTGCCGGTTGTGAGACGTTGTCGTTTTACAGTCAGGCTGCGCGGGGGCAGTGGCAGGTGTTAAACCGGGCTGAACCTGTGAGTGAGGTGATTTCAGCGCCGGGTCTCTCCGAAGAGACGAAGCGGCAGCTGGCACTTGCTCAGGAGGCCCTTGTTTTTGCAGAGCAACACCTCAGGCTCGATGTCGGGAAACGCTACAGGCGCTACGCTGACCTGGAAAGGACAGCGGTTGTCTGGAATGTGTTTGCAGCGCAGCCCCTGGATTTAGGTGGCAAGCGCTGGTGCTATCCAGTGGCGGGGTGCACCAGCTATCGAGGTTTTTTCAGGGAGGCTGCAGCGCACCGATATGCGCGCCGTATGGTGGAGAGGGGGTGGGAAACATACGTCGGCGCGGTACCTGCCTACTCGACCCTCGGCTGGTTTGACGATCCGATCTTAAGCACGTTTATCCACTGGCCGGAACCGGATCTCGTGAGCCTGCTGTTTCACGAACTGGCTCATGGTCGTATCTGGGTCAAGGATGACGTGTCCTTCAATGAGGGATTTGCCAGTTTTGTCGGTGAGGCGGGTTTGCGTGCGTGGATGGGGCGCAGGTACGAGGCGCGCGTCTACGAAGACTACCTGGAGCGGCGGAAGGGGCAACGTCAGTTCCGACAATTCCTGGTGCGTGCCAAAACGGAGTTGACGAGCCTCTATGCCAGAACTGATTTGAATCACGAGGAGAAGCTTGCGGGAAAAGAGGAGCTGATCGCTGCGGTCCTCGCGTGTTATGACACGCATCGCTCCGCCCTTGGCGGGGGCCGCTTCGATACCCTCATGCATGAGCGGTTCAACAACGCTTACCTTGTTTCTGTTGGAACCTATGAGGACCGGGTGCCAGCTTTCAGGGTGCTGTTTGAGCAATCCGACGGTTGGGAGGATTTCTACCGACGCGTGGAGGCCCTGGCGGACCTCGAAGTCACTCACCGCGAACGTGAATTGTCATCACTGGAGGATGAGAAACATCAGCACACTGATGACACCCGCCCCGATGAGGTTCACTGCGAGGCCTTCCCGGGCCATGGTGCTGACTGAAAACCGTCCCGTCGAGAAGGTGATGACATTTGGTGGTGTCGCCACGGGCAGCATGAAGGCGCATGATGCGCTGAGTGCTGCCGGGATCATGAAGAGTTTCGGGTCGGTTCCGGCGCCGAGGGCCGCGGCCGCGAGAATCGGCATGAGCAGCGTCGTTGTTGCCGTGTTGCTCGTCACCTCGGTGAGGAAGGTGACCGTCAGGCACAACACCAGGATCATCAGAAGGAGTGGCAGGACAGCCAGCTGTTCGAGGCTCGCGCCGATCGTCTGACTCAACCCGGAGCTGGTGAAAGCCGCGGCGATACTCATACCCGCGCCAAAGAGAATCAGCATGCCCCAGGGGATTTTGTTGGCGGTTTCCCAGTCGAGGAGCCGCCCACCCTCACCGTTGGGCACAAGAAAGAGGATCACCACACCGAGAAACGCCACAATTGCATCGTTCGTGTAGGGGATGTTCAGCCACTCGGCCCATCCACCCCATGGCTCTGAACGCGTCACCCATGCCAGGGCGGTCACTGTGAACACCAGAAAGACCCTTTTCTCGCTGGTGCGCCACGCGCCAACATCAGGCAGGTGGAATGTCCCCTCGAAGTTGAGACGCCGTGTCACCCACAAACCCGCCAGGGGTAGCAGCACGAGAACCACGGGTAAGGCCCAGGTCATCCAGGTCGAAAACGGAATGGTCGTTCCCGTTGTCTGTTCGTAGACCCCCATAAACACGACGTTAGGTGGAGTGCCTATCGGAGTGCCCATCCCGCCGATGCTCGCGCCGTATGCGATGCCGAGTAGCAAAGGTGTGGACAGGTTTTCATCTTCGCTGTTGTCGAGAACCGCAATGGCAACAGGCAGGAGCATGAGTACGGTAGCCGTGTTCGATATCCACATGCTCAACACGGCACTTGCCGTCATGAAGCCGAAGACCAGCCGCCTGGAGCTGCTGCCGCCGAAGGCGCGCACCATGGCCAATGCGATTCGCCGGTGAGCTCCGCTTTTTTCGAGCGCTGTGGCGAGAAGGAAGCCGCCCATGAGCAACAGCACCAGGGGATGGCCAACTGCCGTTCCGATCTGCTGGGGCGTCAACACCCCACTTGCCGGAAACAGCGCCAGAGGCAGAAGAGAAGTTGCAGGGATTGGAATAGGTTCGGTCATCCACCAGATGACCACCCAGGCTGTGATGCCGAGTGTCATGGCAGCGTCGACGTTACCGCCGGAATACCACATGAGGCTGCCTGCCAGAAATGCGACAATGGGTCCGGAAGGCAGCGCGATCGATTTAGACAAATTCGGTCCGGACACTGTTGATATCTGAGGGTGGGGCGAGATTAGCTGACATGGCAGACAGTTTCTATTGGTACGACCTGGAGACTTCGGGTACTGAACCGAAGTGGGACAGGATCGTTCAGTTTGCGGGTCAGCGTACCGACATGGACCTGAATCCCATCGGTGAACCCTATTGCACGTACGTTGAGTTGCCCGATGACGTGCTGCCGAATCCGCAGGCGAGCCTGGTAACCGGGATAACGCCTCAGCAGACACAGGCTCAGGGCATCTCAGAGACACAGGCACTCAAGGAAATACAGCGTATCCTGGGTGAGCCGGGAACCTGCACGGTCGGTTACAACAGCCTCCGGTTTGACGATGAGTTCCTGCGCTACTGTTTCTACCGGAACCTGCTGGACCCATATGCGCGGGAATGGCAACAAGGAAATTCCCGCTGGGACATCATCGATCTGGTGCGTGCGACGGGGGCGCTGCGACGCGACGGTATTGTCTGGCCCGAAGATGAAGAAGGCCTGCCGGTTTACCGGTTGGAGGTACTGACAAAAGCCAATGGCCTTGAACATGGGTCTGCACACGACGCGTTGTCCGATGTCCGGGCGACCATAGCGCTCGCACGCCTCATCAAGGAAAAGCAGGGCAAACTTTTCGACTACTACTTCAGTATTCGCAACAAGAAAAAGATTCGGGCGATGCTCGAGCCATACGGGGCCCGTGTTCTCGTCCACGTGACAGGCATGTATCCCCGCGCGCGGTATGGAGTGGCGCCCATAGCTTCTGTGGCTCGTCACCCGTCAAATGCCAATTCAGTTGTGGTGGCGGATCTTGCTGAAGACATCGAACCGCTGCTCACCCGTTCTGCAGAGGAAATTGCCGAAGGCCTGTTTACACCTGGCACGGAAAACCGCGCTCCGTTGAAAGAGATACGGCTCAACCGTTGTCCGTTTGTGGCCCCTCTGGAAGTCCTGACGGAAGAAAACCTCGATCGGCTGGGGCTGGATCTGAAACTCGTTAAAGAACGCGCGAGGAGGCTGCAACAGCCGGGCTTGCAGGACAAGATAGCGCGTGTTTACTCGCAGCCACCACCGGGAAAAAACGCCGATCCGGATGCGGCGCTTTATGACGGCTTTCTGCAGGATGAAGACAGGTCGCGTTGCCATTACCTGCATGAAGAACTCGGTGGAGGCAGATGGCGGGAACTCGACTTCAAAGATGAGCGGCTCGCGCGGCTCGCGCGGCGCATGAAAGCACGCTCATACCCTGCGCTCATGGACCCCGAAGAGGTGTCCGGCTGGCGGAAATTTGTCTCGAACAAGCTCCTCGGGGATGGCGATTGGCTGAACCTTGAAGCTTACGAGGCCCACTTGAACGCGCTTGTCGGGGAGCAGATGTCGAACCCGGATCCAGCAGCGAGTGAACGAAACCTGGCAGTCCTTTCCCAGTTGGCCGCTCACGCGGAGGACCTGCGACTCCGCTACCAGCTGTAAGCGCTGCAACTGTGAGCTGTGTTGAATTCAAAGGGGTCACCAAGCGCTTTGGTGATCTGAAAGTGCTCACGGGTGTTGATGTCGCATGCCCGTCGGGACAGACATCAGCCATTGTTGGAGCGAGCGGAAGCGGTAAAACGACACTCCTGCAGCTCGTCAATGGTGTGCTCCGCCCGGACGAAGGATTGGTCTCGGTGTTTGGCAGGGAGGTGCCACGGGAGGGCATCGAGCAGTTCCGTCGCGGTATCGGTTACGCTGTGCAGGGTGCGGGTCTCTTCCCCCACCTGACGGCACAGGAGAACGTCACGCTGGTTGCACGCCTGGAAGGGTGGGAAGAAGCGTCAATGCGCGAGCGGTTCCTCGAGCTCCTGGACGAGGTTGAGCTGTCGGCTGATGTATCTGACAGGTTACCCAGGGAGCTTTCCGGTGGTCAGCAGCAACGGCTCGGCCTTTGCCGGGCGCTGATGCTGAAACCCGACCTGATGCTCCTGGATGAGCCGTTCTCGGCGATCGATCCCATCACACGGGTCGAGCTCTACGAACGGTTTGAACATATCAAGGCAACCCAGAGCGTGAGCTCACTTCTGGTTACACATGATCTAAGGGAAGCCAGACGCCTCGCTGAGCACCTGGTGATCCTGAATGGCGGGGTCGTTGAGCAGTCAGGTCCCACTTCGGAAGTCCTGTCTCATCCGGATACCAGCTACGTTAGTTCTCTTGTTGAAAGCCAGCTGACGTGACCAGACTTCTTTTTCTCCTCCTGATACCTCTGACTGGTTTTGCAGCAGACCCGATCCGTGTTGGCAGCAAAAACTTCAATGAGAGTTATCTGCTCTCGGAGGTGGTAGCGCAGCTGCTGGAGACGAACGGTTATGAAGTAGAGCGTAAGTTCGGTCTGGGTGGCACGCTCATCTGCTACGAAGCGCTCAAGAAAGGTGAAATAGATGTCTATGTCGAATACACCGGCACGCTGAGCCAGGCGATCCTGGATCTGCCTGGAAATCCAGGGCGGGAAACACTGAACAGGGAGCTGGGTGCACTGGGTCTGAAGCTGCTGGCGGAGTTCGGTTTCAACAACACTTACGCGATAGCGGTGCGTCAGGAAGTCGCTGAAACCCGGGCTTTAGAGACCATCGGCGACCTGGCCGGACAGGCTGACTTGCCATTTGTGTTCAGCCACGAGTTCCTTGAGCGTGAAGACGGTTGGCCGGGTCTGGCTGCAAGGTACGGACTTGCGGGCCATAGGGTTCAGGGCATTGAGCACGGGCTTGCGTACCAGGCGATATCAGAAGGCGCCATTGGGGTTACAGATGCGTACAGCACCGACGGTGAGCTTGTCCGGTACGATCTGAAAGTACTCGAGGACAACCTTGCATACTTTCCGAGCTACTTTGCTGCTCCGCTGGTTGGTGAGCAGTTACCTGAAGAAGCACGGGTGCTGCTGGAGACACTGAGCGGGACGATTGACGATCAGCGTATGCAGGCGATGAACGCTGACGTGGTCTTCAAAGGCATGTCTTTTGGGGAAGTTGCCCAGGGGTTTCTCGCGTCCCGGGGGGTAGTCAGCGAGGTACGCGGACAAAGCCTCTGGGAGTCACTGTTGCGCAATACCCTCCGGCATCTGCAGCTAACGGGCATTGCGCTTGGTTTTGCGATTCTCATCGGCATGTCGCTGAGTCTCATGGTCTACCGTAGTGAGCGAACCAGCGCAGTGATTATTTATGTCAGCGGTCTTATGCAGACCATACCGTCCATTGCGCTTCTGGCGTTGATGATTCCGGTGTTTGGGATCGGTGTGGTCCCGGCCATTGTTGCGCTCTTTCTGTACTCGCTGCTGCCGATATTGCGTAACGCCATCACTGCTCTTGCAAATGTCGATCCGACGCTGGTCAAGGTAGGTCAGGCGATTGGTCTCAGTCAGAGAGAACTGCTTCGGCATGTGCTGCTGCCAATGTCCCTGCCAGCCATCTTTGCCGGGATCCGAACAGCGGCAGTCATCAGCATCGGAACCGCAACACTGGCTGCGTTCATAGGCGCCGGAGGCCTGGGCGATCCGATTGTAGTAGGGTTGTCCCTCGATGATGTTGAACTCATTCTGCAGGGCGCAATTCCGGCGGCCCTGCTGGCGATCGTGACAGAACTGGCGTTTGGGCTTCTCGAAAACAGGCTGGTGCGACGCCCCAGACGTAAGAGGACGTGAGAAGACGTGAGAATTAGGAGAATTTTTGCAACCACTTGAACGAGAGGGCATTCGGCTTGCGGCCACTGTCATGTTGATACGCGATACAGCTCCCGATCGGGAGGAGGGGATCGAGGTCTACATGGTGCAGCGACCGGGGGGCGAGGTGTTTCCCGATCTGCATGTGTTTCCCGGCGGGAAAGTTGACGAAGGCGACTGGGCCCCGGACATCTGCGACACGATCGACGATGTGGAGGCAAGTAGGGACCTTGGTGTCGAGGCTGGCGGTCTGCGCTATTGGGTAGCGGTTGCCCGGGAGTGTTTCGAAGAGTGCGGTGTGCTCCTGGCCCGGCAGGAAGGTGCCATGATCGACTTCGATGAGCCACAAAATGAAGTGCGTTTCGAAAAATACCGGGCAGACCTCCTGGCGGACAGAATAACGTTTGCGGATATCTGTCATTCCGAAAACCTGACAGTTGCGTGTGATCTCCTCGCCTACTTCAGCCACTGGATTACTCCCGAAATGGCACCGCGCCGATTCGACACGCGCTTTTTTCTTGCCGCAATGCCGGCAGACCAGGACACCCTGGCTCACGATGACGAGGTAGCGGGCGATCACTGGGTCTCGCCTCAGGAAGCGCTTGGTCACTTTGAGCGTGGGGAGTGGCAGATGATTGATCCAACGCTCAGAAGTCTCGAAACCCTCAGCCGGTTCAAGACGATTGGAGACGCCCTGGCAGGTGTCAGGGGTGGCAACCACCTCATGCCGCTGACGCCCGAGCTCAACCGCCAGGGTATGCAGCCTTTGAGGTGACATCTGAAGCAAAAGCTCCGGTCGTTGAAGGCCGCGGGCTCGGCAAAACCTACCGGGACGGCAGTCAGGCGGTCGAGGTATTGCGCGGGGTGGATGTGGAGGTGCTCGCGGGCCGCTCCCTGGCACTCACGGGTCCCAGTGGCTCCGGTAAATCGACGCTCCTGAACCTCTTTGCGGGTCTCATATCTGCCGACACGGGAGAGCTTTACTTTACTGCGGACGGCCAGCGCCACAAGTGGCATCTCGCGAGCCAGCGTGAGCGCACGCGACTGCGCCGTCGTTACATCGGTTACGTACATCAGTTCTTCAATTTGATACCGACGCTGACCGTACTCGAGAACGTCCGCCTGCCGGGGCGGCTGAACGTCGGAAACAGGCTGGATGCCAGGGCACTCGAGCTTCTCGCGCAGTTTGGTCTCGATGACCGCGCCGGGGCGTTCCCCGATGTTCTTTCGGGTGGTGAGCAGCAGCGTGTTGCTGTGGCGCGTGCTCTGCTCCTCGAACCTCCGTTGCTCCTCGCCGATGAGCCCACCGGTAATCTCGATGCCGGGAATTCGAACCAGGTTGTTGAACTTCTCTTTGGTGCGGCTCGTGAGTCTGGCGTCTCCCTTATCATCGCGACACATAGTGAAACAGTTGCGGCGCAGGCGGATGACCGCCTGGATCTGGGCGGCTGATAGTGCTCGCCCGCGCGCTCGGCCGGTTTGTCGTTCGATCCTTCTGGTCGACGGCGATGGCCGTCCTCGGGATCGCTCTGGGTGTTATGTCAGTGGTCAGTGTTCACATAGTGACGGCTGAAGTGGCTTCGGAACTCGAAGCCCTTACGCCGAGGGAGTTTGCGGATCTGACTCACTTTCTTCACCAGGATGATCTCTCAGCCGATGAGTACTTTGAGCTTCGCGCACGGTGGCACCGGGGCGCTTACCCGGATATTGAATTCCTCACACCGGTGATCGATGAGCCCGCAGTCATCGACGGCCAGTCAGTGCGGGTTCTGGGTCTCGATCTCATCGGCGGGGGATTTACCCGGCTGGATTTCACCTCCGGCACTGCCGACCCGCGTGGTGTCTGGGTGGACGATACCCTCGCCGGAAGGCTGGATTTAAACGTGAACGGCAGTATCGAGGCGCCGGATGTGGTGCTCGCCGATATTGGTGTTGCCCAACAGCTTCTGGGCTGGCCAGCTGACCGGTTGTCTTACGTAGCGACGCGCATCCGCGATCCGATTCAGGAAGTGAAGGATTATGGCGAACATCTTCTGCCTGGACTGGGCGCGGGGTGGCCTGAGACCAGACCCGAGGTGGATCTGGATGACACGTGGCGCCTCCTGTCAGCGCAACAGCAGAATCCGGCCTCACAATTCGGAAAGTCGGTCCTGTTCAACCTGAGCGCATTGGCGATGCTGGGTGTGCTTGTGGCCTGGTTCCTCATTTATCAGGTGGCTGTCGCGTGGCTGCGGCGCCTGTGGCCGACACTCGAACGGTTCCATCTTCTGGGTGTTGGCATGACAGTCCTGGTTTCGAGTTTCGTGCTGACACTGGTCACACTTGCATTGGTTGCAGGTGTCATCGGCACATATCTGGGTGAGTGGCTGGCTGAGTGGCTCTTTGCACAGGCGACAGGCGCAAGTGGAACGGATCTGGCGGTTAACGGGTGGGTGTTGTTGAAGGCGTTCGGGTCAGCGTTGTTCGTCGCGGTCGGGGGTGGGTGCTGGGCAGTATGGCGGCGAAATGACACAACACGTACTTACGCATGGTTGACGTGGTTTGCGGCGCTCATCCTCGTGGGTCTGACGATCTGGGGAGTGGTTTCAGCGGAAACGGGCCTGGCCGGGGCGTTTTTGAGCATAGCGACCCTCAGTGTCATCTCCATGTTGATTGTCCGCCCCTGGCTTGAATGGTCGCGCCGACGGGCGGGGTGGCTCAAAGGGCCGCTGCTGTGGGTGCTGGGATTTCGTGAAACAGTCTGGCATCCGGGAGATCTGACGGTCGCCATTGGCGGTCTGGGGCTGGCGGTGGCAACGGCTATCGGGGTAGGGCTGATGGTTGACAGTTTCCGTGCTGACTTCGACCGGTTTCTGACCCAGCGCCTGTCGTATGAGGTGGTTGTTGAAGGACCGAAAGACGCTTTGCGTGTCTTTTCACACGACAGAGCGCGTGATAATGCGGAAACGCAAGTTTATCGTGAAGGCGAAATTCGTGTGGGCGGTGTCCCGACTGAACTCAGGGTGGCTGACCTCAACGTATTCGAAGCCGCCCGCTACGGACACGACGGCGTCTTGTCAGCATCGACGGTGCTTGTTAGCGAGCAACTTGCCCGGACCGCATCCCTGGAAGCAGGCGACAGTTTCACTGTGGCAGGTGTGACAAGCCGGGTCGCGGGTGTGTTTCCCGGATTTGGAGATATTGCCCCGCGGCTGGTGGTAGATGAGTCGCACCCTCTGGCGATGAGGGCGACAGAGGTGGACTCGATCGCGTTGCGCCACATGGACGCCGGAGAACGTGCCCGGGCTGGAGTGGCTTATCCGGATCTCAGGTTTATCGAGCAGACAACGATGCGGGACCAGGCACTCGCGACCTTCGACCAGACATTTGTCATCACAGGGATTCTCATCACGATCGCTCTTCTTGTCGCGGGTATCGGGATTTATGTTGCAACAACCTCTCTCCGTCTCAACCGCATGGCAAGTGCGAGGCTCCTGACATCCATGGGTGTCAGCAGTTCTGAAAACCTGGGTATCGATCTGGCACGGGCTGCCGGAACCGCAGGAGCGGCGCTTGGTATTGCGTTGCCGCTGGGCATTCTATTCGGCTGGATATTGTGTCGTGTGATCAATCCGCGTGCCTTTGGCTGGACGGTCGAACTGGCGCTCAATCCGGCACCCGTTCTGGAACCGCTTGGCTGGGGGCTCCTCGCAGCCCTTCTGGCTGGTGTGGTCAGGTTTGGATCCAATGAAGAATCGCAGACGGCTGGCTAACGTTGCGCTGACGGCAGGATTGCTGTTCGGGTGCGCGGAACCCGCGGATCAGTCACCGGCTTTTTCCGGGCTGCGGGTGAGCCAGGTTCTCGGTGCGGACGATACATCGCTCTGGGAGAAGGCAACCGTCGTCAGGCCGTTTGAGTTTCCTGCGGAGCACGGTCCGCACCCGACTTTCAGAAGTGAGTGGTGGTATCTGACTTCCGTGCTGACCGGGCCTTCCGGCGAAGACATCGGCGTGCAGTTTACCCTCTTTCGCCAGGGGCTCAGCGATCCCGGAGTGGGGCCCTGGCAGACTGGTCAGGCATACATGGGGCATCTGGGGATCACGGATGTGAGCGACGGGCGTCATGAATCAGCACTCCGCTTCACGCGTGGACACCCCCGTCTTGCTGGTGTTGAGGTGACGGAAACGAACTTCAGGGCTCACATCGAAGACTGGCGTCTCGAGGGGCTGACGGAACACGCCATAGCCTGGCGTCTGGTGGCCGGAGATGGAGACCGGCTCGCGGTTGATCTCGACATTCGGGAAACGAATCCACCGGTACTGCAGGGTGACGAAGGTCTTTCGCACAAGGGTCCCGGTTCAGCAAGCTACTATTTCTCGATGCCGCGTCTGACCACATCCGGGTTTGTTTCGATTGATGGAGAGGTGACGCCGGTCGAGGGGCTGAGCTGGCTCGATCGTGAGTGGAGTACGTCTGTCCTGGGAGATCATCTTCAGGGCTGGGACTGGTTTGCGCTGCAGCTCGCTGACGGCCGCTCGGTCATGATGTTTCAACTTCGGCGTAAAGACGGAGGCCGGGATGATTACGATCATGGCCAGTTGATCGACGCTGATCAGTCGACACATCTGGGTCCGGGCGACTACACCCTGACGCCTCGCCGTGTCTGGCACGATGATGCGGGTGTTGGGTGGCCGGTGGAATGGCAACTCGAAATGCCGGTACTGGATGATGGGATACTGACCTTGCGAGCGCTGATTGATGATCAGCGTATGGCCCTCGGTGTTGTCTACTGGGAAGGCATCATCGAAGTGCTGCGCGATGGCAGACGGATTGGACGTGGATACATGGAACTGACGGGTTATGAGTGAATACGACTGGGAGCATCTGGATTCAAAGTACGATCGTGAAGCGGGGTTGATCCTCTTTGATAAGCGCATCGATCGGATGAAAAATCCACGGAACGACAAGGTATTCGAACGCCTGGTCCTCGAATCTGTGGACTGGGTCAACATTGTGGCGCTCGATACTCAGGGACGATCGGTCATGATCCGTCAGTACCGCTTCGGGGTCGGCTACACGACACTGGAAACGCCTGGCGGGATGGTCGACCCGGGTGAAGACAGCCGGGATGCCGCGATCCGGGAGCTGCAGGAAGAGACGGGATACGTCAGCGATCAGTGGACCTACCTTGGTGCCGTAGAGCCGAATCCGGCCATCCACAACCATCTGTGCCATCATTGGCTGGCAGAAAACGCAACGCTGGACACGCCCCAGGAGCTGGGAGACGGAGAGCTCATTGGTGTCGAACTCATGAGCCCGGAAGAGGTTCGCCAGTCTGTCGAAACCGGTGAACTCAAACATGCGTTGGCGCTTTCAGCCCTTGCCCGGGTGATGCCGCTGTGGCCATTGCCTTTTGCGCAGAGGTTTACTCTCAAGGGTGGATAGCAGTTTGCTGTCAAATAGTTTGCCTTCAGGAACCGGAAACCCGCTACAATAGTGCTTTACGCACATCGGCAATCTTGGTCAAATGGGCGCTTCTCGACAGAATGAACGTTGTTGGTGCGCGCAACTCATGCAGAACGCACTGATGAGGTCAGTTTTCGAAATGTCACGATACGATCGACATGAGTGAACAACTGAGTCCCCGGGAGTCTCTCACAAAGATGATGAACCGGACCGCTTCGGACCTGACTGAAGCGCGTCTGTTGCTCGTGGACGACAAACAGGAACTGCTCACCTCGCTCTACCATCTGGTGACGCTTTATGGCTATGAAGCGGACCAGGCGCTGGGCGGTGAGGCGGCCATGCAGGCGCTGGAAAAGGACGAGTACGACGTCGTCCTGCTCGATCTCATCATGCCGGGTATCAGTGGTCACGATATCCTCGACTACGTGGCTCGCGAAAAGCTCAAGTGCAAGATCATCGTCGTGAGTGGCGATGCAAGTTTCAGCGGCGTCAAACACGCACTTCATTGTGGTGCTTTCGACTTTGTCAAAAAACCTTATGAAGCAGCCGAGCTCATTGCGACGATGGAAACGGCGCTGCGCCAGGTACGACTGGAGAATCAGGCTGAGGAAATGGAAAGCCAGCTCAAAGAGTCCGAAGAGCTGCACCGTTTCATCGTCAACAGTTCACCTGATCTCGTCTATATGCTCGACCGTAATGGCTGTTTCACATTCCTCAACGATCGCGTCCAGGACCTGCTCGGATTTACGAAGAGCGAGCTGATCGGAAAACACTATTCTGAAGTCATCGAGGAGGAAGACCTCGAGGCAGTTAACAATCTCTTCAACGAACGCCGTACCGGTGGGCGTGCAGTCCGCAACGTCGAGATCAGGCTTAAAAGTAAACTTCCGGACCAGCGTGGCGGCGGCATGATGCGCACCCAGTCGGTATGGTCGGAACTCACGGCCATGGGGATCTACTCGGACAACAACGAACGGACCCGTCAGAACTTCATTGGGACGTATGGAACGGCGCGGGACATCAGCCAGCGCAAGCAGGCGGAGGAAGTCATCAACTTCCAGGCGTACCACGACCTGTTGACACATCTTCCCAATCGCGCACTGCTGAAGGACCGCCTCAATCTCGCCATCACCCACGCCCGCAGAAACAAACGCAAGCTTGCTGCGATGTTTCTCGACCTCGACCGGTTCAAGCTTGTGAACGATACGCTCGGTCACAACATGGGTGACCGTTTGCTGAAAGCGGTGGCCAACCGGTTACAGGGCTGCCTGCGGAAAGGTGATACGTTAAGCCGGTTCGGTGGTGACGAATTCACGTTGCTTCTCCCGGAGGTCAGAACCCGGGACGATGTCGTGGTTATTGCAGAGAAGATCCTCGATCGGCTCAACGAACCGTTTGTCATAGATGGCCACGAACTGTTCGTTGGCGCCAGCATCGGCATTGCCATGTATCCGGAAGCGGGAGACACAGGCGAAGGCCTGATCCAGAACGCTGACATAGCCATGTACCACGTCAAAAGCCGGGGCAAGAACGGCTACCAGTTCTTCTCCGACGAAATGAACCATCAGTTCTCATCGAGACTGAGCCTGGAACGGGAGTTGCGCAACGGTCTGATCAACGGCGAGATCGAGGTGCACTACCAGCCTCAGGTATCGTTGCGTGAGGGCGCCATCTCAGGTGTTGAAGCCCTGGTCCGGTGGCGTCACGGTCATCGCGGCCTGGTAGAGCCGCGCGAATTCCTGCCGCTTGCCGAAGAAACCGGGCTCATCCTGCAGATTGACGAATACGTGCAGAACCAGGCATTTCATGATGTGGCTGCCTGGCAGAGGGCGGGCCTTGGTGACATCTGTCTCAGCGTAAACATGACCGCGATGCAGATAGAGCAGGAAGGTTTTGTCGAGCGCTTCGTCGCATCGCTGAACGCCTCGGGGCTCGATGCGTCGAGCGTGAAGCTCGAAATCACCGAGAGCACATTGATGGAGGACCTCGAGGTCATCATTCCCAAGCTCAAGGAAATCCGGCGTCTGGGTGTAGCGATCGCCATTGATGATTTCGGCACGGGATATTCATCACTCTCATACCTGCAGCAGTTCCCCATCAACACACTCAAGATTGACCGCAGTTTTGTCGGCGACATACGCGCGGAGCAGGGTGGGGCGACAATTGTCGACGCCATTGTCGCGATGGCCCGTGGTCTCAAGCTCGATCTCGTCGCTGAAGGTGTCGAGAACCGCACACAACTCAAGTACCTCAAAGAGCAGGGTTGTGAAGAAGTGCAGGGTTATATCTTCTCCCCGGCTGTTCCGGCAGGGGATCTCGTTGAACTCCTCAAGGACAACAGCTTCAACCAGGTTCTGGGCGAAGTGCCCGTCGCCGCAACCGCTTAGAAAACTAATAACATTGGGGTCAGACCCCATTGTTACTAGTTTATGTTCTCCGTATAGTCCCGCGTCCGATGAAAGGCTTTACGACACAAATTGTTCACAACGACCGGCTCGGAGGTATCGAGCACGGGTCGGTGCACAAACCCATCCACACGTCGGTGGCGTTCGGCTATGACGACACGCACGAACTGGCCGCTGTTTTCCAGGGCAAACAGCCCGGGTATACGTACGGGCGTCAGATCAACCCGACAGTCGAAGCGTTGGAAGACAAGGTCTCCAAAATGGAGCGGGGTCTCAAAACCGTCTGTTTCGGGACCGGGATGGCTGCAATTGGCACGGCGGTCTTCTCACTTCTGCGCAACGGCGATCACATCGTCTCGAGCGCATATCTGTTCGGAAACACCAACAGCCTCTTCAATTCGTTTACTGCACACGGCATTGACGTCACGTTTGTCGATGCAACATCTGCTGCTGAGGTTGAGGCCGCGATTACCGACAAAACCCGACTGGTGTTTGTCGAGACGATTGCCAATCCACGTACCCAGGTAACCGCTCTTGCTGAAACTGGTGCGCTCTGTGCAGAACGTGGGCTGATATACATTGTCGACAACACCATGACGTCACCTTATCTCTTCCAGCCGGTTGATGTTCAGGCGACGTTTGTGCTGAACAGCCTGACGAAATACATCGGCGGACATGGGAACGCGCTGGGTGGCGCCATTACCGAGATGGGGCACTTCGACTGGGAAAAGTTCGACAACATCTACGAGACCTACAAGACGGGCAACCCGCAGATGTGGGGTCTGACGCAGATTAAAAAGAAGGGTCTGCGGGATTTTGGTGCAGCCCTCTCGGCGGAGGCGGCTCATCACATCAGCGTTGGGGCGGAGACGCTTGCGCTGAGATTGCAGAGGCAATGTGAGTCTGCGCAGGCGCTTGCGGAGTTTCTGAATAATCACAACAAAGTGCGCAAGGTATTCTATCCGGGTCTCGAGGATCATCCTGAGTACGGGCGCTCTAAAGAGCTGTTCCGCTATCCGGGTGCAATTCTCAGTTTCGAGCTTGCAGAGGATGTCGATCTCTGGGACTACATGGATCGTCTGGAAGTAATCATCAAGTCGACAAACCTCGGGGACAATCGAACGCTTGCCATCCCGGTTGCTCATACCATTTACTACGAGATGGGTCCTGAGCGCAGGGCCAGCATGGGGATCGACGACTCGCTGATCCGCATTAGTGTGGGCATCGAGGATGTGGAAGATCTGATAGAGGATTTCAGCCAGGCGTTTGGTTAACAGATTGGGGGGAGAGGCATGGGTCGTCTTGACGGCAAGGTAGCTATTGTCACCGGCGGAGCCGGAGGGATTGGTCGTGCAGTCGGCCGGCGATTTGTTGAAGAAGGTGCAGATGTGCTGCTTGTCGATCTCGATGAGGCGGCACTATCCGAAGCTGTTTCCGAGATCGGCAGCAACAGGGTCAGCTACTGTGTGGCTGACATCACCTCAGCCGAAGACAACGCGAACGTTGTCGAAACTGCAACAGAACGATATGGCGGCGTGGACATATTTCTTGCGAATGCCGGTATCGAAGGTGATGTGTCTTCCATACTCGACTACGACGAATCGCGTTTTGACCAGGTCATGGACGTCAACGTCAAAGGCCCCTTTCTGGGTTTGCGTTCTGCAGTCCCGGCAATGCAAAAACGCGGTGGTGGCAGCTTCGTCATCACGTCAAGTGTCGCCGGTGTGCGGGGTGCACCGGGGCTTGCGCCTTACGTCACGAGCAAACATGCAGTGATTGGGCTCATGAAAAGTGCTGCACGGGAATTTGCCGGAGACAAGATCCGCGTAAACACCGTCAACCCGTCGCCAGTCGAAACCCGGATGATGCGCAGTATCGAAGAGGGTATTGCTCCAGGTGGCGCAGACGCGGCCAAAGCGCAGATGGAAGCGAACATCCCGATGGGACGTTACGCCGACCCGACAGACATCGCCAACGTCATGTTGTTCCTGGCGAGTGATGACAGTGCGTTCATGACAGGCTCGGTTTACATGGCAGATGGTGGGTCCACCGCCTGAATATGTTGTAGCGGCTCATGGACTGGGTGACTTACAAGTCCCTGTGTGACCGGCCTGACTACTGGTCAGGCTGGATGCTCGAGCAGAGCGAACTCCTGCTCAGTCAGCTGGATGAGCAAAGGCTGGTGCTGGCCCTGCGCGAATCGCGCGCTGAGCAGCCGCTCGATGTGCCGGACGGATTCCAGGGACCGCATCATGCCAGGATGTACCACCTCAGCCTGCCGCCGATCATTCGGGCGGAAGTCTCATATGCCATTCAACAGGCTGTTGAACAGGGCCTGACCACACCGGACACCGCCGATCGCGGGCTGGGTGGATTTGCTGAGGCGTGGCGTGAATTTGCGGAACACCGTTCCTGATGGTCAGTAAGGTTCTGATTGCCAATCGAGGTGCCATTGCGCGCCGGGTCATCCGTGCGTGTTCGGAGATGGGCAAAGCGACTGTCGCCCTGTATTCGGATGCTGACGCTGACGCGGTGTATTTGAGTGAAGCGTCAGAGACTGCGCACCTGCCGGGCCATTCAGCGGTCGAGACCTACCTCAATCAGGACCTGATTCTGGACATCGCCCGAAGGTGTGGCGCTGACAGTGTTCACCCCGGCTACGGATTCCTCGCGGAAAACTCAGCGTTTGCCACCGCGGCGATAGATGCCGGTCTCACTTTTATCGGTCCCAATCCAGAGTGGCTGGCTGCGATGGGAGACAAAGTGGCTGCGCGAAAGCTCTTCAGTGACCATGGATTTCCGGTGTTTGCCGGGTCGGGTCTGGTTGCAAGTGCGGCCGAGGCGGCTTCCGCTGCCCAGGCCATCGGCTACCCGGTGATGCTCAAACCCGCAGGCGGAGGCGGTGGGATGGGCATGGAGATCGTGCGGGATGAAGAAGAAGTGGAAGCGGCTTTCAAACGTGCCCAGGCCATCGCTGGGAGCGCATTTGATGATTCGTCGGTCTATCTCGAGCAGTGGATCGACCGGCCGCGCCATATCGAATTCCAGATACTTGCAGACGGTCGTGGCGGGGCTGTTCACGCTTACGAAAGGGAATGTTCCGTACAAAGGCGCAACCAGAAGTTGATAGAGGAAAGCCCGGCGCCGGGCCTGGATGCCAACCTGGTAGCTGAGACTGCACAAAAAGCGGCTGCTGTATGTGGTGAGCTTGGATACAACAACGTCGGTACCCTCGAGACGCTGTTCAGTCGGGATGGCGGAATTGGTTTTCTGGAAATGAACACGCGCATCCAGGTCGAGCATGGCGTGACAGAAATGGTTACGGGCCTGGATCTCGTGCAGGATCAGATCAGGCTTGCTGAAGGCGGATTGTTGCCGGACGTCCCCGAACGAAACGGCTACGCCATTGAAGCCCGGGTATATGCTGAAGATGCCGAAACGCTGCTCCCGTCAACAGGGAAGCTGCATGTCTTCAAACCACCGATGCTCACCGGTGTCCGCGTGGAAACCGGCTACGCCCAGGGTCAGACGGTGACACCGTTCTACGATGCGCTGCTTGCGAAAGTCATAGCACACGGTTCTACACGTGAGCTTGCGATCGGACGTTTGACGGTTGCGCTCAGGGCGTTCGAAATCATCGGTGTTAAAACTAATGTCGCTCTGCTGACGTCCGTGCTGCAGGACGCTGAATTTCTCACGGGGAACGTAGATACGGGTATAGTCAGTCGGCTATTGGGTAATGGGTAACAGGTAATTTGATGGGAGGCCTTTAGTGGCGCGACACGAAGTAGAAAGTGAAGTCACCGGGAATGTATGGAAGATCCTGCTGGAGCAGGGCGCGGCGGTTGCTGAGGGTGATGTCATCATGATCCTCGAATCGATGAAAATGGAGATTCCCGTTGAGGCCCCGGCTGACGGCACGCTGGCGGAGATCTGTGTCGCTGTTGAAGATCAGGTAGAAGAAGACCAGGTGGTTGCCATTGTCGAAGACTGATCGCATCTGGGTGATCGAGCCCGACATCGAAGCGCTGAACGGGCTTCATGAGAATACGGCGGTATCTCAGATGGGGATCCTGATCACCCGGGTTGGACCGGACTATCTGGCCGGCCAGATGCCGGTCGATCACCGGACCAGACAGCCGTTTGGACTCATGCATGGAGGAGCGGCTGCGCTCCTGCTGGAAACATTGGCGAGTGCTGCAGCAAATCACTGTGTCAATCCTGAAACCCACATCTGTGTGGGATTGGAACTCAACTGCAATCATCTGCGCGGCGTGCAGGAAGGTACAGTAACGGGTGTCGCCCGGGCGATTCACGTGGGACGATCGTCCATGGTCTGGGGATTGCAGGCGATAGACGATCAGAGCCGCGAGGTGACAGTAGGACGCCTGACGTCAGCGGTGACGGAGCTGAAACGATAAGCGGGGCCAGACCGGATGGGGATCAGGATCAAACCGGCAAAGAAAATCGCGGACGCAAACCAGCGCGCTGCCCTGGCCTCGCCGTTGCGGCTTGAAATTCTGAACCTCTTTGCCAGTGCCGAACCGCTGTCGATCTCCGACATGGCCACGATGATGAATCGGTCAGCCGGTTCTTTGTACCATCATGTCCACATCCTCGAAGAAGCCGGTATCGTCCGCCAGACGGGCACGCGGCCAAAAGGCAAACGACATGAGGCGCTCTATCTCCCCACCGCTGCGCGATTCGAATATGACACATCGTCCGGGGAAGAAGAGACGATAGCCAGCGCTGTCAAGCTGATGTCGACCGGTTTCCGGATGGCCGAGCGGGACCTGGAAGCGGCCCTTCGTTCCGACGATAGCGCGATGGAGGGGCCGGACCCGAACTTTTATGCGTTCAGGATGCACGTGCGCGCCTCTCCGGAACTGTTAGCGAAAATAAACGAACATATGAACGCGGTTCTGGAACTGATATCGCCTGGTGAGATTACTTCGTCGGAATTTGGCCCTGACGACCAGCATGTGTCTCTGACGCTGGCGCTTCTCCCTATCAAAGGACGGGACCAGTAACAAGACGGCTATGCGCATCCTGATCTACGGCGCCGGAAACATGGGCTGTGTGTATGCCGCCAGGCTCGCACAGAGCGGTCAGGACATCACAATTCTCGCGCGTGGTAATCGGTATGTCGCCCTGAGCGATAACGGGATAACGCTGGAGGATGGGGTTTCAGGCAAGCGTTCCTCGATCCCGGTTGCGGTTGTCGATCGTTTAGATCCTGCTGATACGTATGATCTCATTCTCGTGGTTCTGCCGAAGCCATCGCTTGGCGAGGTGTTACCGGTCCTGGCGGAGAACGCCACGCAGAGTGTCATGTTCTTTGGAAACAATGTCGCCGGTCCCGAACCGATGGTGTCGGCGTTGGGACCTGACCGGGTTCTTCTCGGATTTCCAGGCGCTGCCGCGGTTCCCAACAATGACGCGATCCGATACGTCATCACTTCCCGGGGTGAACAACCCACCACGATTGGGGAACTCGATGGCAGGCGCTCCGAACGTATACAGGCAATTGCGGGGATGTTCGAAGAAGCGGGTTTCCCTGCGTCGCTCTGCCGGGATATGGACGCCTGGCTGAAGACCCACGCTGCGAAAATCCTGCCAACCGGCGGCGCGCTCTTCTACGCGGGTGGGCAGGCCAGTCAGCTCGCGACAAACGATGAGGCGATCCGGCTGATGGTACGTGCGATTCTCGAGGGCTTTGAGGTCCTGCGGGCCAATGGCGTCCCGATCACGCCGTCGAATCACCGCGTGCTCCTGTGGCTGCCTGAATGGCTGCTCGTGAAGATCATGAAACGCATGTTCAGCGGCGAAACGACCGCGATCAAGATTGGACATGCGGAACAGGCACGCGATGAACTCCTGATTCTCGCCGGTGAATTCCGGGAGCTGAATGCCAGCACCCGGCTCCCCACACCGGCAATGGACAGGTTATTGGGGTATCTGCCTCCTCTTTGAGTTGTCTGCCCATCGGCAAACTCATAACATGGCTGCCCCTTGAACAGATATGTCACCGATGTTGAACGAAGAAGCTATCCGCGATCTGGTCGCCACCCACGGCGGCACCGTAAACGAAGGCCGTCCGATCAGGCAGCTCATCGACGAGGGCGAGATCCCACGCCTGACCGGGTGTACGGTCCTCGAGGGTAAAGTTTCAGATTCTGTTTTCGGGGACAACTTAAAAACCTCGTCAGGAAAACCAATTCGCCTGATGTTCCGGAACAACCGGATATCGACCCACGATGTGAACCGGGGGGAGATACCGTTCAAAGACCAGGTTCTGGCGGTCAATCACGATCATATGCTGCAGTTGGTGAAGCCTGTTCTAGGGACTTCACAGTTTGAAGTTGAAGGGCTTGAGCCGACCTCCACTGTGATCCCTGCTGAGAACCTCAACCTCCTTCAGGTTGAGAACGTTCTGCGCCTCTACAACGCGGAAAGTTCCACCTCCACCTCCTTGTATCAGCACTGGCTGGCGGCCAGGGAGGAGGGTCAAACCACGATGGACTACGCGGGGCACAAGCTCGATGTTGGCGCTCTTGAGCCGAATGGGCGGCTCCCGTACCTGATGGACACACCCAGCACAAAAGAAAAGGTCGACCGTACGACCGATGTGGATTACCTGATTCAGGCCGGTGCCTGTACAGAACATCAGTATATCCAGATGCGTAACGCGTCCCTGATGGCTTTCGGCATTGTCTCGCAGTATCTCTCGCAGAAGGGAATGGTGCTTGTCGATACCAAGACGGAGCACGGGATCAACGCTGACGGCGAGATCGTGTCAGCAGACGAGCTCTACACCATGGACTCGTCCCGCTTCTGGCGGATGGACGAGAGTGGCGCTGTGATGACCCGGGACAGCAAGCCGGTCTCGTTCTCGAAAGAGTTTGCCCGCGGAATGGTGAAAGAGCAGGGGCAGCAGTTCACCCAGGAGCAAGCCAATGAAATTGCTGTTCGCTACATCCAGGGATTGCAGCACCTGACAGGGGACGCCTTCGAGCCGGATCTGCGCCCGCGTGATCAGCGCATCATCGAGTCCACTAACCTCATCCTGGATACTCTGCTGTAAAATCTCCGGTCGGTCAGACGACCGTCGTTACACCAGTCCTGAAAACGCGCTTGCTTTGCGGCTCAAATTCCCGCAAGGTGCGCGCCTTCTATCGTACGTGCTCGCTCCGCTTCCATTCCCGGAGTTGCCGATCCTTCCGAATTCACCCGTTGTCCTGATGCACGCCAAACGACGGCGGCACTAAGTCAACTACATAACAACAAGGTCTCATTTGAAGTCTTCTGAATTTCCTGCTCTAGGCATACACGGGGTGCTCGCCGAAACGTTGGCGCGAGCCAACTTTGAAATGCCAACACAGATCCAACGCCAGGCGATACCGCTGGTCCTGAAAGGCCGCGACGTGGTGGGAATCGCGCAGACCGGAACCGGCAAAACCGCGGCGTTTGGCCTGCCGGTGCTGATGCAGATACTCGATGCGGGTAAACCCGCGCAATCAGGAAAGCCAGCCGCGCTTGTCCTCGCTCCAACAAGGGAGCTGGCTGCGCAGATCCACAGTGAACTCACCCGTTTTGCTGAAAACACCGGGCTCAAGCAAGTGTGCATTTTCGGGGGTGTGAAACAGGGTCGACAGGTACGCTCGCTGCAACAGGGCCTTCACGTGCTCATCGCCACACCTGGCCGTTTGCTTGATCTCATGGAACAGGGGCATGTATCCCTCGATTGCGTCCGGCACCTTGTCCTCGACGAAGCGGACCGGCTCCTCGATCTCGGTTTTGCCAGGGACATCAAACGTATTACCAGGAAATTGCCAGGGCGACGGCAGACCCTGCTGTTTTCAGCAACCATGCCCGCCTCCGTTGCAGCATTGGTGAAATCCCTGCTGTATAAGCCGCATCGTATCGACGTGTCTCCGAAGAAGGTCACTGTCGACAAAATCGACCAGTACGTTTCCTTCGTTCCGGCCAAACAGAAGCAGTTTGCTCTCCGGGCCCTGCTTGGGGACAAGGCGGTTTCGAAAGCGATTGTGTTTACCCGAACCAAGCGCGAAGCGGACCGGGTGGCCCGCAAACTTAATAACGGCGGTGTTGTTGCGGAGGCGATCCACGGCAACAAGACGCAGAACGCGAGGACCCGTGCGCTGAACAGTTTTCTGAGCGGGGACGCCTGGGTGCTGGTCGCAACCGATATTGCCGCGCGCGGTATCGACATCAGCGGAATCTCTCACGTCATCAACTACAACCTGCCTCAGGATCCTGAAAGTTACGTACATCGAATCGGCAGGACTGGCCGCGCAGGCGCGAGCGGGTGTGCCTGGTCTCTGGTTGATGACAGCGAACGCGGCAAACTTCGATCCATCGAAAAGCTCACGCGCCTTCAGCTGGAAGAGTATCCGGTCGATTTTGGTGCGGATGGCGAGTTTATCTCGGGAGAACAGAATGGCCCTGCCGGGGGTAAACAGACGTCTCAGGAATCACGGGCTACAGGCGACAGTCGTTCAGGTCGTCGCCGAAGACGCCGTCGGCCTAATCGCAAGCGTTCCCTGAAAGCCGCCTGAAAGCTGTTTGGCCTGCGCTGCGAGTCGCGCCATGAAGTCAGCCGGGTTACGATCCTGGACATGAACGACGACATTGAACCCATCCGGGCCCTGGTGCACCGTTACTGCCACGCCGTTTGCGTGGGAGACACGGATGCCTGGGCAGATACCTGGGACGACGGCGCGGTGTGGAACATCGGCCGCGGTGAAGTCGTCGGGCGCGATGCCATACGCACTGCGTTTTCCACGTCGATGGAGTTGTTTGATGCCGTCAAGCAGGTGGCACTCAGCGGGTGTGCGGATCTCAGCGACTCATCCGGACGCGGCCAGTGGTACTTCATGGAATTGGCGCGCGCGAAGTCCGGGCGTAACGTGTTCTACCTCGCACACTACGACGACGAGTACCGGCTGGATGAACAGCGAGGTTGGCTGTTCACGGCACGTACCATCACCTGGCACTACCAGGGTCCCCCCGACCTGACCGGGGTGTTCGGCGCGCCGGAGGGCTACTTCAGTAGCTGAACTGGATCGGCTGGCGATTTCCCGCCCTGTGGTCCCGCATTCAGATGTACAGCACGGGCACCATTAGACAAAACCCAATCCAGTTCCTCGACAGCCTCTATTCAGATCCCCCTTTGTACCCTCTCGAAATGGAGGGGACGCGAGCTTTGTGTTTGTCAGTAGTCTACCGGGCGATAGGGGATACGGAGAGTTAAACATGCGGAACCAAATAATGAACTACTGTCTCGGGGCTCTAGCCTTTATGACGATGGCAATGCCAACAATCGTATTCGCGGAGTCGACCGAGGATTCTTCAGCCAGGGATACTACTATCGAAGAAGTTGTCGTCACTGCCCGGCGCAGAGCGGAAAGTCTGCAGGACGTACCTGTAACGGCCAGTGTGCTATCGGCCGATCTCATGGAGCGACAAGCTATCGACACCATGGATGAGATGGCGAATCGAATTCCCAATCTTGTCATCATCAAGGGTGCATCTGGTGGTGGCGGCTCATTGCGACTACGAGGAATTGGAACCAGCAACATCAGTGCGGCGTTCGACTCTGCAATTGCACTTAACATCGATGGTGTCGTTACCAACTCTATGAGGCTGGTGAACAATACGTTCATGGACTTAGAGCAAGTTGAATTACTGAAGGGGCCACAGTCCTTGTACTATGGTAAAAGCGCATCCGCTGGTGTGCTAACGATGCGTTCAAACGATCCTGGCTCGGAATTTGAAGCGGATGTGAGCGTCAGCTATGAGTCGGAACTGGATACAACGACGGTGTTTGGTGTGATATCCGGTCCGCTCTCAGATACCCTTGGAATGAGACTTGCACTGCAAAGCAAGGAAACCGACGAACTTTTCAAGAATACAGCCCCGGGAGTTCGTAATTCAGAACGAGGTGAGGAGAGTTTTGACGCTCGCTTAACAACCGTCTGGGAACCATCAGACGTGTTGGATGTAAAGCTGAAACTCGCTTACTCCGACTTCGAAAACGATGGCACGTTGTCCAATCACGACATGTTGTGCCCAGGCACACAGCAAGATGTGATTGTCGGCGGAATTGTCTACGGCCCAAGTGGTCTCGACTGCGACCCGTTTGACCGCAAAATCCAGTTTGGAGATGCGAATCCAATCCTCCGAGGTAACTACCTGGGATGGGATGGGGTACCGTTCTCTGATCAAGAGGCAACTTTCGCCAGTCTTCAGATAGTGTACGACCTCTCCGATACCCTTACGCTTAACTCAACTACGGGTTATTTCGATATTGACGATGAGAGTGTAGATGCTTACGCCGGTAATCAGTTCGGTTTGGGCATAGGGCTGGCTCAGACCAGGCGAGAAGGTATATCCCAAGAAGTAAGAATTGAAAGCTCATTCGATGGGCCGCTCAACTTCATGGCGGGTGCCTACTATCAGGACCGCGAAATTGACTTTGAGTCAGGTGATGTTGCGCCGTTATTCCTGCCGATTTTCGGGCCGAATCCAGGAACTGGGGAAACGTTTGAGTGGCACAAGGTGCACGATACGGACGCAGAAACCTGGTCTGCGTTTTTCAGTCTGGATTGGAGTGTTTCGGATCGACTGGATTTGACGACGGGTGTCCGCTACACCGATGAAGAAGTGTCCAACACGGTATCGTTGCCTTACGTCTACTTCTTCCTACCCGTGGCTATCCCCGTCGCCGGTTCGTCAGGGTTCCAGTCGTCGCCTATCGATTTCGACGACGACAACGTATCGCCCGAACTGAGCCTGCGATTCGCAGCGACTGATTCCACAATGATCTATGCGGCCTACAAAACCGGATTTAAGTCCGGCGGTGTAGACAATAGCGCGCTGCCCACCAACGTTTCGGCACCCGCTTTGCAGGGACTCATCTATGACTCGGAGACCTCTGATGGCTTTGAAGTTGGCACCAGATCTGATCTGTTAGACGGCAAGTTGCGCATCAACAGCACGTTTTATCGATACGTGTACGAAGACCTTCAAGTTCAAATATTTAATGGCGCGACCTTTCAGTATGTGACGCAGAACTTTGGTGAGGTGACAAGCCAAGGCGCTGAATTGGACTTAATCTGGGTCGTTGCGGGTGGTCTGGCTTTGAACGCGAGTCTCTACTATTCCGATTCTGAACTGACCGACGACTTTTTTGATCAAACAAACGTAAATCAGAAAGGAGAGCAGATCACAGGAAACGCGGAGTGGACTGCTCAGTTAGGATTGGACTATTCCTGGGCTGTTGGCGACAACCTTAGAGCAGAGTTTTCTCTACACACGCGCTACTCAGACGACTACAACTTAGCCAATGAAAACCAGGTCTGGTACCGACAGGATTCTTATTGGGTTGTTGATGCCTATGCTGCCCTCGAAAGTGCGGACGAACGCTGGAGATTGTCGATTACGGGTATCAACGTGTTCGATGAAGACTATGCTCTCGATGCGGGTGCATCGACCGGTCGCATCCCTAACGTAGAAGACAATGGGCGTTTCGACCAAAGACTTACCATCGCACCGGGTCGTTTGTTTACCTTTGAAGCGAAGTATCGTTTCTAATTTGCTATAGGAGTAATTCATGGAACCGAACTTACAAGACAAGCCTGTTGTACCGATGAGCGAGTACGTAGAACTACTCTCAGAGGGGTGGCGAGAGACGCTAAACAGCCGTCTCCAGATCTTCTTCAACCACATGAAAGAGACTTTGAGAGGCGAGACACAAACTATCTTATTGGTACTGAGGAATGCGCCACCGCATCTTTCGCTGGCGGACAATGTAGGCAAGCTCTCTATTGTCATTTCCGAATCGAAGGTCGAAGTCGCTCCCGATGGCAACGCCGAACCAGACTTGATGATTGAAGCTGACTACACGCACGCCTTGCCTATTGCTCAGGCTGTTGGAGAAGAAGCGATATCCAGGGCGCTGCACGAAGCAAAACACAATTATGGACAAGACTGTATTCGCGTCGAAGGCGCGTTGCCTGAGGGTCACCTGCGAACGATTCTGAGTGCAGCCTGGAACCATATGGCCAGACGTACGCTTGAGAACCCAGACCTTGCTATGCGTGTTGTTAAGCAAGGGTTGACACGTCAGGTAAACGAGGTGGAAGAGCTCGGCTACACCGTGATTGAGAATGCCATTTCTCCAGAATTTACTGAATCTCTACGGAAGGTGATTCAGGAAGAGACGCTCTGTCACAACAATCTGCTGCAGGGCCGGGTCGATTCCAATGGTCTCCTCGGAAGAGGTCGATCTTTTGAGGACATTGTTCAAATACCGAAGCTCAGAACGGTGGCTGAGACAGCTCTCGGATGCAATATGACGCTCTATACAGTGGGTTCTGCTATTTCGCTGTGCGGCCCCGGCAATGTACCCCTCCACACCGATATGCCAAATATTCCAGACCCGTACCCAGGCTGGGGGATGATCGGTGTTGCTGTGTGGGCGTTCGATGATTGGGTTGAAGAGGCGGGCACCACTTGGGTGATACCTGGCAGTCACAAGCTACGAAGATCACCAGGGCCTCAAGATACGATGGATGGCGGTGTTCCAATCTTGATGCCGAAAGGATCCGTGACGTTTTTTACTCACGGTATCCACCACTGGCAGGGAGACCGGAGCTTGCCGGAACCCAGAGTGACGCTTCACAACGCGTACTGCAGAGCGTTTTTGCGACAGGCTGATGATTTCTCACATTTGGATGCCGCGTTGCATCGGAATTCACCGGTACTGTCGAATCTCGTTGGGCGCAATGATCACTGGGGATTGTCTGGGCATATGGGCCACGATCCAAGCCTTCAACAAACAGCGCTGAATCTAATGAACGACACCGTGCAACAAGCGTCGCTCAAAGCGGTTAGTGGAGGTTAACGCTTGGCGCTTGGGTAAAACTAACGCTGATTCCCCCCCGGCCTCCTCGCCCGTCCATGTGCTTACAAAAACTGAGTGATGGTCTGGCTGCTGGTGGATTCCGACCTATTCGATCAAGGGTTCTCGTCGCGTCCAACGGTTCCAAGAAGACCGAACTGAACGGCCAATGCGACGCAGTGTGTAGCGCTGGCAGCGTTGAATTTAGTGCGACAATTATCAATATGGTATCTGACGGTGGTCGTTGATATGCCCACCTCTTCGGATACTTCTGCAAAGGACAGTCCGTTTGCAACAAGCTTTAGGCATTTCAATTCCTGTAGAGTCAGGTGTGGTAGAGATGCATCAATGGGATCTTTCGCATCAATGGTTTCCATGTGCGTCATAAACCTGTAGCCGAAATCCAAGAGCTCGGGAGATAGCTCATCCGCAATATTAGAAAGGACCTTGAGATCAACGGAACCACCCCATCCTATGTACCCCACAGTTCCCATCGGTTGATGCAAGGGTATGACGAGTAGGTTTTCGACGCCGAGATCCTTCAACTGCTGATTGACGATCTTCTCATCCTGATCGAGCGGATCACGCCTCGTGTCTACAGTCAGGTTTGTGGCATATGGCAACCGGGTTGTCCAGACTCTCGAATCAGACTTGAGACTGAAGCGCCTTTTACGAACTCTTTCGAAAAACTCTGTCGGTAATCCTACGGCGTCCGCACCCGCAATAGATTCTGCGTTGTCCAGATTGAACACATCCCTGAACGCCACAGCTCGGCCAAGGCCGAACAGCGTTCCAGCGTCACTGAGCTTGTCGTAAGCGATTTCTTTTTGATCTAAGGAGCTAACCTCGCGTGAAATAGCGCGAAGTTCTTTCGCCAGCGCGGTCAGGTCGGATTCGCTTGTGATGCTCTCGTTTTGGTTCACGCCACGCCCTGAGCTTTCGATGCGAGAGCAACCGCTTCATCAGCGTATGACTATGTTCTGGTTGCTCTAGGGCGTTGATTTTACATGAGATATCAGTTTGCACCTACACGCCTGAAACCAATGGCTGAACCTTGCAATCTCAGCTAAAAAAGATGCGTTCTGCTGTTTTCGAGGCGTAGTTTTCAGCAGCATCGCCAGTGAAGTGGTTGTTCGCTCCTTCAGGTCGCTTTTCATCAAATGAAAGTGCAGGAAAATCGGTTGCCCACATCAAGCGATCAGCTCCGTCATCGTTTCCAAAGTCGATAATCTCGCGGGGCAGTCGCTGCTCTGCGATGACTGATGACATCCAGTACAACCTCGGCCACTTACGCATCAGGGCTACACATGAAGCGGCCCACGGTAGACCACCGTGACACATGACTACGTTAAGACTTGGGAAGTGCTCCATCACTGCATCCAAGGCCATTGGATCCTGGAGCTGGTCAGAGATAGGAATATGGGGCATGCCCACTGTACAGCTAAGCACCAGACCTTCCTCTTCACAGGCTGCATAGATAGGGAAGTACTTCGGGTGATCGTAGGGCAGACCGGAAAAGACACCTAGGACTTTGATGGATCTATAGCCCCGTTCCTTATAGCTTCGGATTTTGCGCATGTCTTCTAGCGCCGAAGAAGGTTGAACCGCCACACATCCGCCAAAGCGATCTGGGTGAGATTCTATTGCGGTATCAATGGCGCTTTGCAGGAGTTCCGAACCGTAGGGATCTGTTAGCACCGCCTTTGTTACGCCACCCGAATCCATGAGATCAACTAAGGCATCCAAGCCGGTATACGCGGCTGAGTTCTTCAGCAGGTTAGGAGAACGCTTTGTACCGATCTCCAAGAGCTTTGGATCGAAGGGCGACGCAAATTCGGGGTGAAAAGCATTTATCCAGCAATCTATAAGTTTCATTGTCCTTCCAATCTCCCTTTTTTTGCCATGATCGATTGCCCGGTTGGCTTATCCGGTCCTAAAAACTGTTCGATACTACCGTGAGCAGGTGAACTGAATACCCTCGATTCTGAGGGTCTTGTTGTAAGCGGAGCGGCTTTGGAGATCGATGCCAGCCACCTGCACCCTCGAAATAGAGGGGACTCTGTTCTACTTCGAACGTCCCCTTCAGACCTCATAGCAGCCATGCAGTCTCTCTGGCACGATATTGGTATGGACGCTTTTCACACCCTTGCTGAAGTTGCTGTCGCGATCGCGGGGTTCTCGTCTCTCGCAATAGTTTTTCGCGGGCAGCGCGTGGACTGGGACGGACAGGAGTACGTCAGCCTGGCGTTTGCCATGTGCTGGAGCATCGGGAGTGTATTTCTTGCCCTCCTTCCGGTCATCCTGAATAACTTTGGTTTCGACCTGATGACATCGTCCAGGGTTGGGCTTTTCCTTACGGCCGGTTACATGTTGCTGGTTGGTGGAATCCTCACAATGGTGCGGAGACGAATTCAGTCTCAAGGTGGTGGCAAGGCACGGCTCAGTCTGGGGCTCACCTCGCTCTATGGACTGATCATGGTGGGTGCCCTGGGGGCAGGATCGGGACTCATTCCGGGCCCGGCAGATGGCTGGTATGCGGTTGTGATTGCGCTCCTGATGGCGCATGCAACCGCAGAACTGGGGCAACTGGTGATCAAGGTGGTGCGCCAGGGCGGGTAGTTCACTCATCAGCGAACACGGGTCGCTTGTGATAGCATCCCGCGCCTGATTTAAGGGAAGGCACTCTTTTGAAAAGCAGAGGGAAGGCACTATGAGCGATGATCTCGTCACGATTGACGTGAATGACGGTGTGGCTGACGTTCGCCTCAACCGCGTTGATAAATACAACGCACTGAGCGGCGAGATGTTCAAAGCCATTATCGAAGCCGGTGAGACGATTGCGGAGCGTGCGGACGTGCGGGCAGTTGTCCTGTCAGGCAATGGCCGTGGCTTCTGCGCGGGTCTCGACATGGAGAGTTTTGCTGCCATGTCGGATGCACCTGGAGATACGACTGGCGGGTTGCTCAAAAAAGACGAGCGTCCGGAAAACCATGCCCAGCGGCCGGCATACGTGTGGAAGAAAATCCCGCAGCCGGTGATCGCAGCTTTGCACGGGGTGGCCTATGGCGGGGGTGCGCAGATTGCCCTCGGTGCGGATATCCGCATCGCGGCCCCGGACATGAAAATGTCGGTCATGGAGATCAAATGGGGCCTCATCCCGGACATGAGCCTTACACAGACACTGCGTGACGTCGTGCCCCTGGATGTCGCCAAGGAGCTGACCTGGACCGGCCGCATATTGAACGGTCCGGAAGCCAAAGAGATGGGGCTTGTCACCCACGTATCTGAAACTCCGCTTGAGGACGCGCTGGAACTTGCCCGGGAGATTGCCGGGAAGTCACCTGACGCGATCCGCGCGGGGAAAAAGCTCCTCGAAGATGCGTGGCACGCTGATGCGAGGACGGGCCTTGAACTCGAAGCGTCTCTGCAGACAGCTTTGATCGGCACACCGAACCAGGTAGAAGCGATCAAAGCCAACTTCGAGAAACGTCCACCGGATTTCAACGACCCGGAGTAACGCCGTGAGCTGGGAAGCGGAAGTTAAAGAACTCGAGCGCCGTCGCTACCTCGCGAAGCAGCAGGGTGGTAAAGAGGGCATTGCCAAACAGCATGCGAAAGGCAGGCTGACAATACGTGAACGCATCGATGAACTGCTCGACCCTGGTAGTTTTCGTGAGCACGGGCAGGCGACCGCAAGCCCGGTCTACGACGACAATGAAGAAATTGTCGAGTACGCGCCAGCAAACTACGTGGTGGGTTTCGGCAAGATCGAGGATCGCAGGGTCGTCGTCGGCGGTGAAGATTTCACGCTGAAGGGAGGATCTCCCAACGCTGCAGGGCTGCGTAAGAGCGTGTACGCGGAGCATCTGGCGGTCCAGTATCGGGTACCGCTGGTAAGGATGCTGGAAGGCGGTGGCGGCAGCGTCAAAGGGTCCGGCAAGAAAGGCGGTACCGTCGGAGAACCGGTTTTCACAGAGCCTCGTTTCAAGATCATCGCTGATGCCATGTCCGAAGTGCCTATCGCTTCGGGTGCCATGGGCGCGGTTGCAGGTTTCCCGGCAGGACGTCTTGTCGCTTCTCATTTTGCGGTGATGACCAAACACACTGCGCAGGTACTGATAGGCGGTCCTGCCCTGGTTGAGCGGGCACTCGGCGTACGAATGTCAAAAGATGAACTCGGCGGCGCACAGGTTCATGCTGCGAGCGGCATCGTCGACAACCTTGCGGAAGACGAACATGACGTATTCCGCCAGGTCCGGCAGTACCTCAGCTATCTGCCCGGGAGTGTGTGGGAGCGAACACCGAGATACCCGAACGACGATCCGGTAGACCGGATGGAACAGGAATTGCTTTCGGCGGTCCCGAGAGACAGTAACGCGCCTTTCGATATGCGCGCGATCGTGAACATGATTGTCGATCACGAGAGTTTCTTCGAGATTGGGGCAACCTACGGTCCCAGCCAGATCTGTGGGTTTGCGCGCCTGGATGGCCAGCCGGTCGGGGTTCTCGCGA
The DNA here is from genome assembly GCA_028277965.1 of Pseudomonadales bacterium. Lineage (GTDB taxonomy): Bacteria > Pseudomonadota > Gammaproteobacteria > Pseudomonadales > Azotimanducaceae > UBA4421. Next base: position 36,558 of record JANQFF010000383.1, read on the forward strand.
ACGACTGCATGCACTATGCAGGCGCGATGACTGCCGAGGCGGCGCAGAAGTATCGTCGGTTTGTGGAAACCTGCGACACTTTCCACGTCCCTATCATCAACTTCGTCGATCAGCCGGGATTCATGATTGGTCCGGAATCGGAAAAGGCAGGCACCATTCGCTATGGCATGGCTGCGGTGTCAGCAGCGGCCCAATCCTCAATACCCTGGGCAGTCATCCAGGTCCACAAAGGATTTGGCGTTGCCACGGCTGCTCACTACGCGCCAGGCAACTACGTCCTGGCATGGCCGTCTGTCGAGTCGGGTGCGTTACCGCTCGAAGGGGGTGTGGCGGTTGCCTTTCACCGGGAAATTGCAGGTGCTGACAATCCGGATGCCAAGCGGAAGGAACTGGAAGAGGGTTTACGATCTGCGCGTTCCCCCTTCCCCCGTGCAGAATCATTTGGTGTCCACGAACTGATCGACCCGAGAGAGACCCGGCCGATCCTCTGTGAGTGGATAGACTGGATACAGCCACAACTCGATACACTGGTCGGTCCCGTTCGATTTGGGATGCGACCGTAAAGCGATAAGCAGGAGAAAAACAATATGACTATCTCATTTGAAGGCCAGGTTGCCATTGTCACCGGGGCTGGCGGGGGCCTGGGCCGGTGCCATGCGCTGGAACTGGCGCGGCGTGGCGCCAGGGTTGTGGTGAATGACCTGGGTGGAGCGATGGACGGCACCGGTGGTTCTTCGGAAGCGGCCGAAGCGGTGGTTGCCGAAATCAAGGCTGCAGGTGGCGAAGCCATTGCCAACGGTGGGTCGGTTTCCGACCGGGTTGGTGCGAAAAGCATGGTGGATGACGCCATGAACGCCTGGGGTCGGGTAGATATCCTGATTAACAACGCCGGTATCCTGCGTGACAAGTCGTTCGCCAAGATGGAACTGGATGACTTCGAGATGGTGATGGATGTCCACCTCATGGGTGCTGTGAATTGCACCCACTTTGTATGGCCCATCATGCGTGAGCAGAACTATGGACGCATTCTCATGACAACCTCACCCACGGGTTTGTACGGCAACTTCGGACAAACGAACTATGGCGCGGCTAAGCTGGCCCAGGTTGGATTCATGCATTCTCTGAAGATCGAGGGCGCGAAGAACAACGTTCATACCAACACGATTGCTCCTGTTGCCGCGACGCGAATGACGGAAGACCTTATCCCTGAAGAAGCCCAGAAAAACCTGGGACCCGAACTCGTGACCCCGGCCGCCATGTTCCTGGTGAGTGAAGGTGCTCCCAACGGTGTGATCATGCAGGCCCAGGGTGGGACGTATTCGATCGCCTGCATCGTGGAAAACGCAGGTGTGGAACTCGGAGTCGATGCGGACGCGGACGATGTCGCTGCAAACTACGAGCAGATTGCCGATCTCACAGGTGCAAAACCCCGGGGTATGTTGCAACTCAGCAGTATGTAGGGATTGTGGCCGCCTTTATTCTGACAATGGCGACCTCGCTGTTCATCGGAGGTGGCCTCTGGCTTGCACTGGGTTCCAGGTTTTCGTTCAGCGATGACCCACAGCAGAACGAGGCGCTGAACTTTGCGGCCTTCTTTATCGGCTCTATGCCGGTGAGTTTTGTGCTGGTGTTCTTCGGACTGGGTGGCTAGTGCCACGCACTTGCCGGTCTAGTTGTAGCCCAGTACAAAGCTCTTTTCGATCTCTTCACCCTGATTGGCAGGCGGAGATTGGTTCTGGGGCTCCTCCTCGGCAGGCTGAGTCTGAAGCGGCAGTTGCTCGTTTGGCTCGTCCATCTTCTCTTCCGTGTAACGCATTGCCAGAATTATCAGATCTGAGCGGCACGTTCTGTGCGGCAGCTCACTGGGCGCGAATATTAGAGGGCGCAACAATAAAAATGCAACAAAAATATGAAGTTATCGATAGAAATTAATACTGTTCGAGGTTTTTTGGACCCGGAAGAGGGTGCCCGACTGTACAACCTGGCGTTGGAGGCAAGCGCGTTTGGACCGTGTCTCGAGGTCGGGAGCTACTGTGGCAAATCGACCATGTACCTCGGAACAGGCGTTCTTGATGGGGGCGGGCTTTTGTATGCGATCGATCATCACCGCGGGTCCGAGGAACACCAGCAGGGTGAGGAGTATCACGACCCCGAACTCTACGATGAAGAGCTGGGACGGATGGACTCCCTGCCGGAATTCCGGCGCAACATCGCGCGTGCCGGACTGGAGGACCATGTCGTTCCTGTGGTCACATCGAGCGCCAATGCAGGACTGTTCTGGAAGACACCACTTGCTCTGGTGTTCATCGATGGTGGCCACAGCGAAGCAGCCGCATTGACGGACTACCACACATGGTCGCCGCACGTGATGCCGGGTGGGTATCTCGCCATTCACGACTTGTTTCCGAATCCTGAAGACGGAGGGCAGGCGCCATACAATATCTACAAGCTCGCGATGGCCTCAGGCGACTACGAGGAATGCGAATGGACGAAAACGTTAGGTGTGTTGCGTAAACAGCGTGTGGGCGGACGATAGTTCGTAAAGCGCATCGGCAGCCAGCAATATGGCACCGGCTGTCCAGGTCGGGCGTTCGTCGGGCCAGTGTACGTCCTCATCGAACACATAACCGGTCCACCAGCTTCCATCTTCCACCTGGAATCGCTGCAGGCTTTCGAACAGGGTCTGCGCCCGCGGTCTGGCGTCTGCAGCAACACAAGCCATTGTGAGTTCGCATGTTTCTGCGACGGTGACCCACGGTCGTTCGACAACGCAACGGCAACCATAGCCTTCTTCGACAAACTCGTGCCAGCGCTCGGTGAGCCGCGCCCGCGCTGCATCGCCGCGAACGACGCCGGTCATGACCGGGTAAAACCAGTCCATGGAATAGCGGGCTTTGCTTTCCCAGGTACGGTCGAAGCGGTCGGGGCGATTGATGAGCGCATCGCCAAGCCTGGTCCGTGATGTAAGAAATGGGGCAGGGTCGTCTCCGACGGCCGAGGCTATACGTGCGCCACATTCGAGAGATTTGAAGATTGAGCTGCAGCCGGTAACGAGCGCGTCGCGGCTGATGCCCTTGACGGCATCAACCGCCCAGAAAACTTCACCGGTGCCGGTTTGCAGTTCCATGACCCATTGCAGGGCCTTGCGCACCATTGGCCAGAAGACGTCCAGCGCGTTGTGATCGCCGCTGGCCAGATAGTGGTGCCACAAGCCAGTAGCTGGATAAGCGACGAAGTTGGTTTCAGCGCGGGTTGCGTCAGCGGGACCTTCCGCCGTGTAACCTGCCCACCAGGCGCCGTCTTCCCGTTGGGCGTCTGCCAACCATTCGAATCCGTGGTGCACCTGGTCCTGGTAGCCGGCCACTGAGAGACCCATCAGGGCTTCAACATGGTCCCATGGATCGATGATACCGTCCTTGAACCACGGTACAGCCCCCTGCTCAGTTTGCAGGCTCGCGATGTAGGCCGCGGTGTTGCTCAGGCTGCTGTTCAGATTACTGTTCATCTATTAACAAAGTACATCACGATACTTTTTCCAAGTATTGGGTTGAGAAGACGGTCCAGTGTGCGTGTCAACCACGGAGCCTCGAGAAGATCCCATACCAGCATCCGGTGATAGGTCCGGACAAGGGGATTATCGTCGGCGGTGTTCCAGAAGAGACATTTGAGCCACCAGTAGGGTACGTGCAATGCGTGCGACCAGTGTCTGGATACCCGCTGCATCTCATGAGCCTCGACAGCGTTGCGTAAACGCCGCGACCGGAAAATGCGAACGTGACCACCCTCAACCTCGTGGTACTCGCGGCTCAGACGCCAGCACACCCATTCGGGGAAAAACCGGGGAACACTGACAGCGAAAAGCCCGTCCGGCTTGAGCACCCGTTTGATTTCTTCGAGAACGGCTTCATAGTCCGGGATGTGCTCGAGGACTTCTGCACAGATGACCTTGTCGAATGTCGAGTCTGCAAACGGCAGGTGCTTGCCGTTCCCGCAGATGAATGTGCACTCTGGGCTGGAGAAATCGCTCAGGCGCGAGTGAGCGACCTTGAGGTCATCTCTGGCCAGGTCAACACCGACTACCTGGCTTTTGGCGAGCAGACTTGCGGTGATCGCATGCCGGCCTTCGCCACACCCGAGATCGAGTATCCGGTCTCCATCAGCTATGTCGAGCAGTTCCCATCGGACTGTATCGAGACTCATTGGGTCAACACCCGTCGGTAGTAGTCTTCGAGTTCTCGTGCAGCGCGGTCGGCGCTGAAGTGCTCCTCGATGCGGGAGCGACCCAGAATGCTGAGGCGTTCGCGTTCAGCCGGGTCGTGGAGCAATCCGGCGATTGCTTGTGCAAGCTGGTGGCTATCGCCCCGGGGAACGACAACACCCGCGTCACCAACGACTTCCGGTAGTGCGCCCCCATCAGCTGCGACAACGGGTACTCCGCAGGCCATCGCTTCCGCTGCGGGCAAGCCAAATCCCTCGTATTCGGAGGGGACAATGGCAATGGTCGCCTGGCTGTAAAGATCGGCGATATCCGTATCGCTGACCCCGTGGACAAAACGGATCGAACCGTTCAAGCCATGCGCTCGTATGAGCGATTCTGTGGCACCGCCTGGTTTAGGCTTGCCGATGAACACCAACTCCAGGTCAGGGAATGATTGTTTCAGTTCCGCAAATGCGGGGATGAGATGTTGAGTACCCTTCAACGGCTGGTCGGCACTGGCAGTAGTGATCAGCGTGTGAGATTCCCGGTTGAGGTTGTGCGGAGCAAACAGATCGAGATTTATACCGTTTGGAACGACGCTGATTCTTTGTGCATCGACACCAAACGCGCGTGCGATGTCATTTCGCGAGTTCTCACTGACCGTGACGATGTACTGAAGCTTTCGGGTAACCCGGGTCTGCATCCTGAGAAAGTGGTGCCAGCGTTTGATCAGCAGCCGCAGCCCCCAGTTCTCCGCGTGGGCAACGGCGATATCCCGGTCGTGAGTAATCGGATGATGGATGGTTGTAACCAGTGGCAGACCCAGGTCCTGCAGGGCGAGCACACCGGGTGAAAGCGTCTGATTGTCGTGAATGATGTCGTATCGTTTACCCGTTTCCTTGAGGTAGGCATAGACCCGCCGCCCGAAGGTATATGGTTCAGGGAAACCGCCTGTCATCATGCTCAGCCACTCAAACGTATCGGTGAAGGACCGCAGGTGTCGGAGCCGTAGAGCCAGGGCGGGATTGGTTTTGTCGTACAGGTTCAGGCCGGGCAGGCGAATCAGCTTCACCGGTGAATCAGGTTCGAGGGAGGGGTAAGGCTCTCCGGCGATAATGTGAACCTCGTGTCCACGCGTTGCCAGGCCTTCAGCAACGTTTTTAATGTACACACCCTGGCCGCCGCTGAATGGATTGCACCGGTAGCCAAGCAGCGCGATGCGTAACGGCTGGTCAGTCAATCCGTCTGGAGTAGTAACTTCAGAAGTTGCGATGCGCGCGGCATCTGGCATCGAAGAGCGCCCTTCTTGTTATTTTGCTCGGGGCGCGGATTCTATGAATATCAGTGAGTGTTGTCGACGACCAGCTCTGGCGCGGCGTGCCCGAGATCTTCCTGCGCTGTTCGGTTGTCAGCATGCAGGTGCCGGTAGAGGTTGGCAATCCATTGCTGCCCCTGCTGTGTTCGCCTGAGGTAGTCGAGCCCCTCCTTGATGTAGGGGTGAACCTGGTTGTAGAAGAACTCGGGGAACCCAGCCCTGAGATCGCCCGGGTTATCGAAGCCCATGCGCCCGGCATCACCGGTTTCGACGAATTCCGCGAAGAGACGGGAGAGTTTCTCGAGATACTGAGGGTCCGCCATCTGCCCGATGAGATCAGCCGAGCGGACAAGCCCGGGCAAGCTGTCTGTGTCCGTATAACCCGGTCCCGACGGTACCGGGAAGCGTGTCATTTCGATACAGGCTCCGATGGTTCCGGTATCGAGGGCGGGATCGTTGGCGAATCGCTCGGTGACGTAGAGTTTTCCACGAGACACATGGTACGGGGTCATAAACGCATCGGTACATCCAGGCGGAGGTGAGATGCGTTGCCCTTCATCGTTGATAGCGCAGGAAGTTGCGTCGTCATCGGACAGAAGGTTGCGGAGGTACCCGACATCATGAAACAGCATCGCAACCACTGCCTGCAACCAGTCATGTGCAGTGAGGTCACCGCGTGCAAGTTGGCGGCCCTGCAGGATACTCTGACCCACGTCGGTCACGAGGATCGTGTGTTGCAGGTCGTGATACGGGCAGTCGCAATTCAGCAGCGTTTCGAGCGCGGTGCGAGTGGCCTGTTCGAGACTCTGCTCCTGAGCGCTGTCAGGGGCGGAAAACAGGCGACGGAACTCGTTGAGCGAGTGCTCGACGAACGCATCGATGATTCTGCTGTTGGGGTTGAACATGGAATGAGTGTACGGCAACGAAGTTGACGTCATCGTGCTCTGTGCCTCACTTCCACAGGGTTCTGGCGCGGTGGTAGCGGGTTGCTGCGGACTAGTGACAGCCTGCCATAAAATGAATATCATGCATGTTAACGACTTCCGGCATGAGCGAGATTCATGTCACACGAACCATGTCACATATAGAACTCAGACACCTGCGCACCCTGGTTGCGTTACGGGATACCGGCAGTCTGGTGGAAGCTGCGGAACGGGTGTTCCTGACCCAGTCTGCGCTCTCACACCAGATCAAAGAGCTCGAATCCAGGATTGGGTGCGCGCTTTTTGTACGTAAAACCCGGCCCGTACGGTTTACGAGTGCGGGAAACCGGCTGCTGCGCCTGGCGGATGAGGTGCTGCCGCGGGTACATAGCGCTGAACTCGACCTGCAACGTCTCGCCGGAGGTGAATCGGGACGACTGTTCATGGCGATTGAATGTCACAGCTGTTTCGAATGGCTGCTGCCTGCAATTGATCAGTATCGTGACGAATGGCCGGACGTGGAACTCGATATTGCCAGTGGATTTCATTTTGCGCCGCTGCCTGCCCTGGGCCGGGGAGATCTCGATCTTGTCATCACCGCAGATCCGACAGATGAAGGAGATGTTCACTACTTTCCGTTGTTCAGCTACGAGGCACAGCTTGCGTTGTCCAAAGATCACTTCCTGGTCAACAAGGAGTGGATCGACCCCCAGGATCTGGCTGAAGAAACCCTGATAAGCTACCCGGTGGACAGGTCCCGGCTCGATGTGTTTACCGGGTTTCTGGATCCAGCTGCGGTTGAGCCGAAGCGCGTCCGACATGCAGAGCTCACAACCATGATTGTGCAACTCGTCGCATCGGATCGTGGTGTAGCCTGCCTGCCAAACTGGGCGTTACACGAATACACTGAAAAGGACTATCTGACCGCCAGGTCCCTTGGTGAAGAAGGTGTGTGGCCGACGCTCTACGCGGCTGTTCGCAAAGACCAGGCGCAGGCTGCGTTCATGCTGGGGTTTGTGGATATCGCGAAGAAAACGTGTTTTTCCAACCTGCACGGGATAGTCACCGCCGAATTAGATTGAAATCGCGGCTGAAGCCGCTCCCACAGTACATATCTCGCTATCTCCATGTGGGAGCGGCTTTAGCCGCGATTCTTAAGGCACCAGCGTTCTCGTATGCCACTCTCCGTCGTTCAGGTACGAATACGTCCTCGCGTGGATACCGTTCTCCTGGGTCAGGTCCAGCCGCTCGATGGTCTGAATGTCGAGATACAGCCCTCGTGCATTGCCCGGTGCAACCAGGGGGTCAGGAAGCTCCAGGCTACCCACCTGGGCGAGCAGCTCGTCACGACTTTCGACAGGCGTGCTCTGGGGTGTGGTTGTCTGGTAGAACCAGTCCATCCGTTTCGGCGCATCAGGCCGCAACTGCCAGCTCTCGTGAACGAGTTCTGCGGGGATGGCTTCAGGCCGTACCTGCATCCTGTACTGAATCTGCACACTCGGCCAGTATGTGAGCACGGCAAATCCCGAGTGCAGCTGAGACCACTTCGGGCTGGTGGCGTTGACGAAAACAGCCAGGCGCTCTTCCATGTCCCTGAGAACGAGTGTGCGCAGTTGAGCATTTCCGTCGCTGTCCATATTGGCGACTGAACAGAGCGCAGCCATGGGATCACCCGCGTCACGGGCACGCTGGCGATCTTCAAAAAATGCCTCCAGCGGGTTCAAAGGTTCAGATCCGCCTGAATGATCTCTACCCAGCGCTCAGCAGAGATGAAGCCGCTGGCCCAGACCGCGTAGTCCTGCTGGATATCTGCAGCGATATCAGCCGCATCTTTTCCCTCCTGAAGAGCCATGCGGATGGCCGTGGCAGTTGTTTTGACGGTTGCGGTGGTGGTTTCGAGATCTTCTACAGTGGCCAGCGGACCGTGCCCGGGAATGATCTGTATATCTCCGGGAATCATGGCCAGAACGTTTTCAACGTTGGCGATAAAGCCATCCACCGAGCCACCGCTGTTGATGTCGACAAACGGGAAGCGACCGTTGAAGAAGAGATCACCCATGTGGATGACATTGGCCGTTTTGAACCAGACCACACTGTCCCCGTCTGTGTGCCCGCTGGGTAAGTGCATGACGCTGATTTCCTCATCGTTGAAGTGAACATTGAGGTTTTCGTCATAGGTGACGAGGGGCAGGCCGCTGCGGGGATAGTTTTCCTCTCCGAGGAGCCTGACCCGGACGTTGTGGTGGGAGACAATTGTGCCGGTCTTGCCCATTTCGGGGTTGGACCCGGTGTGATCGCCGTGCCAGTGCGTATTCAGAATGAGTTTCGGTCGTCCGCCGCCGAGGCCGTCGAGGGCAGCAATGATCTTGTCAGCAAGGGGCGCAAACTGATCGTCGATGATCAGCGTGCCATCGGGTCCGATGGAAACGCCTATGTTGCCACCGGCACCTTCGAGCATATGCACGGTACCCGCCACGTGTGTGGCTTTCATCTCCACGTCAGCGAAACGGTCCGTAGCTGGACCTGCCTCCGCAAAATCTGGTGTGGTTGCGATAACACTGCACGCGATCACGATTGTGATGAGTTTTCTCATTGGGTTCTCCCAAAATTGATGTGCGTACCTGTTTTTGTGTGGTCCGCCCAGTCTTCCGGGGCGTTTGCCTGATGGGTTTTCATGATGCGATACAGAAAGCCGTGGCCACTGGCAGACAGGGCATCCTGAATCATGTTTTCCGAATCGACTTCGGCGGCTCTGCGTAACATGCGTTCGAAATTGAAGATGAAGTTGTTGGTGTGTCGGGCACGAATCTCTGTACCGTAGAAGAGATCGTGTTGCTCCTGTGGATCATCCAGTCGCAGATTGGCGGTCAACAGACGCCTTGAAAAGACTTCATCGTCTCCCTGGCTCTGGGTGGTAAACAGCTTTGCCATCTCGTCGCCGTCGACGACGCCGGATCCCGAATCGCCATGGCTGCTGACGTAGAGAAGCCCGGCGATGGATCCCAGCTGGGAACTGATTGATTTGGAAATCTGCAGGAAAGCCTCCTGGCGCGCGTGCAGTTCGCTGGCGGCCAGGTTCTCTGACTGAATCACAGCCTGCTCTGCACTGCGCCGGATTTCAGTTGCCTGCAGTCTCAGCGCTTCGGTGTTCTGCTGTAACTCCTTCTGCTGGAGAAAGTAACCGATGACAAGCCAGAGGAATGCAAGAGGTGCGGAAGCGCCCTCGAGGAAGTTACCCATCCTTTCGGGGGGCAGAATGGTGAACTCAGCCCATCCGATGACCGATGCGATATATGCAAAACCCAGGAGAAGCCAGGTTGCGGTCAGTCCCAGCCCCAGCCAGATGCGCCAGTCCATGGACATGGTCAGTCGTCGGTTGAATCACCATCGTCAGCGTCTGCAGCCTCGACTTCTGGTTCCGGTTCAGGTGCAGATGCGATCTCTTCAGGTGGTTCGGTCTGATCTTCGGTGCGACGACGAATTTCGGCAACGTCACGTTGAATTTCACTGAGCCGGAAGAGGATATCCGGAATCTGATCGCTGATTCGCCAGGCGAGATAAGCTATCGCCAGCAGGACAACAAAACTGAAAAAACCCATTTGTGTACTCCCGTTGCTACCCGAATATTCTATAACAGCTATATCAGGGTGAGTCGAGCGACCCGGTGATGGATTTGCGCTGACTGATCTCGATCCAGTTGCCGTCGGGGTCACGCACAAAGGAAATGTAGGCGACGTCACCCAGGCGCAAAGGGGCCATACCTTCCGCGCCGCCATGGGTCAAAACATGCTCATGGGTACCGACAACGTCGAAAACCTGGAATGTCATGTAGCGGTAACCGGGAGCTGCCCGCTCAAAATCCCCCACCTCACCGGAGACAAGCTGGATCCGCGAAGCACCAACGGCAAAACAGGCGGGTGAGACCTCTTCGAGGCCCAGTGTGTCGCCGTAAAACTCACTCGATCGGGCGACGTCGTTTGCATTGAGGATGAGGTCCAGGTTGCGGTTTTCCTCGGCAGGCAGCAGCTGCACCTCGTTACCGTCCGGATCGTAAAGCTCGATGGGCTCGTCTATAACGGTATCGTAGATCCTCAGGTTAGCGAGACCGGATGGTGGGCTGTCAGGCAGAGGGTCTCGGGAGTGGTTCACTTTCAGAACGCTCTCCCCGATGGCGTGACGATGCTGACGCACACCACCACCCACAGGCAACATCTCTGTGTACTGGAGATGCGCTTGCTCGTGCCAGAAGGCGAGCATAGCATCGAGGTTATTGGTATAGAGACCCACGTCCAAAGCCTGTTTTGCCAGTTCCACAAGAAATCTCCGCGTTTAAAGAACGATTAGAACAGATCCACGGTGCAAAAGTGACTGTGGACATCCTGAATGAACTCGAGCACGACGAGGTCCTGTCCTACTGGATCAACCCGCTCGTTGATGGCAAAAGCGAGGTTGAGTTCGATCCCGTGGGTGAGCCTGTTTCGGGTCAGTCCGGACTGTACCGGGTAACGAGGTCGAGTGGCCTGACGCAGACTGAAGCTGCGACAACTGGACGGATTTACATACAGAACGCGTCGAGTTTCCTCGCGGTCAAGGTGCTCGACCCGCAGCCGGATGAAGAGATTCTGGATCTGGCGGCCGCTCCAGGCGGAAAGACAATTGCGATTGCGGCGGCCATGACAAATACAGGCCGCCTGGCCGCAGTGGAACCTGTCAAACAGCGTTTCTTCCGGCTGAAAGCGAATCTCGAGCGGTGTGGGGTGACAAACGTGCAGCTTTATCAGCGTGACGGCCGCGGTGTGGGCCGGGCGGTGCCGGACCGGTTCGACCGTGTCCTTCTGGATGCCCCCTGCAGTTCCGAATCCCATATGCGCTGGAATGATCCCTCGAGCTATCGTCACTGGTCACTCAGGAAGGTCAAAGAGTGTCAGCGCAAACAGAAAGGCCTGATTCGCTCCGCATACCAGGCGCTGAAACCGGGTGGGGTGCTGGTCTATTGCACGTGCAGTTTTGCCCCGGAAGAGAATGAAGCTGTGGTGGACTATCTTCTGAAGCGCAGTAGTGCCCGGGTTACCGCGATACCGGCGGTTGTAAATGATTGGCTTGCCGGTCTGACAGAGTGGCAAGGCCGGAAATTCCATCCGTCCATTGGCGAGAGCAGGCGGATCCTGCCACGGGATGTCTGGGATGGGTTCTATCTCTGCAGAATTGAGAAACCTGCGTGAGATACCATCACTGAGCGGGTTCTTCTTCGGGGCGGGTCGCGTTGGCGAATGTCGCGACATCAAAATAGTCCCGCCATACCCTAATTCTGCCGTTTTCCATCTCGAACACGCCGACACATGGTAAGTCGACCTTCCGGCCGCCGATGACTGTGCGATCGATCCTTTCGGCAAATACCAGGTCATCCTGCGCAACGATGGTTACCATTTCCCAATCCGTCTTGTCCCAGGACTGCAGGAAGTTACGGATATACTCACGCACGTTGTCCCGGCCGCTCACTGGCTGTAGCGGCATATTGAAGTACGTGCCGTCCTCGGTGAAATAACCCGCCAGTTCGTCTGCATCCAGGCGCGACCAGGCAGCAACGAAATCGCGAATGATCTGCTCGTTGTCTGCTTCGCTTGCTGTGTTGCCTGTCTGGATCGACTGACACCCGCCCAGAAACGCAGACAGCGCAATTGCCATGGCAATCATCAAAGTCCTGGAAGTTCTGTTTTTTAACATAATGAAGATCCCTACTTTGGTGGCGGTGGGCCAATTGGAACGCCTGCCCCACCGGCAAATTCAGCGGACGGTTCGTGACCCAGCAGGATCGCTCCCAGGTCCTCGTACAAAGGATGGGCAATCCAGCGGTGGCTGGCTGTCCCATGTGCATCCCTGAGCTGTCTTTCCAATGGGCTGTGCATGCGCATGGCACTTGTCCCGGCGGTATTGTGCAGCATGTCGACAATTTCCATACATTCGTTCCCCGCGTGCACACAGGCAAGCCGGGCGTCCTGGGTCGTTTTTGCACCAGGCAGATCGTCATTACCTTTGAGCTCTTCCTCCATTGCCGCCATGGCTTCCATCAGGAACGCGCGGCACGATCGGTACTTCGCTTCCGCAAGGCCCATACGCCACTTGGCAATGCCACGATTTGCCAGCGATGACGACGACAACATCGGTATCTTGTTTTGAGCGACGTCAGCAAACACCTGTAAAGCGCCTCTGGCGATACCGAGCGCGATCGCTGCTTTGTTGTACGCAAGGCGCATGCCGGTAGGCATGCGATAGACCGGGTTTGGATAGTGTGCGGGAACGGTCCACAGGCTCACACCGGCGAATCTCGCAGGTATCACCGCACCGTCCGCTTTGACGTCGTGAGATCCGGAACCTCTCAAACCCGCTACATCCCATGTATCCATAATCTCCCATTGATCCCGCGGCAGCATCCAGACGTTGAATATCGGTACACCGTTTTCATCGAGTTCCATCTCGTCGCCTTTCATGAGGGGTGCGGGCATGAAACACCAGGTCGCGTTGTGACAACCCGATATGAATGTCGTCTGCCCCCAGACTTTGATGCTGCCGTCAGGTTGGCGCTCTGCGCGGGACGGCGTGCTACCCGGTCCACCCCCGCCGCACATGATTACGCGCGGATTGTCGAGATAGACTTCTTGCGCGAGTTCCGGATCCATCCCGCCAACCGCCATGGCATTGATTTCCGAACCGAGCATCACGTTCCACGCCACAGACGCATCGATGGCAGCCATGTGTTCCAGGATCTCGATGGTTTCCATGGAGCTGGCATTTTCGCCGCCCATCTCCTCGGGTAGGGCAAACCGGAAAAAGCCCTCGTCGACCAGGGCCTCGACAACATCGTCGGGCAGCCGCCGCAGTTCCTGGCCCTCGTCGCCGCCTCTGGCGATGATCGGACGCATTTCTTCGATCTTTGCCAGACGGGTCTCGTGAACTTCACGCGCCATCAGGTGGTTCCTTCTAGTGTGTCGCTACAGACGGACGGAACTAGCTACGCTACAAAACCCACTGCTGTGCTCAATCCGTAGAAGCGCGTAGGCGCGGTGGCCGGAAATGAGGACCTTGACCTGGCCTCGCCGCGTGCCAACATGTGGCGGTGACCAGGCCCAACATCATTTTCATCTTTGCTGACCAACATCGTCATGATGCGATGGGTTGTGCTGGCAATGCACTGATTGAGACCCCTAACATAGATCGTTTGGCAGCCAGGGGTGTTCGCTATACAAATGCCTGGTGCCAGTCGCCGATATGTCAGCCCTCCAGGGCAGCGCTCATTACCAGCCGCTATCCTTCCGAAATAGGCGTCCTGCGAAATTTCGGCCCGGATATGAACGCTGAGTGGCCTACTTTTATGAAGCAGTTGCAAGCTGCGGGCTACGCAACAGCGAACATTGGCAAAACGCACTACTACGCGAAAGGTCTGGTGGAAGCTGGTGGCAGCGTGGATATGCGAGACATGGAACCACAGGTCGCGAAATTTGGTTTTGACCACGTCGTTGAGGAGTTCGACCGTTACGTGCACGCCATGGATGGGGTGACTACGCCGTATACTGAATACCTCAAAGGCGAAGGGGTATTTGAGATCTACCGCGATCAAATCAGGTCCATATGGAGACTGACTGAGCAACACTGGGATGGTGTTACAAGTCCACTCACAAAAGAGCAGGATCTAACAAGTTTTCTAACGCGTGAAGCGCAGAGCTGGATTGGCGCTCAATCTCCGGATCAGCCGTTTTTCCTGCAGCTCTCCTACGTCCAGCCACATGTGCCTTTGATGGGGGATCCTGAGTGGGCCGCATACTATTCCGGTGTGGATATTCCCCGAGGCAGTCAAGCTGACAAATTTGAGAACGAACCTGTCTGGGCGGATTATCTCTCATGGTGTGGACATCATGCGCAATCTCACCGCTTGTCCGATGATTATGTGCTGCGGGGTGCACGGCAGTACTACGCGATGATTTCCCTGATCGATGAGTGTGTCGGAAGAATAGTGAGTCAGGTAGACGCACTTGGGCAACTGGATAACACCATGATCGTGTACAGCTCAGATCACGGCGAGATGCTGGGCGATCACGGATTGATGGCCAAATTCAACTTCTACCGGAGCTCAGTTCAGGTGCCTCTGATCATCATGCCGCCGGGCGGGTGTTCAGCTCGCACGAGTGAAGCGTTGGTTGAATTGGTTGATATCGGCCCGACACTTATTGAAGCAGCCGGTGCCGAGCCGCTGCAGAACACTCAAGGTCAATCCATTCTCAATCACACGAACGGGCGTGATTACCTGTTCAGCGAAATCCAGAAACAGAGTCGCCGGGATGTAGCGCCGACGTTTAGAGCTGCCCGCGACCAGCGTTATCGTTGCACCATCGAGACAACAACCAACACCATATGCGAGTTGTTCGATCTACAACGCGATCCTGAAGAAACGCAAAATCTGATTCACGACGCCGAACACCGCGACACGATGGATCAATTCCGGGAGCGCATCGCAGCCAAAGTGACATAAGCGTCGCTTACAAATCAATCGACCAGGCTTTTCAGAAACGTTCCAACCTCATCGACCACCCGTTGGTCAGCTGCGTAAGTCCCCTGTATAGGACTCACGGTAACCGTGAGGGGCTTAAGAACATGGGTTTCGCTGGTTGCAGCGTTGTCCTGCGGATACCCGGCGCTCGATGCGGGCACCGCAACGCTGACGGCAGGCAGTCGCAGTTCCGGCGATATACCGGCACGTTGCGCAAAGGGACTGTTACCCAGGTCTTCGACAAACTCCAGACCGACGTTGCTGGAGGTACCAATTTGGGTGAAGTGAAACTTGAAGTCCGCAGCGGTGGACCGGGCTGCATCGATGGGCGGCATGTTGACGTTCAGTCCCACACCCCTCGGGAGTCTTATTCTACCGTCGTGGTTTAATGCCTGAAGCAGTGTAACCGTGAGATCTGCAACCACTGCAGCCTGCTCCGGATCGCCGCTATCCGCGCTGACAGCGATGGCGGGAAGCCCCTTGTTGAGTGCCGTCACCGTAGCGCCCAGCGTGCCGGAGTGCGGTGTGAGAATGCCCAGGTTGTTACCCTCATTGGGCCCCGATATGACAAGATCTGGAAACCGGCCCCAGGTCCGCCTGGCCTGAATATCAATACCGTACAAAACCGCCACTGCCGGTGAGCCATCTACATAGAATTGCTGCGGTCCAAGACCGGTAGCGCCAACACCGGGTGAACCTTGCGGCAAGGTGCCACCCGGCGATTTCTCGCGAGTAGGTCCAATGGGACGCAGAACGCTGATCATCCCGCCCGTGCCACTCTGACCTGAATATGGTGCGGACATGATGACGTCATGCCCGGCCGCCCGAAGCGCGCGAAACAGGGCCTGGACGTTGGCAGTTTCGAATCCATCGTCGTTGGTCAGAACGATATTGAGCGACAGCGCGGGCGCCGCAAAACAAAGGAGCAAACTCAGGCAGAACAATCGAATCATACAGCCGTCCACTTTCATTCTATGACTCTGGGATCCTGCGAATGCCATCAATGTTTGTGGCCCAGGGCATTCCAGATCCGCAAAACCCCTGCGCCTTCGGAATCAGCTTATCACGCTGCCTGATGACACCGACGCGTAGATTGAAATGCCTTTCATCTTTCGTCGAATAGAGCGCCGAACCGCAGTCTCCACAGAACGCAATCGAGACCTTCCGGCCGCTTCCCCCGGTCTTGATGTAGGTCTTCGGAGTACCTTCAAGCCGGATGTTTTCCGATGGAACTCCGAACACACTGACTCGATACGGTGCGCTGGAAAAGGTCTGGCAATCGGTGCAATGGCAAATCACAACGTGATCAGGGTTGATCTCGGCTTCGTACGTAACGCGCCCGCAGTGGCAGCTTCCATCGACTTTCATTCAGTCATCCTAAAAGTTCGTGGTTCTGACGACAATCCACGACTGAATTCAATCGTTACGGCATGATGAACAGATAGTTCGTGTCCCGAACCAACTCCACCTGATAGCCCAGGTCGGTAAGAAATAGCCGAGTTTCCTCAAAGTGCGCACGTTCCTCTGGTGTCCCTTCAGCACCGTGGATTTCCACGATGACTGCAGGCTGACTTGATCTCAGTGTCGCGACCGCACCCCGCAGAACCTCGAGTTCGTATCCTTCGACATCGATTTTGATGAGTGAGACATCCTTGAAGCCAAATCCATCGATGTCCCTCAACTCGGCAGGATCGCCACCCTGCCCAACCGCCGTACCGCCCTCGTTACCCGTGACTGCAGGATTCATTTCAATGATCATTGCCGGAGCCTGGCCAATCGCATAGCGGAGGGGAACAACGTTCTTCATTCCATTCAGACGCATGTTGTGTGTGAGCTCAATAAACAGCTTCGTTTGCGGCTCAAACGCGTAGATACGACCCCACGGTCCAATTGCCCGAGCCATCAGCAGACTATGGGTGCCGATGTGAGCGCCAATATCCAATGCAACGGTGTGCGGCTCGATGCGGTCGAGAATGACTTCCGATACCGTTTTCTCCCAGGTCCCGCCCTCGACCAGGCGCGCCTTGATCATGTCATCTGGCTTATCGATATAGAATTGCCCGAGACCCACAACCTTCGCGATTGTGTACTCGCTCTTCGGGAAGGCCTCAACCAGGTCAGCGACCGCGCCTGTGTCCATGAGCAGGCGCGGACCCAGGGTGTCAGCTGATGGCAATCGTGGACGCGTCCCGGGTTCGGTCCAGCTGTCTGCATCGGGAAGGCGATCGTACAACTCTGTTTCGCATCCCGCCGCCAGGATAACGCTGACAAGGAGCAAAAACCGAACCGGGGCTTCCTTTGGTGTTACCTTCATTGTGTCCCCGTCCGTCCCTGTTGCTGCACAGCGGAGCAGCCTGGTAACACTTTCCTTTAGGAGACTACCGACGCATCAATCCAGCTGCCGTGGAAACCGTTGGGAATGCGAGGCAGTTCCACGCTGGCCACCGGCTCATCGTCCATGCTCGCGGCATCCATGATGACAAAGCTGCTGCTGTCGGTGGATGCGTCATAGACGTAGGTCATCAGGTAACCGTCGTCCTCGTTCTGCGGGTTGGCTGAAGGGACAAATACCGGCTCGCCACCCATGCGGCCCTGGCCGAAGTCGATTTCGCTGCGTTCGCCCGTTTCCCGGTCGTATTTGAGGATGGCTCCGCGGGACGCCATCGGGTCCTCGGGAGAGTTCATGCCGGACATGGCCATCATGTAGCCGTAGCGGTGTTTCAGGCCGATGACACTGTCAGCAACACGCGGGAACTCCGCAGCGCGATCGTCGATCTGTTCTTCGTGAACCGTGCCTTTGGCCGTATCGATCGTCCAGCGCCAGAAGTTCGGTGATGGGAAGTCCAGCGAAGATTCCCGCCACATGTGACTGAAACGGCACACGTCGAGAATGATCCGGTCACCCTCTTCGTACGAGTTCAGTGGATGGAAGACATAACATGGGTTGATGTCATACCAGGTCACCTGGGAATCATTACCGTCTCTTGGCATAACTCCCAACCGTGCCGGGTAGTTGTCGTCCCACCGGATGGGCATGTCCCCGCTCATCGCAAGGTTCATGTCAAAGACCGCAGGCAGATCCATGAAAATCACGTGATTCCGGGTAACGTTGAAGTCATGCATCATCGTCGGTCCGCCAACGGTGATGTTCTCGGTCTGCACCAGTTCGCCTTCCGCGGAGACGCGCAGATATCGCAGGTACGGTTCGAATGCCGAGTAACCGAACGCCAGGAGTTCCCCCGTCACCGGACAGATTTTGGGATGGGCGGTGAACGAACCTTTCAGGACCCCGTTGAAGTCTGTCGGCCCAACCGTTTCGAGGTTACCGTCGAGGACGTAAGGGAAGTGTCCCTCTTCGAGCGCCAGGACCTTCCCGGCATGGCCAACCACATGGGTATTGGCTTTGGACGCGGTCATGTCCATCAGTAGTTCGGGGTCGAGATTGTTGGCATCGGGGTTCTTGATGAACGGCGTCTGTACGTAGCGGTTTCTGTACCACTCGGCTTTACCGTCTCGTACGCGGACACCATGGACCATGCCGTCACCGAAAAAGGGGTGTACGCTGTATCCGGTCACGGGGTTTGCTCCGGTGCGGACATAACGACCGTCGAGATCAGCCGGAATCGATCCGGTGACTTTGAGATCGGTTAGGGTCCGTTCCTCATTGATGGGTCGGCCGTTGCCGAGCAGGTGTGAGGGAAGTTCTTCTGGAACCGCTGCCATTGTTTATTCTCCTGATGAGATGAGGATGGTAGTGAGTGTAATTCTCCTCGCATGATAAATCTACCCGTGGTAATTTAATCCGCATGTCGAATCACCCTGCAACGAGACCTCGCGGACGGCCCAGAGGACGCACAAGCGCAGACGGTGTCATAGCCGATCGGGAAACCCTTTTGTCGGCGGCAGAAAAGCTGGTGCGAGACAACGGCCCTTCCGTATCCCTTGAAGCGGTCGCCAGGGGAGCAGGTGTTACAAAACCCACACTCTACAGGGAAGTGGGAGACCGTGACGCGCTCGTTCAGGCCATTGCGGAGCGTCTTGCTGTCCGCATGGCGGAGTCGATTACAAACCTCATTGCCGAGGCATCGACAGCCCGGGAAGGTTTATGCCAGCTGGTCGCCGGATACCTCGATCTTGCAGCGCAGGAGCGCAACCTTTATCTGTTTGTGACTGCTGGCGGAACAAGTGAAGATCGTCTGCAACAGTCTCTGCTGCTGGCTGACGGTGCCGCGGAGCAGTTTGCAGAACCCATTGCCGCATACCGTCGCGCGCACGGTGCTGACCCCGGGGTTGCCAACGTCTGGTCTTATGGTCTCCTTGGGGCGTTGCACTTTGTGACTCTCTGGTGGCTGCGGGAGCAGAGTGCTCCGGTCGACCGTGTGGTGGACCAGATCAGCGAACTCCTCTGGTCTGGTATGAAACTGGAATGACAGAAAGCTCTGTGCCCTCGGCCCAGCGTTACCCGATGGGCCAGCTCAACTTTCGCGACAGCGTGTTGTTCATCATGGGTGCCCCGGGCTGGCAGATCACGGCAACGATCGTCATTTCCATCGGTATCTATTTTTATCTTCCCCCGGAAGGAGCTGGCCTTCAGGCTCAGGTTTCAGAGGAAATCTTTCTTGGTGTTCTGACGGCTTACGGTTTAGCCCGACTCATCGGTGGGTTCGTCGACTCTCTCGCCGACCCGCTGATAGGGCATTTTTCCGATCGTTCCCGATCGCGTCTGGGCAGGCGGCGCGTGTTTCTGATATTCGGCGTGGTGCCGATGGTGGTGACACCGGCACTGCTCTTCTTCCCTCCGGGTGAACCGGGTACTCACGAGGTCTTTGTCTACCTGACGGTTCTGTTGAGCCTTTACTATGTCTTTTTCACCGTATACGTGGCGCCTTACAACGCGTTGACACCCGAAATTGCAAAAACCGAAGCGGAGCGGGTTGAACTCGTACGCATTCGATCCGCAATAGCAGGTCCCATCGCCATGACTTACGGCATCCTGTGGCTGGCTGGCATCAAGTTCTTTCGTGAAATGGGGCTCGATGCCAACAGCGCTGTGCAGATGGTGGTGGTCATCTCCTGTGTGATTTCTTTTGTCTTCTGTATCTGTCCGATCTTTGTCGTGCGGGAAGAGGAGATGGATTTCAAGCCGACGACGCTGAACCTCAGGTCAGCGCTTTCGACAACACTCGCGAACAGACCATTCCTGTCATACCTCTTTGCTCAGGTCATTTTTTTCATGGGGATCACGATGAGCGGTCCTGCAATTCCGTACTTTGCCCGTGTCATTCTGGGCCGGGATGAAGGGTTTGCGGCTATCCTTTCGCTCACGATGCTGCCCGGCATTCTGATCGGGTTCATCTTCATTCAGAAGGTCGTCGACATCATCGGCACCAAAAAAACACTGGTTGGGTCGGTTCTGATCCTGGGGCTTGCCCATGTGCCGTATGGATTTCTCACCCCGAGCGCACCCGGGGATGCCCATGACTTTTTCAACGTATCGTTTGTGCTGGGTCTGTCAGCGTTCAAGGGTCTGGCGATCGCCGGATGGATGATCCTGCCGACGGTCATCCTGGGGCAGCTGATCGATCTGGACGAGGCCCGCACCGGGGCCAGTCGGTCGGCGACGTACTATGGCGTGCAGGGACTGCTGACAAAATGGGTGTATGCGGCTTCGGCTGCAATCATGAGTTACCTGTTGTCAGCGTATGGCCGGAGTGCTGAAGAGCCCCTGGGGGTCCTGCTCATTGGCCCGGTCGCGGGAGGGTTGTGTCTGATTTCGGCACTCATCTATGCGTGTTATCCGGAAAAGCGGGTCCAGAAAGAAGCGCGGGGTCTGTAGGGTAAAGATGGCGACATGGGATGAAGAGACAGATCTTGTCGTGGTTGGTTCGGGCGCCGCCGGGCTGACAGCTGCGGTCGTTGCCGATCGCGAAGGTCTGGAGGTCATCGTGTTGGAGAAGGAAGCTGTGTATGGCGGGAGCACGGCACGCTCCGGTGGGGTGGCCTGGATACCGAACAATCATGTCATGGCGAAAGAAGGAATATCGGATTCTCCTGAAGATGCGCTGACCTATCTCAAACACAACATTGGCAACCGGGTGGCGGCTGCCAAGCTCGAGGCGTTTGTCGAACATGCGCCGCGCATGGCTGCATACATCGCTTCCAACAGCGAACTCGAATTCAATCTCGTTCATGGATTCCCGGATTATCGACCGGAAACACCCGGCGGGAGCGAAGGAGGACGTTCGATCGATCCGAAGGTGGTATCCGGGCGACGCCTGAATGACCTGGACCGGCTGGCGTACACAAATGTGCGACTTCCCGGCGGGCTCGTGGGTTCTGTCACCGAAATGAGACGACTGGCTTTTTTCAGATCGGCGCCATTTGCGATGCTCAAGGTCTGGCGGTTCTTTCCTCGTAATCTGTGGAATCTGGTTGGGCGGCGTCAGCACCTGTCGAACGGCCGGGCATTGATTGCGGGGTTGCGGCTGACGATGCAGCGCCGCGGTATTCCTCTCTGGCTGGAATCACCTCTCGATGAGCTCGTTGTGGAAGAAGGGGCCGTTACAGGTGTGCTCATAAGAAAAGACGGGAAGAAATTCAAAATACGCGCACGGAAAGGTGTCGTCATGGCCGCTGGCGGTTTCGAACACAATGCGGAGATGCGGGGGGAATACTTCAAGGACAGTTCTGCAGAGTGGCGCGAAGGTCGTTACACCTCGGGGGCTGGTGGCAACACAGGAGACGCGATCCAGGCAGGCGCCAGGGTCGGTGCCGCCCTGGACCTCATGGATGACATGTGGTGGATGCCTTCCACAATGCCCCCTGGCGGGCGACCGGTGATTGTCGTGTTCGAACGGGGGCTACCGCATATGATGATCGTCAATGCCCGCGGGGAACGATTTGCCAACGAGGCTCGTCCATATAACGAGCTGGGCCGTATTCTCTACGAGAGTGATGCGCCTCCTGCCTACCTCATCTTCGATGACACGTACAAGTCGAAGTACACCATAGGTGGAATGCTCCCGGGTGTCCCCCCGGAAAGCTACGTTCGCGATGGCTACGTCAAACGAGCCGATTCGATCGAGGATCTCGCCCGGTCGGCAGGGATCGATGTTCAGAGCCTCACTCAAGCGGTAAGTCGATTCAACGACATGGCCGCTCGGGGTGAAGACGAAGATTACGGTAAAGGAAACAGTGCGTTTGATCGTTACGCCGGGGATCCCGCTCATAAGCCCAATCCGTGTCTCGGCCCGATAGGTAAGCCACCGTTTTACGCGGTTGAGATCCTGGCCGGGGATCTCGGTACCAAGGGGGGCCTGTTGACGAATGAACACGCGCAGGTTGTGGGAGGCGACGGTGAGGTTATCCCGGGTTTGTATGCAGCCGGAAACAATTCGGCCTGCGTTATGGGCGAGTACTACCCTGGAGCAGGCGGTACCATCGGTGCCGGAATGACGTACGGTTACATAGCCGCGCAACATGCAGCCGGGGCGAAATTGTCTTGAGATCTACCCGGGCAGAAGGCATCCCTCAAAGAACGACGCCATTTCTTCGTGGGCGTTTAGAGGGAGAACGTGGGCAACGTATTGATCGGGACGCACGATGACCAGCGCGCCCTCACTGCGATCAATCCCGCGCATGTCGAATATGTCAGTACCTTTTTTCAGATCGGCACAGAAAACTTTTTCATAATCCGTCAAACCAAACGGACCTTTGGAGGGGCGCAACAGAGAGGGCATGTCGCGGTGTTCAAGCTCGCGGAAACCCTGCTGGAAGACAACGCGGAGATCGATGACAGCGTCGTTGTCTTCACCGGACCGTGTATACCTGCGTACTGGTGAGCTGGCGGTGTTTTCCAGGAAGGCACACAGTCGTTCGATCGCTCCCCCCATCCGGCCCTGATCCTCGCGACCGGCAAATACGTAGATCCGCCAACGGCCGTCTGCTTCAGCGACGTGCCCAAGTTGCATGGGTCTGGCATCAGACAGGCGTATGACCGGTGCGGAATGAAACCGCTTGCCGATCGTCTGCCCTCTCGCAAGCGTCTGATAGCGGCCGGGCCCCGTCACAATCGATGGCTCGTAGTGAACTGCAAGCCCACCTGTAAACTCGAGGTTTTCGATGAACTGCTGCTGGATGCGTGGTGCGCCGGAGCCATCGAGTTCCGATTGTCCGGGCGGTGCGCTCATGATCCGGGCCCACTCATGGTCGGTGTCGATCAGCCGTTTCGCCTCGAGCCAGCGTTCTTGAGAATAGGTTCGAAGCAATTGTGGTGGTGCGCGACCGCGTAACACGTGCGCGAGTTTCCATCCGAGATTGAAGGCATCCCCCATGGAGACATTCATCCCCTGACCGGCTTTGGGGCTGTGCGTGTGACAAGCGTCACCGGCGGTGAATACACGGGGCATCCTGTTGTCATCGTCTGCAGGGACATCGTCGAACCGGTTCGTCAATCGATGGGCTATCTCGTATATGGACCACCAGACAACCTCTTTCACGTCGAGGGTATAAGGCGCCATGATCCGGTTTCCCGCCGCAATGATGTGCTCGAAAGTGAGCTTGCGGTTGGAGACCCTCTCATCGGGATTGAGCTTGTCGAGTTCGACGTACATGCGGAAGAGATAGCCTCCCTCGCGGGGCAGGATCAGCACGTTACCCTCGTTTGCGGATGCAACCACACACTTCATCCGGACGTCCGGAAAATCCGTGACCGCCAGAATGTCCATGACACCCCATGCCTGGTTTGCGGCGTCACCTTCGAGCGTGGCGCCAATAGTTTCGCGAACGGTGGATCGTGCCCCGTCACATCCGACGACGTAGTTCGCATGAACGGTCAGAAGTTCACCATTGTTCTGGTCTTCGAGCATGACGCGTACCGGGTGATCGGGTGTTCCGGTGTTTATCTCCAGGTCGCGTACGGCAAGTGAGTAATGTGGCTCGAGGCGGGAAGGTGCGTTTCGCATCGTGTCGAGGAAAAGTTCGTGTACCCGGGCCTGGTTCATCAGCGTGTGGGGCATTTCGGACTGATCGTCCGCAACATCCTGAACACGTCCATGGCGTTTGATGTGGCCCGGATTGTCCGGGTCCGGCATCCAGAAGGTGGTCTCGTTTACCCAGTACGCTTCCCGCTTCACCTTTTCTGCGAACCCGAAAGCCTGAAACATTTCCATGGAACGCACACTCACGCCGTCAGCCTGCCCTTTTTCGATTGGCCCCGGCTTCGGTTCGACAATCATCGTGTGTATATCCGGGAAAGCGGAGAGCTGGGCAGCCAGGCACAGACCAGCAGGACCGCAACCGGCAATCAGGACGTCAACTTCGGTGGGCATGGCTGAGCGTGGCGCACCGGGCGCTGCCTTTTGTATGTCAGGATCGCCAGGCTTGAAGCCGTCGACGTAGTACTGCACTGCTAGTTGACCTTATGACGCGAGCGCGGTGATCTCGCTTTGGGTATTCGTCAGGTAGTCGACATCAAATCCGTACAGATCCGCCGCGTTACCGTATAGCGTCTTGTCCGCGTCAGCACCGAGCTTTTCGCGAATCAGGTCGATGCTTGACTGGCTCTCCGGCCAGGTACCCTCATCGTGTGGGTAGTCGTTCCCCCACAGGAATCGATCTGAGCCGGTGAATTCGATGTTGTTTAACGCCACCGGATCGTCGGTGATTGTGACGTAACCCTGCCGCAGGAAGTATTCACTTGCCTTCAGCGGCAGGTCTTTACGGTAAAGATGACGGCGTCGCTGCATCTGGTCCATCGCCTGCAGAGCCCAGGCGAGCCAGCCGCATTCACTCTCCGTGATGACAAAACGAAAATCAGGGTGCCGTTCGAGGGTGCCCGAAGAGGTCAGTTCCAGTATAGGTGCCATGCCTGCTGCCATACCGATGACGGTGTCCAGGTGCTCGGAGTGATTCAGCTTGTCCCGTCCATGCTCGATGGTACGGGCCAGACGTTCCTCACTCATCTGACCGGCATCGGCGAACTCACCTCCCTGCGAGAGATTGCCGCTGAAAACGTGGAAGGTAACAGGGAGTCGAGCTTCCTCCATCAGGCTCCACAGCGGCTCCCAGACGGGTAATCGGTAAGGCTGCCATGGTACGACACAGGGTAAAAACACCGTGGCGAATCCCTCATCGATGCAGGTTCTGGCTTCTGCCACGGTATCTTCAATGTTGTCGGTTGGCAGCATCGCGGCCGGTTTGAAGCGTCTCGATTCGGCGCTGAACACATCCTGTACGTACTCGTTGTACGCACGAGCAAAAAGCTTTGAATACTCGCCAGATTTGTCGCTGCCACCGCAGTTGAGCCCGACGTTGGGAAAGATGACCTGGGCGTCGACCCCTTCCCGCGCCATGTCACGTTTACGCCGTTCCAGGTCCGTGCCGAGGGAGGGATCGTTGCGGAATTCGAGCTCACGGTCACGCTCGGACAGCGTTTTCCAGGATGAGCGGTTGATATGTTTGCCGTTGATCTCCGAATCGAGATCGCCGTTTTTGCCAGGGATCAGCAAAGGCATCTTCATGCCGAGGTCTCCGGGCATGCGGGCTCTAAGGTCTTCGTTTTCAGCCACATGGGCATCGGCTGTGATGAGCAGTGACATGGTTCCCCCTTATGTCTGTCGCAGACAGTTATACGATACCGCGTTTCTCCCGTTCTTTTTGCAGCCGCTCAGCATCAGCGCTTTGGAGCAGTGACCTATACTGATTCTGCAGCTGCCGGGTGATGACGACGTTCTGGATCTCCGTGGTACCGTCGATGTACTCGGCGATTTTGGCGCAGGCCAGATGCCTTGCGAAAGGAAACTCCTGTTTCAGGCCGTCAGCGCCCATCGCCTGCATACAGGTTGCGATGCCCTTGAGAGCGGCCCGCGTTGAGAATTTCTTGGCGTGAGCCGCGGCCAGGATGGCAGGTTGAGCGTTATCGATGAGACCGGCTGCTTCCGTCGTCAGCGCGCGACTGGCGGCGAGGTCAGTGGCGACATCGGCAATCTGCCAGGACAACCCTTGTTGGTGCACGAGCGGCTGACCAAAGGCTTCCCGCTTTTTCAGACGCGGCATGACTGTATCGATAGAGGCCTGCAGCATGCCGCAACACATACTAGCCACCACGATACGGGCAATGTCGATACCTCCGAGTGCAGCTTTAAAACCCTCTCCGGGAGGAACGAGCAACTGATCGGGCTCAACGCGCACGTTGTCGAATCGAAATCCTCCGGCGCCCATGGCATAGCCGCCTAACAGGTCGTATGTGTCGAGTCGCTGCACGCCTGCACTGTCTGCAGGTATTTGAAAGCTCGCTATCCCCGCAGCACCGCTCTCAGGGTCAGTCTGGGCGAAGACATTCAGAAGGTCGGCGTGGTTGGAGTTTGTGATCCAGGCTTTATCACCACTGATCCGGTAGCCGTCACCGTCGACCGTCGCTGAAGTCGAGATTTTTGCAGCGTCACTGCCACCCTGCGGTTCCGTCAGCAGGAAAGCACCCACTGTCCGTCCCGCAATCATGGACGGCAGCCAACGCTCTTTCTGTGCTGGTGTCCCGGAGGCAGCGATAGCGCGCACGTGATTGTTGTGAACGATCAGGGCAAAGGCTGCTGCCATGTCGACATAAGCAAGCTTTTCGACAATCTCGGCGAACGTTGCGAAATCGACGCCCTGCCCGCCATCTTCCTCGGAGGCGAGGAGGCCGCATAACCCTGCTTCAGCTGCATGCTCGAACATGTCACGTGGCATATGCCGGTTGTATTCCCAGGTCTCGGCATGGTGGCTCAGATAGTCGGATGCGAAAGCTGAGGCTGCTGCGACTGTCATCCTCTCTGCCCTCCCACTAGTCTTCCCACCGGATCAGGCCTTCCTGGACACAGCTCGCAATCAGCCGGCCTTTCTGATCGTAGAAGTAACCCTGGGCCGAACCCCGGGCATGACCGGTTGCGATGACGTGCTGATCAAAGAGCAGCCAGTCGTCAGCCTTAACGCTGTTATGAAACCACATGGCGTGATCGAGGCTGGCGCCGTTGAGTGCCTGATTCTGCCAGCGTCGTCCCTGGGGCAGCACTGTGTGGTCGACCAGGGTGGAGTCTGAAAGATAGGCGAGGCCCGCTTTGTGGATCGCCGGATCTGCAGGAAGGGCCTCCGATATGCGTGTCCACAGCCTCTGCGGTTCTGTGACCGGCACCCCGGGTGGTGCATCGGGTGGGTTGATGTAAAGCAGATCCATTGGTCGCGCAGCGCCATCCCAGTCGGGTGCTTCGCCGTTGGCGAAGCTGAACTCGGTATATGTTGTGGCGACTGAATCAGGTGATGGCACGTCGGGCATGGTCTCGGCTGTGTATTCGTCACCATCCTCCGGAACGTGGAACGAGACCATCATGCGAAACAGTTCTTTGCCCTCCTGGAGCAGCTTTACCTCACGAGCGCTGAAAGACCGACCGTCGCGGACACGGTCCACCTCGACATCAAGTGGTGCCTCAACGCTTCCAGCCCTCAGGAAGTAAGCATGGAGCGAATGGACCTCGCGGTCGTCATCCGTTGTGAGACAGGCTGCGGCCAGGCCCTGGGCGAGAAATTGACCACCGTACATCCTGCCTGTGCTCTCCGGCGCGGTTGGTGCCTGAAAACGATCGTCTCCCGTCTGTTTCAGGTGCACCAGATCGCTGAAGACAGTCATCACTCACTCGACACCGAGAGATCCTTTCAGCCAGCCGACCAGGGCGGGTTCGAGGTCAGCGTTGGTGGCGAACATCGGCAGGCCGTGTTCGGGACCGCCGTAGATCATCGCCTTCGAGTCGGGATGTGCAGAACCATCGACGGCAGCCTGCAGACGCTCAGCCACACCCGGGGTGATCGGGTCGTCCGTTGCGGCTGCGGCAAATACGGCCAGGTCTGCCCTGGTAGCCATATGCGATACGGCGTTGTCACTTGGTGGACCCGACAAGAGCATGAGCGTAGCGATGGATGGATTCGCTGCCGCGAGGTCCGCTGTCAGCATCGCACCGCAACTCGCGCCGCCAGCACCGAGACGGGCGCCGTCGACACCGCTCTGCTCAGTCAGGTGATTGAACGCAAGGGCTACATCTCCCGTGGCCGTGGCAAGGAACGCGGGGAAGCCGCCCGCTTCGCGTATGCCTTTCCCCTGACTTTCGCCAAATCCCCGGAGGTCCAGCGTCATGACATGAACCCCGGCGTCAACGAGCTGGTCTGCAAGGAAATCCCACATACCGCGCGTCTGGTTGCACTGGTGAATGAGTAACATGCCTGGCCCCGGTTTCCCGGGAGATTTGTATGTGGCTTTGAGAACGGTGCCGTCTCCGGCCACGAGATCGACATCGGTTGATGCGGCAGAAGCGGTGCAGGTCATCAGCACCATCGCCACGGCTGTCATGAGAAATCGCATCCTTCCCTCCTCCTCTGTAAAAGTATGCAAAGATTGACAGTACTCAACCTATCACACACTTAAAGGTGACTCATAGATGGGCATCATCGTCCAACAGGTGAGATTGTTTGTGTTTTCTGGCTTGTTGACGCTGGGCGCTGGTGCTCAGGCTCTGGATGAGCTTCTCGAGTCGCCCTGGTGGCTGTTCGAAGGCGCAAATTTCACCGTTGCAACGAATCAGCCCGAAAGCGGGCCGGATCTTGTCGGGCAACTCGAATTGTTTCGTGCGGTGGTGCTCCGGTTTACCGGCCTTGAGCCGGTGCGTGCCCGGCTGCCCACGCGGGCGGTCATCTTCGGGGATCACGGCGAGTTCACAAAGGTGGCTGGGGTTGGCCACGTCCTGGGATTCACAAACACGAGCCTGCGGCACAATCGCATGGTTTCTTCCGGTGGACGCATCGACGTTGAACGTAGCCACATCATGTTTCATGAATACGTGCATTACCTTTTGCGCACGTCGACGCAGGAGAGCCATCCCTCATGGTATGACGAAGGACTCGCGGAGTATCTGAGCACAACCTTCGAGCATGACGGCACAGTCACCGTTGGTACTCCGCCCGTTCTCCACCGGTTACTGCTTGCGAATCGGGACCTGACGATTCCGGTGAGCCGGTTTGTGCACGCTGATCACCCGACAAATCTGCGTCCGCAGAACAAAGGCGCTTTTTACGCAATGTCCTGGGCGCTTGTGAACTACATCTACGCAGACCGGAAAGGAGAGCGGCTGGAGGGGCTGAACCGGTATCTGGCCTATCTGCGTGCTGGTGAACCGAGGGAAGAATCATTTCGCGCGGCGTTCGGAACGTCTGCGAGACGATTCATCGACCGGGCGAGGAAGGTTGCTGAGCGCAGACGAGGCGTGCTCATAACCTATCCGCTGGAAATGTTCGAAGTGGACGAGAGTCTCGTATCACGCCGAATGACAATCGATGAAGTAGCGAAAGAGCTGACGTACCTGGCTGTCTTCAACAATACTGACTTCGCCCGCCGTATTGCGGAGGAAATGCTCGAACTCGACCCGGCAAACCCACACATGCTGACGGCGCTTGCGGTTGGACATCAGGCTGATCAGGAGTATGAGCGGGGAGCAGAGCTTGCGCAGCAGGCGCTTGCTGAAGCAGCCATGCGGGAGATCCGGGACGTCACTCTCGAGATCGATTTTGCCGATCTCCTGATGGTGTGGAATGGTGATGCGTGCCCTCGCGATGCGGATGAGGCTCCAGCGACAGCGAAGGAGAAACGTGAGGTAAACCAGGACGATGAGGCAACCTGCCGGGCGCGGTACCTGGCAGCCCGGGATGCATACCGAAGAGCGCTGCAGCTGGAACCTGACAATCCGGAGGTCAGGTCGGGGCTGGGATGGTGTGTGGCAAAGCTGGGAGGAGACCTCGACGTAGCTGCCGGACATCTGGAGGCTGCACTCGACTTTCAGCCGTGGTCACCCACGCTCAACTACCGGGCGGGTGTCATCCAGAAGCGTCTGGGTAACATCGACGAGGCGATTGCCCACCTCGATAAGGCAGTCTACTGGGGTGACACAGAGGGTGTGCGAGAGGATGCGGAGGCAGCCCTGCAAAACCTTGAGAATCGCGGCTGACACCGCTCCTGCAGAGGTAGCAAAATCTCTCTATCTTTGTAGGAGGTGCCTTTTTAGCCGCGATTCTTTCAGTAGAGTTCTAAACCTTCCAGCGTCCCGGCTGCCCGCCACGCTCTCAATTGATTGTAAAACTTGATTGGCCCGGCGCCGTGCATCCCGGAGAAAAAGCCTTCTTTGTTCCCCTCGCGGCCTTCGCTGTTGTAGTAGCCGGGAGTGCACTCGATATAGAACTGTTCATTGGTGCGCGCGAGACGATGGATCTCATTCACATAGTCTGCTTCGGCTTGAGCGGTGGGTTCGACACGCTGTTTTTGCCGTAACCTGGTTTCAGCCACGATGTGGGCTGCGTGTTTCGCCTGTTCGTTCAATGCGTGGGGAACGTTGACGGTGATTGCGGTCTGGGTGAATCCCAGGAAGAAACAGTTGGGGAAGCCGCGGGACATGACACCCTGAAAGGTCCGCATTTCGTCCGCCCAGTATTCGCTCAAGGTAACGCCGTCACGCCCGGTGATGTCGTAACCGGATCGGCGGGTATAGCTGGTACCCACTTCAAAGCCTGTGGCAAAGATGAGGCAGTCGACTTCGTATTCCTGATCGTCGACCACAACACCATGCTCTGTCAGGCGTTCGACACCCTTCCCATGAGTGTCTACCAGCTGGACGTTCGGCCGGTTGTACGTTTGCAGGTACTCATCGTGAAAACAGGGACGTTTACAGAACTGTCGGTACCAGGGTTTGAGGGCTTGTGCAGTAGCCGGGTCGCTGACAATCTGGTCTACCCTGCGCCGGATCGAGTTCATCTTCCGATAGTCGGACAGCTCTATCAGCTCTTCGCGTTCCGTATCGGTGAGCCGTCTGCCGAGGGTGCGACTCGCCTGTTTCGCTGCGGTTCCCGTCAGGTTGCGGTAGATGTCAGTCCAACCGTCGTGGACCATATCGACATCAGCGTCGCCGCCGTTCGTCATGATGTTGAAATTGTCCATGCGTTCCTGCTGCCAGCCCGGCTGCAGTGACGCCGCCCACCCGGGGTCTGTCTCGTGATTGTTCCTTGTATCGATCGATGAGGGTGTTCGCTGGAAAACGTAAAGCTCAGCGGCCCATTCACCGAGATGCGGGATACATTGCACAGCGGTGGCGCCGGTACCGACAATCCCGACCCGCTTGTCTTTCAGCTTGTGGAGATTTCCATAGGAGTCGCCACCCGTGTAGTTGTAGTCCCAACGGCTCGTGTGGAAAGTATGGCCTTTGAACTCGTTGATACCGGGTATGCCTGGTAGTTTCGGCCGGCTGAGCGGGCCGTTGGACATGACAACGAAGTCAGCCGTCATCTCGTCACGGCGATCGGTTGTGATGATCCAGCGGGCAGCATCATCGTCCCACTGCATCCCTGTAACCGCGGTCTGCAGGCAGGCATGCTCATACAGGTTGAACTTCCGTGCGATGTTGCGGCTGTGTTCCAGGATCTCGGGGGCAAACGAGTATTTATGTTTCGGAACGTAGTTCAGTTCTTCAAGTAGTGGCAGGTAGCAGTACGATTCAACGTCACACATGGCGCCCGGGTAACGGTTCCAGTACCAGGTGCCTCCGAAATCGCCCGCTTTGTCGATGAGTCGGATCTTTGTGTAACCGGCCTCGGCCAGGCGAGCACCGGTGAGAAGGCCACCAAACCCGCCACCGATGACAACAACGTCCACATGATCGAACAGCGGGTCCCGTTCCGCTCTAGGGGTGTACGGGTCGTCCTCGTAGTGGGAAAAGTCAGCGGTGACCTCGATGTACTGGTCGATCCCTTCGTCGCGTATGCGTTTGTCACGCTCGGCGAGGTACTTCTCTTTCAGCCTGGCTGGATCAAAGTCAATCTCGCCAAGATACGTCTGAACTGCGGATTCGAAATTCATGCTTTCCCCTCGAAATCTTTCCATCTCTGTAGGAGCGGCTTTAGCCGCGATTCAGGTGAGCGATCTTGGTTCTGTGAGCGATATGAACTGGCCCTGTCCAAAGTGCAGATTGCTCCACTCAGCTTCGGTCGCGAAGAGAGCTGCAGCAAAGGTCACGAGGTTGTCCGTAACATGAGAGTCTCCGAGCTGATTCACCATGTAGGTCAACCCGGGGTTGTGAGCAACCACCGCAACACTCGCGACGTCGTCAGGCGTACTTCTCAGACAATCGAGCACAGTGTCAGGTGAAGAAAGATAGAGGCGCGGCTCTTCCGTCATGATCGCGCCGGTCCCGTCTGCAACATACCTTGCAGTGGAGCTGGCCCTGACAGCAGTGCTCGTCCAGACCCAGTGTGGTGCCCGTTCCTGGGTTCCGAACCACTTCTGCATGTTGGCGCCGTCCCGCTCACCCCGCGGATTGAGGGGGCGGTCATGGTCGCGTTGCCCGGGATCACCTTCTGCGGATTTGCCGTGACGAACGATCCAGATGTAGCGCACTTCTATTCCTTGTCCAGGAGGGTCAGTCCCAGAGGTCGAAGAATTCCTGAATAGCAGCCATCTGGCCACCGGCCACTGCTGAAGGCACGATAATCGGTGTTTTTATGCCCGCATCGAACCACGCTTCGATTCCCTCGCGAACTTCGCTCGCGGTGCCATACAGTGTTGTGTCTGCCAGCCAGCGGTCCGAAAGGCAATCCGGGACGCGGTCGGGATCATTGTCGGCAAGCGCGGCTTCAACCCCGTTCATCTCCTCTTCGTAACCGGCTTCTTTCCAGTAGTTGCGGTAGTTCGGGAGAAATGCATAACCTGTCAGCGTTTTGCGATTGACTGCAGCCGCGGCATCTTTGTCGTCGCTGATACAGGTTGGGATCATGTTGCCGATGTAGAAATCTGAGCCGGTTCTGGCTTCGTCGGAGAGATTGCTCAATGAAGTGGCCATGTGCGAACGGGCGCCGTTTGCAAACACCATCCCATCGGCGATCTCCTCAGCCAGCCGGATCATCCTGGTTCGCAGTGTCGCCAGAACGATGGGTGGCAGGTCACCAACGCGGGGTACCGCTTTCAGATCCTCCACAAACTGACGCATGTCACCCAGCGGTTTACCCTGCTTGATACCCATCCGGGACATCGCCGGTTCGTGGCTTACACCGACCCCGAAGCGGAAACGGCCATCTGAAATCTCGTGGATAAAGGCTGCTGTTCCGGCGAAGTCGGCAACGTTCCGGGTATAGATGGGGGTGATGCTCGTACCGAGCTCAACCCGTTCGGTCACCATGGCGATCGCGGTACAGAGAGACAGGCTGTCACCAAGACTCGGGCCGTAGATGCCGGGGAATCCGCGACGTTCGATTTCCTGTGCCACTTCCAGTGTTTTTTGTCGTCTGCCGGGCACGGCCGCGAGACTCACGGCGGGTAGTTGTGTCATTTCTCTCCCCAGATCTTCTAGTTGGTATGACGGGGAAGGTTACTCGACAAGAGGCTTAGAGCCAACGGTGCCGGGCATCGCGTTTAACCCGGAGGTTTCTGCGCTCCTCGAGGAGCCGCTGTTGCGGAAAAACGAAGACAAGCAGTACCCCGGCCAGGAAACCGCCGATGTGCGCCCAGAAGGCGACGCCTCCCCCGGAAGCGCCCAGCGTCCCCACACCGGAGATCAGTTGCAGCAGGAACCAGTAGCCAAGCATCAGTATCGCCGGGACGGAAACCGTTGTGACATAGACAACCAGGATAATCAGAAGATGTACGCGCGCTTTTGGAAAAAGGAAAGCGTATGCACCCATGACACCGCCGATGGCGCCCGAAGCGCCAACCATCGGTACGGTACTCGCGGGATCTGTCGCGATCTGGGCTCCTGCGGCCGCGAGGCCACAGATAAGGTAGAAAGCAAAAAAGCGCGCAGGTCCCATAACGTCTTCAACGTTGTCACCAAAGACCCATAGAAAAAGCATGTTACCTAGGATGTGCAGCCAGCTGCCGTGCATGAACATCGACGTCACGAGTGATGCCGGGGACGCATCGCCAGTAATGGTGCACGCCCAGCCGCCACCGACGGGAAACTGCGTGCCAGCCGGGGCGGTGTTCAGAAGGTCACCCGGTATCAGTGCATAGAGACAGAGACTCTCTGCCATGGCTTCCTCGCCGCCGAACCCCTGAACGACGGCCCAGACGACCGCGTTCATGCCAATCAGGATGTAGGTCGCGATTGGTGGCCGCAGGGTTGGATTCTCATCACGGATGGGGATCATCGGGGAGGCAGATCCTCGAAATCCCCGTCGGCGCTCCACCGGCGTGTACCGTGG
>JANQFF010000390.1 GCA_028277965.1 Pseudomonadales bacterium
TTTTACGGTCATCATCATCACTACCACTAGCAGGAGATTGACGGCATACGTTATCTCATGACGAACGCTGCGGCAGACTCGGCGCAGCGTTCGTCATGAGATAACGTATGCCGTCAATCTCCTGGTAGTGGTAGTGATGATGATGACCGTAAAAGACATGGCTCACGTCATGTTCACGAAAGAGATCGTGCAGTTCCCGGCTGTTCGTCATGAACATGGGCGGCCGGTGCATAAATGCAAACTTGTGGCGTGCGCTGGATCCTGCAAGCGTGCGCTGTAACCAGCGGAGCTGGCTCCCGGAGATTTCGTTTGCGCCCTCAGTAGAATCGCTGTTCAGACCCACAATCAGGGTGTTGCCGTACTCGAACGCAAAATAGAGCGGCCCCCAACGTTCCTCGTAGAGCGCTTCGAGATCCCGGTCTGGTACCTTGGCGCTGCCGTAGAGATCGTGATTGCCGGGTACGGGCAGATAAGGGATATCCCCGAGCGGCGCTACCTGTTTTTCGAAGCGATCCCACTCCGATCCAATCAGGTCGAGATCGCTGTTGTAACCCTCAATCAGATCTCCTACCTGGATCACAAATGCCGGATTCAGCCGCTGAGCCTGATCGATGACCCGGTTGAACACAGCGGGCTGGTCAAACTGAGCGTCTCCCAGGACGACAAAGTGGAATTCGTTGCCTGCCGGTTGCGGGGGCTCAAACGCAGCGGCGTAGGTGAGATGCGCTGCCAGGAGAGGAAAGAGGATCAGGATGCGCATAGAAGCTCCGTTCCCTGGGCCGTTGCATAATCTTCGTTGGCACGCCAGACGCGCATGATGTTGTCTCCCAGTATCTTGCGAATCTCCTTGCGGGAATACCCCCTTTCCAGGAGCCCTTCGATCAGGTTGGGGAACATCGAGACGTCTTTCAGGTTCTCTGGCAGGCTATCCCCGACCCCATCGTAGTCCGACCCGAGACCCACCGCGTCGATTCCGGCAATCTGCACGGCCCGGTCAATGTGATCCAGGACGTCGTTTAAGTTTGCAAAAGGATAGGGATTTTCCAGCGTGTATCGCCTCATGAAGTTGAGCAATGCGGGGTCACCGTTATCGAGATGATTGGCGAGTTGATATTCCTTCATGGCAGCAGCGCGAGCGATGCCATAGTCCCGCGCTTTCTGCTGGATGAAAGAAGATCCGAAGTTGATCATGATGATGCCGCCTGCCTCGCCGAGGGCCTTAACCATCGTGTCGTCCATGTTGCGTTGGAAACCCGGTGTGAAATGCCTCATTGATGAATGGGAGGCGATGACCGGGGTCCGGGAAAGCTCCATGACCTGCCAGAACGCCCGGTCCGAGATGTGTGATACATCCACCATCACACCTACGCGGTTCATCTCGGGGATGAGTTCTTTACCGAATGGAGACAACCCTTCCCAGGCTTCGTTCATGTCGTAACTGGAATCGCTGATGTGGTTGCTCTTTGAGTGAGCCAGGGTGATATAGCGTATACCACGTTGATAAAAGTGTTCTAAGTTACTGATTTTATTGTCGATTGGCCCGCCATTCTCCATCCCCATGGGCAGCGAGATGAGCCCTGCTTTGAAGTGAGCTTCCACGTCCCGGGTACACGTGGCCTTGGCGAATTTGTGTGGGTGACCCTGTGCGAGTTGTTCAACGAGATCGATCGTGCCGTTGGCGAATTCATACGCATCACCCCGCTCGTCGACCAACGCCGGGACATAAACGGACATGAATGGTGCGTTCAGACCGCCTGCCACCGCCCGGGGGTAGTCGAACTGCCCGTCCACCGTGGCTGTACTCACGTCGGCGGGATTCTGAAAGAGACGATACGGTACATCGATGTGGGTATCGACAATCAGACTGCGCTTAGCGATACGCTCTGCGCGTGACAGGCCAAAATCGGCAATAGTGGTGCATCCCGCAGTGAAGAAGGTACAAACGAGGATCAGGTTTTTCATCTGGTCAGTTTAACTAAATGAAATGGCTAACCTAAATGGCTCGAAGTAAACTGCAACCAACTTCGACTGACGAAAACAGACAGGAGGGAGCCATGGTGAAATTTCACGACCCGCGGGGCGAAACGGCCATACCCATTGAGCCGTATCAATTGTCCTATTTCATCGAAAATGAAGGAGAAGGTACAACTCTGGGCCTGCTTGCCAACGGCTTCCCTGACTCCGAGAACTTTCTCGACAAATTGGCCGGCGCCCTGAAAAGCCGCTATCCGAAGCTGGAAATAAGAACCTGGAACAAAGGTAACGCGTCCATTCCTGCCCCGCAGGAGATCCTCGACGAGATCAAGGCGCACTGCCAGATAGCGATTGCTGCTTACGGACACTGAGGCAGCTGCACTACCGGCACCGTGCGTGACGGCATCAGCATTGCAAAACTTGGTATTCCTTCGGTGGCGCTTGTAACTGAAGATTTCTGGCCCCAGGGTGATTTTGTTGCGGAATCGCTTGGTATGCCGGACGCTCCGCGTCTGAAACTGCCTCACCCCGTCGCGGGGACGGGGGATGCCAATCTCGAGCGGGTTGCGTCAGAGATTGTTGGCGAAGTGGTGGAGCGCCTGGCTGCATGAGTGTGTATCTCGAAGCGGCTGACGAGGCGCAGGCTCTGGAAGACCTGCACGAACTCGGCTGCACCGATGGCCTCCCTGTGGTTATTCCAACCCAGGAAAGGGTCGAACGGATGGTACTTGCATCGGGTCTGGACAGTGACCTGGCATTAGGTGAAATGGGTCCCGGGAAAGGCATCGCGACAGTTGAGAAGGTTGCTGTTGCAGCGGTGATGGCCGGGTGTCTGCCGGATTACATGCCGCTGGTCATGGCCGCCGTGAAAGCCGTTATCAAGCCTGAGTTCGATCTGACTGAAATGCAGGCGACAACACACTGCACAGCGCCGCTCATTATTGTGAATGGTCCTGCGCGCCATACGTGCGGACCTGTCGCGTCCGGTTTTGGTGCCCTTGGTCCCGGTCACCGGGCGAACGCTGCGATAGGCCGTGCGTTGAGGCTCGCGATGATCAATATAGGCGGAGGTCGGCCGGGGACGTCAGACATGGCGTTGCTGGGCCATCCGGGTAAGTTCACCTATTGCCTGGCTGAGGATGAAGAGAACTCACCGTTCACACCGCTGCACGTGGCGCGTGGTTTCCAGGCGGATGACAGCGTTGTGACCGTCATAGGCGCGGAAGCGCCGCATTCGGTACTCTACAGTGTCAATGCTGACGATCCGGACGATGCTGAGAAGCTGCTGCACGTTCTGGCGGTAGGGCTGGCCAACCTCGCGACGAACAACGCAGTGCTCACCGGCGGTTCGGCAGTTGTTGTGCTCAATCCCGATCACGCAACGGTACTTGAGCGCGCCAACATGAATCGTGAAGCTGTGGCTAAACGCCTCTGGGAACTGACACATCGTTCCAGGGAAGAACTTAAAGCCTATGGCTCAGCGTTTGGAGCCTGGGTGGAAGAGGGTGATGACGGCGAGTACGCCGCGTTTCCCTCTCCGGACAACATCCTCGTCATGATGGCGGGGGGCAGTGGCCTCTACTCCATGGTCATGCCCAGCTGGAGTGCTGGTGCCCACCGCAACAGCGCTGTCAGTGTGCTGGTCGAAACCGACCAGTTCTGCGAAATCCCAACCTGATAAAAAGTGGTGACATTGGTGCCAGGCTCCTCGTCACCACTTTTCTCGCGACCAAAAGTGGTGACGGGAAGAC
>JANQFF010000397.1 GCA_028277965.1 Pseudomonadales bacterium
TTTTGTGCAGCGACATAGGCAAGCAACTCGCCCGTACCGATTGCAGCGAGCAGTTCGTCGAGCTTGCGCACGCCGAGTTCGTTGAAAACTCTTCGCAGCCGTCTGAAGTCGAGATCGTTGATCGACATGTTGGCGTTTCCGAGAGCCCGGTTCAGAAGCTTGCGGCCAAGGGTGATGGATTCGCTGTTCTGCTGGTGTTTGAGGGCAAGTCGAATTGCGGACCGAGCCCGGGAGGTAACAACAAACGTCAGCCAGTCTGGATTGGGATGTGCATCTTCGGACGTGATGATTTCGACAGTCTGGCCGCTCTGCAGTTGCATGGAAAGAGGCGCCAGGCTGCGGTCGACACGGCATGCAACGCAGCGGTTGCCGATGTCCGTGTGGACAACGTAGGCAAAG
Source organism: Pseudomonadales bacterium (assembly GCA_028277965.1). Lineage (GTDB taxonomy): Bacteria > Pseudomonadota > Gammaproteobacteria > Pseudomonadales > Azotimanducaceae > UBA4421. The sequence goes on from JANQFF010000397.1 coordinate 400, forward strand.
TCCACCGGGCATGCGCCGCGAGGGAGCTCGAGGATATCGCCCTCGGGGGTGAAAACGTAAACCTCGTCAGGAAAGAGGTCCAGCTTCAGGCTCTCAATGAACTCGAGAGGATTACCTGCCTGACGTTGCAGCTCCAGGAGGTCCTGCAACCACTGTCGTGCACGGCGCTGCCCCGGATCGAATTCGTTGTCCCCGGCTTTGTAGAGCCAGTGTCCGGCTATGCCGTTTTCGGCAACCGCATCCATCTGGCGGGTGCGGATCTGAACTTCGATTGGTACCCCGTGCATACCCACGAGAGAGGTGTGCAGAGACTGGTAGCCGTTGGCTTTTGGGATTGCGACGTAGTCCTTGAACCGTCCAGCGACGGGCTTGAACAGATTGTGAACCACGCCGAGAGCCCTGTAGCAGTCATCAGCCTGTTCGGTCACGATGCGGAAGCCGAACACGTCCATGACTTCCGCAAACGACTTCTGTTGGGTCTTCATCTTTCTGTAGATTGAGTAAGCGTGTTTCTCGCGACTCAGTACAGTGGCGTTGATACCTTCGCGGTTAAGCGCGGAACCCATCGCGTGCACAATTTCTTCCATGAGCTCTTTGCGATTTCCCCTGGCATCTCCCACTGCTTTTTCGATCCTGTGAGCCCGCAGGGGATATAAAGCCTTGAAACCGAGCTCTTCGAGCTCGGTTTTCATTGAGTGGATGCCGAGCCGGTTGGCGATAGGGGCGTAGAAATCGAGAGTTTCCCGGGCCGTTCGCTTTCTCTGTGCTTCTGACATGACCCCGATAGTGCGCATGTTGTGCAGCCGGTCAGCCATCTTCACCATGATCACCCGGATATCCTTGGCCATCGCCAGAGCCATCTTCTGGAAATTCTCGGCCTGGGCTTCAGCGCGGCTCTCGAAGATGTTCGTAAGTTTGGAAACCCCGTCGACGATATCTGCAACCTGCTGGCCGAAACGGCGACCGAGCATCGATTTGCTGGTGTCGGAATCTTCAATGACGTCATGGAGCAATGCAGCCATCAGGGTCTGATGATCCATGCGCATCTCAGCAAGGATGAGGGCAACAGCAGTAGGGTGGCTGATGTAGGGGTGACCGGTTCTGCGTTCCTGGCCATCATGGGCTTTGTCGGCGTACGCAAAAGCACGACGGACCTGTTTGATCTGGTCGTCGGTCAGATAAGTCAGATGTTTCGTGAGCGACTCAATTGTCGCTGGTGCGGCAACTTCAGACCGCTTGGCGTAGTCTGCGAGCTGACCTACGAAATAGGATTGTGTCGCAGGGGGCTGTTTGCTTTGCTTCGCCTTTTTGCCACTAACTCGGCTCGTCATCTCCTAATCCGTCATCTCGCAGCCCGCCACCCAGGCTGAAGCTCACTTCGACGTCTTCATCCTCAGTAGAGACTTCCTGGCTGTCAAGCAGTTCATGCGAGATGAGGCCTTCGGCTATTTCGCGCAGAGCGATAACGGTCGGTTTGTCGTTTTCCTCAGGAACCATCGGGTCGTTTCCGTAGATGCGTAAACCTCGGGCGCGACGTGTTGCGAGCATGACCAGCTCGAAACGGTTATCGACGTGTTCCAGGCAATCTTCAACAGTGATTCGGGCCATCTAACAGATCCGGTATTCAAGAGAGCCGCGCAGTGTACCGATAGCGCCTGCGGCTTGCAAAGCATTAAAGAGCCTGCGGCTTGCAAAGCATTAGAAAAGCCGCCGCCCTGCCGGCGTGTAACGTTAAGAAGACAGGAGGTCGATGACCTTCGCGTTATTCCGGGTCTGCTGATCCGCCGACAAATGAGCTGGCCTTGATCTGAAAACGCAGATCAGGTCTTTTAGAGCGTCCTCGAATACATCGTTAACGACAATGTAGTCGTAGCGCGGGGCCTGGGAGATGTCCAGGCGGGCCTCTGCGAGCCGTTCCTGAATGGTTTCTTCTGAGTCCTGGCCGCGTCCTCTGAGTCTTGCGGCCAGGGTCTCTTCATCGGGGGGAAGAATGAACACCGCAATCGCATCCTCCACAAGCGCGCGGACCTGGTCGGCTCCCTGCCAGTCAATTTCCAGAATGACATCCCGGCCAGCAGCGAGGAGATCGGCAACCTGTCTGCGGCCGGTTCCGTACTGGTTGCGAAAGACCTGTGCGTGTTCGAGGAATTCCCCCCGCTCGATCATGCCCTTAAACGTTGGCTGGTCGACGAAGTGGTAGTCGACGCCGTCCTGCTCGTTGCTGCGTCGTTTCCTGGTGGTATGCGAAACGCTGACAACCAGGTTGTCCTCCACGGCGAGAGCCGCTTCGACGAGACTGGTTTTTCCGGCACCCGAAGGCGCGGAAACGAGAAAGAGCTGACCGGAACTCATTCGATGTTCTGAACCTGTTCGCGTATCTGCTCGATAACCACTTTGAGATCCACAGCGCGCTGGGAGGTCTGTGGGATAACAGATTTTGCGCCGAGCGTGTTGGCTTCCCGGTTCAGCTCCTGGGTCAGGAAGTCCAGGCGTCGGCCATGAGGTCCGTTGCCGGTAACGTGGCTTCTCGCTTCTTCGACATGGATGGCGAGGCGGTCAAGCTCCTCTGTCACGTCCGCTTTTTGTGCCAGCAGGGCAACTTCCTGTTCGAGACGGGTGGGGTCCAGGTTGACTGAAAGCTCTGAGATACGCTGTTCGAGCCGCGATTTCTGCTGCGCTGCCAGGTCCCGTGTCAGGGGTTCGAGTTCGCGGATGATGAGGTCGATGTGATCCAGCCGTTCAATAACTGCCTGGAAGAGCGCATCACCCTCCCGCCGGCGGGATTCTATTAATTCCGTCAGCGCCTGTTCGAAAAGCGTCTGGGCACTGGTCATCAGGGATTCATTGTCGGTTGGTGTGTCGTCGAGCACGCCAGGCCAGCGCAGGAGTTCCATCGGGCTGACGCCGCCAATCTCAGGTGCATCGCGACGGACCTGCTCGAGACCAGCCATGAGTTGGAGCAGCACGTTTCGGTTGATGGAGATCGCAGCGTCTGAACCAATTTTCTCGATTTTCAGTGTGCAGTCGAGTTTGCCGCGCTTGAGGTGTTTACGCGCAAGGTCCCTGAGGGGATGTTCGAGGCTGCGTATGGCCTCCGGGATCCGGAAACTCGTTTCGAGATATCGGTGGTTGACGGTCTTCAGCTCCCAGACGAGATGCAGGTCGTTGGCGTCGGCTGCGGCGCGGGCGAAAGCAGTCATGCTGTACATCATGTGGATCTACCAGAACGCTCTATCATTTAGTTTTACTTTGTCGCGCGATTCTACAGGGCCATCCTATAATGTGCTCAGACAATTAGGGATGGGACAACCAATGCGACCAAGCGGCCGGGCCGTGGATGAGATGAGAAGTGTGCAGTTCACTCGGGGGTATACACAACACCCGGCCGGGAGCGTTCTCGTGGAATTTGGCGACACCCGTGTTCTGTGTACAGCGTCGGTGGAGGAATCGGTCCCCGGTTTTCTCCGTGGACGTGGCACCGGATGGGTCACAGCCGAGTACGGCATGTTGCCGGGCAGCACACATACCCGTAACGATCGTGAGGCGGCACGCGGAAAACAGAGCGGGAGAACGGTTGAAATCCAGCGTCTCATAGGCCGGAGTCTGCGCGCGATGGTCGATATGGACGCACTTGGTGAAAGGACAATCCGGATCGACTGTGACGTTCTGCAGGCAGATGGTGGGACCCGCACAGCTTCGATAACCGGCGGCGCGGTTGCACTTGCCGATGCCATTTCGACGCTGCCCGTTCAGGGAGCGTTCAAGGAGCTTGTGGCATCTATATCAGTGGGCATATTCGAAGGCCGGCCTGTCCTGGACCTCGACTATGCTGAAGATTCCCGCGCGGAGACGGACATGAATGTCGTTCGACTCGGGAGCGGCGGTTTCATCGAAATCCAGGGTACAGCCGAGGGTGCCCCGTTCTCGGGTGACGAACTGTCTGATCTCATCACACTGGCTCAGAAAGGAACGGATGAGCTGCTGGCGCTGCAGAAACTTGCGCTGGAAGGTATATGAAGGGAGAACATCGTGGCTGATTCCTCAGATTTCATCGGGTTCCTGCTTGAGCAGGGTGTGCTCAAGTTTGGGGAGTTCACGCTCAAGTCCGGGCGCGTCAGCCCGTACTTTTTCAATCTCGGGGAAATCAGCCAGGGATCTTCGTACGCGCATCTGGGCGAGGCGTATGCGGAGGCGATATTGGCAGCGGACATACACTTCGACATTTTGTTTGGACCTGCATACAAAGGGATACCGATAGCGGTTGCGACGGCCACAGCTCTTGCGGCCCGGGGTCTCGATGTTGGGGTGGCATACAACCGTAAAGAAGCCAAGGACCATGGTGAAGGTGGCATGCTGGTGGGGGCTGAAGTCAAAGGAAGGGTACTTCTGATTGATGACGTTCTGACTTCCGGCAAGGCGATCCGCGAAGCACTTTCGCTGATTGACCAGACCGGCTGCACGATCGCGGGGGCGATCATTGCAATGGATCGTCAGGAGGTAGGACCGAAAGGTGGTACAGCTGTGGCCGGGCTTGCGGAAGATCTCGGTGCACCTGTGATCAGCATCGCAAACCTCGAAAGCCTGATCGGTTATCTTGAATCCGGGCGCGAGGGTAACGATAAAATTCTTACACGTATGCGTGGCTATCAGGCCGAATATTGTGTGATGGAAGAATGAGAGGTTGTCAGTTAATTCTGTGTTTGACGCTATTGTGTTTAGCGCTGCCCGGCTATGCCCAGTATTTCCGTTACAAGGATAAAGACGGCCGGGTTGTTCTGTCGCAGTCAATCCCGTCTGACAGAGTCCCATACGGATATGAAGTCGTGGATGCCCGGGGCCATCTCATCAAACGTGTTGAACCGCAACTCACGGATGATCAGTACCGATTCAAGCTGCAGCAGGAAGAAGAAATTGCCGCCTGCCGCGCGGCTGTGCGCAGGGTAAACAATCTCTATCAGACACTGGACGATATCGATTACATCGAACAGCAGCAGTTGGAGAACATCGAAACCTCAATTGCGAACGCAAAAGCCAATCTGGCCCACGTGCAGAATCAGCGAAGAGCACTCGAAGCCCAGGCGGCCCAGAGAGACCTGGAGGGTAAAGCCATTCCGAATGAGTTGCTGGACAACATTGAGGAGGCTCGTGCGCAGGAGCAGAACATCGAGGATGAGATTGATGCTCGGTTCGACGAGAAGCTGGCTCAGCGCAATCAGTACAGTTACGACCGGAAGGTGTTTCAGCTCAAAGACTGTAATGAGGGGCTGCCGCCCAGGACCAGTTAAAGGTATCGAGGTCGTTTTAGGCGCGGTTTGCAAAAATTGACGTCTGCAGCACCCGCCACTGCTCATCCCAGTCCACGGTCGGCTTCACCGTAAAATCGGATCTAACAAATTGCATCAGGCGACCTTCTGCAACAGCCATGAGAAGGTTTGCGCATGGATTGATCTGCAGGGTGGGCAGAGACGTCTGCTGAGCGTTGTGTTCCCTGAGGATCTGTCGAAGCTGGGTTTCGAGACGATTCATCAGCTGATTCATGCGGGTTCTCAACCGTTCCGTTTCACCCTGAAGAGCATCTCCGACAAACAGCCGGGCAAACCCGGGATTGCGTTCCACGAATGTAAGAAGGAGGTACACAACGTTCCGGCACCGGTCACGGGCATCTGGCTGTTCTGAAAGAATCAGGCTGATCCGGGAAAAAAGCGTGTCTTCGGCAAACTCGATGAGCCCCTCGAGCATCTTGGCCTTGCTTGGAAAGTGCCGGTAGAGGGCGGCTTCCGATACCCCCACCCGTTTGGCGAGAGCTGCTGTGGTGATTTTTTCGCCTGGTTTTTCCTGCAGCATGAGCGCCAGCGATTGCAGAATCTGCTGTTTGCGATTGGCAGGACGCTTCATGTCTGTTGCGACAGTATCTGCGTGCCTACCCCGGTACGCGTGAAAACCTCGAGAAGCAGACCGTGCGGAACCCGCCCGTCGATGATCTGGACACTTCGAACACCGGCATTCACCGCATCGAGGGCACACTGGACTTTAGGCAACATGCCTTCGCTGATCACTCCATCGGCGATCAGGCGGTCAACACCATCACTGGAGATCTCGCTGATGGTATTGCCGTCAGCATCGAGAATGCCGGAGGTGTTGGTCAGCAGGATCAGTTTCTCAGCTTTGAGCGCCTCGGCGATCCTACCGGCGACAATGTCGGCATTGATGTTGTAAGACTCTCCGTCAGCACCCACACCAATGGGCGCGATGATCGGAATAAACCCGGAATCCTGAAACACCCGGAGCAGATCGGTATCGACATGAGTCACTTCACCCACGTGGCCGATATCGATGATTTCCGGCGTATCGATGGAAGGCAACATCTCGAGCTTCGTCGCCTGGAGGAGAAGGCCGTCTTTGCCGGTGACCCCGGCTGCGCGGCCGCCATTGGCGTTGATGAGTGAAACGATCTCCTTGTTGACGAGCCCACCGAGGACCATCTGCACGACATCCATGGTTGCGGAGTCGGTAACGCGCATGCCGTTGACGAAGTGCGATTCGATATTGAGTTTCGTCAGCAATTCACCAATTTGCGGACCCCCGCCGTGGACAACAACCGGATGGATACCCACGAGATTCATCAGCACGATGTCCCGTGCGAACGATTGCTTCAGGCTGTCGTCGACCATGGCGTTGCCGCCGTACTTGACGACAACCGTCTTGCCGTGAAATTCCTGTATATAAGGCAGTGCCTCGGTGAGCACCTCGGCTGTTGTGGCAGCTTCTTGTTCGTTCATGAACTTACTCGCGGAAATTCAGATCAGGAGACACCGCTGTGAGCTGGTTCTGGAACACTTCCTGAATGCGGTCGAGGGCGGCTGGGCCGTCCGCCTCGAAGCGTAAAGAAAGGACCGGACTTGTGTTTGATGGCCGTATGAGCCCCCAGCCATCTTCAAAGTCCACCCGGATACCGTCGATGCTGGTCAGCGTGCCGTCTCCAAAGTCACCGTTCGCTTCCAGTTTTTCCATAATGGAAAACTTGGCGGCTTCTGATGTGTTGATCTTGATTTCGGGCGTTGTGAAGGTCACCGGGAATTCAGCAAATATGTCATCCACCGCTCTTCCGTCAGCACCAATGATCTCGAGAAGACGGGCGGCCGAATAAAGTGCGTCGTCAAAACCGTACCAGCGTTCTGCAAAACAGATATGTCCGCTGAACTCACCGCCGAGCAGGGCACCTGTTTCCTTGATTTTCGCCTTGATGTGGCTGTGACCGGTCTTCCACATGATGGGCCGGCCACCCAGCTCGCTGATCAGATTGTTGAGGTGACGGCTGCACTTCACGTCGTAGATGATGTCTGCACCGGGGTTGCGACTGACAATATCCTGCGCAAAAAGCATGATGAGTTTGTCAGGCCAGACGATCTCTCCTTTGTTTGTAACGAGGCCCACGCGGTCACCGTCACCATCGAAAGCGAGTCCAAGATCTGCCTGTTCGTCCTTGACGACCGTGATGACATCTTCGAGGTTGTGTGGCTCTGCCGGGTCGGGATGGTGATTGGGGAAATCGCCGTCAACGTCGCAGTAAAGAGGGATAATTTCACACCCGAGTTCTTCGAGTAGCCGTGGCGCGATTTTACCGGCGACGCCGTTTCCACAGTCGACAACAACCTTGAGCGGCGAGGCGATTGCAACATCCTCGAGAACCTTGTCGATGTAACGGTCGTCCAGATCCGTACGCTCAACCTGACCCTCTCCTTCGGACAATTCACCGTTCTGAATTCGCGTCAGTAACCGCTGAATCTTCTCCTCAGCCAACGTGACGCCTGCAATCATCATCTTCAGACCGTTGTACTCAGGCGGATTGTGAGAGCCGGTAATCATGATGCCCGTGCCGGTATTGAGCTCGTATGTAGCGTAGTAAAGGAGGGGTGTCGGGACCTGGCCGATGGTGATGACGTCGACCCCGCCTTCTGTCAGTCCCCTCGTCAGGCTGACGCTCAGGGGTTCGCTCGAGTGGCGGCCGTCCCACCCCACGGCAACCTGGGTCTGGTTGAGGCTGATCGCTTCGGCAGCGAAAGCCCGTCCTACCCAGTAGACAACTTCCTCCGTCAGGTTGGTCGTTGTGATGCCACGTATGTCGTACGCTCTGAAAATCTCGGGGTCGAGTTCCAGTCCCATGGTTGGGGGAGCCTCCTCTTCGTTCACTTCAATACCGAAGTTGTCTTTTGATGTTGGACTCTGGACATCCAGGAAATCGTCCGGCAGAGACTCCCCTGTATCCGCGTCGTGTTCCTTGTCGTCGTTTGCCAGCGATTCAGCCTCCGGTAGTGGTGGCAGATCCCGGGAAGGTGGCGTAGCGATAGTTGCCGACTGCATGAGCGTTGCCAGGGAGTTAGCGACCTGGTTCATGACAGGAAGATGGAATTTCCCTGGCTGTGTCGCGCGTCCACGAAGCGTCGCGCTGGCAAGCTCAGTCAGATGGCTTGCGTCCTCATCGAGCTTTCTGGAGTAACGCGAGAATCCGAGGAAGATGGCGCCGACCAGAACAGTCCAGGAGACGACGAGTGGAACCAGGAGGGCGAATATTGGAGTGTCCTGAGGAAGGCTTGCATTGGCCGCGGCAAACGACAGGGTCCAGTGTGGTGCGTACAGCTGTGCATCGATCGGGGCGGCCAATTCCTGATCCCTTCCCCAGTCGATCACCACCGTGCCTGGCGAACCGTCGAATTTCTGATGGACCTTGAGTTTTCCGAGGTCTTCGAAGTGCGACAGCGGGTCGCTGAAAAACGACTTGTTGAAGACTGCAAAAAGAACACCTGCAACCATGCCATTGGGTGTGATGGGCTGAGCCGCATACACAAACTGGTGTTGATTGAGGCTGACTTCAGGACCAACAAACTCCCGCGTCTCAGCCCGTCTGATCAGGTCCAGGGCGGCAAATGAGATAGGTACTTCCGCGTTGAGGTCTACTTCTGCCTTGCCTTTCTCGATGATCTCTATGCGTTCGAGATACGGATGGTGATTGACCGTCAGCGATGAAATGTTGGCGCGCTGTTCCTCGTCGTAGCGAGCGAGGGCGTCGATAACTTCGGGTGATTCGGCAATCGAACGCACAACCTGTCGCAGTTCGTCGATGCGACTGTTGAATACCTGGCTGTATTGGCTGAGCAGTTTTTCCCGTTCGAGATCCCGTTCTACCTGTGCAGGTTCGACGATGATCTGCCACCAGATCAGCCCAAAGGCGACGAATAGACCGGCGGTTGCGACCAGCGCGGCAACACCGGCGTGAATCAGGAAGCCAAAACTGGAGGAAGATCCAGAGCTGCTCTTCTGTTTGTTCTTATTCTGTTTGATCTTGTCGGGGGCCACAGTGCTATAACGTCTTGTTCTCGCGTGCGGTGTTCATTGTCACGAGCGGCCTGCGCTCGAAAAACGCGCTATTTTGTCACACTTGTGGGGTTTGTACCTGCTAACTGGTGGGCAAAAATTTCAGGTATTTGCCTGACCAGAGCGCCTGCGAGTTGCTGTTTGGACTGGCGCGGGAATGTCACGTCACCATCGTCGAAAATGAGCGTTGCAGCGTTGTGCGAGCTGTTGAATCCAATGGTCTTGTCGGAAACATCGTTGACGACAATTGCATCAAGGTCTTTCCGTACGCGTTTTTCGCGGGCGAAATCGATTGCGTTGTTGGTTTCCGCAGCAAAACCAATGACAAGAGCGGGCCGGTTTTCGTGTTTTGCGACACTTGCGATGATGTCGGGGTTCTCAACAAGGTCGAGGGAGAGAGATGCATCCGCTGTACCCGCACGTTTCATTTTCTGTTCGGCCGGTGCCGCAACACGGTAATCCGCGACCGCTGCAACGCCAATGAATATGTTTGTGCCGGGCAGGTTGGACTGAACAGCGCTGTGCATATCGAGTGCACTTTCTACATCGATGCGTTCGATGTCCGCGGATGAACGTGGCACGCCAGGACCCGCAACGAGCAGAACCTCGGCTCCTGCCCTGAGTGCCGCTTCTGCAATGGAAAGCCCCTGGAGTCCGGAGCTGTGGTTGCTGACATACCGAACCGGATCGATGGCTTCCCGGGTCGGCCCGGTTGTGATCATGACTTTCTGGCCGGCAAGTTCTGATGACGAGGATGTTGCGGCGACCAGTGTGCTGACGATCTCATCAGGTTCGGACATGCGGCCCGGCCCGTCTTCGCCGCAGGCCTGCTCTCCGGAATCCGGGCCTATGAGATGAACACCCCGTTCCGTCAGTATCTCGAGGTTTGCAGCGGTAGCTGTATTCAGGAACATCTGCTGGTTCATTGCTGGCGCAATAAAAATGGGTGCGGTTGTTGCGAGACAGAGGGTCGTGAGTAGGTCGTCCGCCATCCCGTGAGCAAGTTTCGCAACCACGTTGGCTGTTGCAGGTGCCACCAGGACGAGATCGGCCCATCTAGCGAGTTCGATATGTCCCATGGCCGCTTCAGCGGCCTCGTCCCACAGCGTGTCCCGTACCGGGCGGCCGCTTACCGCCTGCAGCGAGGTTGAGGTCACAAAGTGGTGAGCGTTTCCGGTCATGACAACCTGAACATCTGCGCCTGCGGTTGTGAGATTTCGCACGATCATGGGCGCTTTGTACGCCGCGATACCGGAGCTGATACCGAGGACAATGTGTTTCCCTTTCAGTGCCGGAATGTCGATGTTGCTGTCAGTAGAGGCCATTTTCGCGACCGGTAAGCTTCACAGGGGCGTAGGGTACCGCGAATTAGGTATTGCCTCATCCACGGAGGCGCACCATTTGTTAAGGCAATTGTGTTGCCATTGAACGGGTTGCGAACCTCCGACAGGCCCAGGGAACGGTTATTGCTCCATGGCGCAGAACATCTGTCCACGGCGGAGCTTCTGGCGATCTGTATTGGGACGGGATCTCCAGGCTCTGATGCGATGGCGATTGCCCATCGTCTGCTTGCGAGGTATGGCAGTCTGGAGGGGCTTACGGGGGCACCCGCGGCAAAACTGCTGACTGAGACGGGCCTGGGCCCCGCCAAAGTTGCATGTCTCAAAGCGCTGGCAGAGCTCCCGTTGCGCGAGATTGAGGAAGCGGCGCGGGACCGGCCCCTGTTCTCCGATGCATCTTCAGTCACCCGATACATCCGCAAGCGGATTGGGCACAGATCGCGTGAGGTTTTCGGGTGCCTTTATCTGGACGCGCGCCATCGCCTGCTGGCATGGGAAGAGCTTTTTTATGGATCGATCAATCGTACACACGTACACGCCCGTGAGGTTTTGCGCCGTGGTTTGCAGTTGAATGCAGCGGCTGTGGTTCTCGGTCATAACCACCCGTCAGGTGTGGCTGAACCCAGTCAGGCTGACCTGCACCTCACCACGGAGCTGAAAGAGCTGCTCGACCGGGTTGATATTCACCTTCTCGATCACGTGGTTGTGGCGCGGGGTAGCAGCGTTTCGATGGCGGCACGGGGTTTGATCTCCTGATCCTAATTATGTTGCTGCCTGAGCCCCCCTCTGGTATAAACGCGCCCTCATTTTTTCAGCGGTTGAAGAACAATGTCTCAGGTGTGCCAGGTCACTGGGAAAAAACCGATGGTCGGTAACAATGTGAGCCATGCGCAGAACAAGACGCGACGTCGCTTCCTGCCTAATCTGCACTATCATCGATTCTGGGTGGAATCGGAAAACCGCTTTGTGAAACTGCGTGTGTCCTCTCAGGGTATGCGTATCATCGACAAAAAAGGCATTGACGCGGTTCTGAGTGACCTGCGTGCACAAGGCCAGAAAGTCTAACGGAGCTTGAAATGCGGGAAAAAATCAAACTCGTATCCAGTGCAGGCACCGGGCACTACTACACGACTGACAAGAACAAGCGCACGATGCCGGACAAGCTTGAACTCAAGAAGTTCGACCCGGTCGTGCGAAAGTACGTGATCTACACGGAAGCCAAGATCAAGTAAATCCCCGTCAATGCCGGAACTTCCCGAGGTTGAGACGACCCGCCGTGGCATCGAACCCTGGGTTTCCGGTCAGACGATCACCCGCTGTACCGTTCGCAACGCGAATCTGCGCTGGCCCGTGGATCTTCCTGATCACCTGGAAGGGACCATTGTCCCGTCGGTTACCCGACGCGGAAAGTACCTGATACTCACCACCCGCTCTCTCGTTCCTCAAAAGGCGCACGAATCTTCCG
>JANQFF010000398.1 GCA_028277965.1 Pseudomonadales bacterium
TTCTTCCCGCCTCGTGAAATCGCGTCCCGGCGACCGGTTGCTCACAGCCAGCACGCCAAGGGGTTGGTCGCCCTGCTTCAGCGGTACGACGATAGCCGAACTGACCATCTCGTCGTCCGGTATGATATGCCCTTCATCCTGACCGCCCGTAATCCGGCGTGGCTCGCCATCGTGAAACACATCCGCCAACAGGCTCTTCTCCAGACCAACACGCTGGCTGCCTTCCTGTACGTCTTCGCCGGTCTTGGCCGCCCGTAGCACGAGTTCAGCCGAATCGCGTTCCAGTAGCCACAGGCGGGCGTCCTGCGCATCGGTCAGCCCTTGTGCATAGTCGATGGTCGTCGCCAGCAGGCCGTCCAGGCTGATCTGGGCTGCAACCGCCTTCGCCATCTCGGTCAACACCTGTCCGAGCGTGTCCTGTCGTACAAACCAATCTGAATCCTGCCGGGGTCGTTCGATAATCTGAATCGTCATCACCAGCGTGCCCAGCGACAGCGTGTCGCCGTTGCCCAGCGGCGTGGGAGAGTGTGGTGGCAGGCGCACGCCGTTGCGAAAGGTGCCATTCGTGCTATCCAGGTCCACGGCCAGCAGGTTGTGCGGCGTGGGGCGCAATTCGAGGTGCTGTCTACTGACGCCATAGTCCGTACCGTCATAAGGCGTCAGGTCAATCATCTCTGGAGCACCAGAAAGCTCACGGCCCAGGAATACCGGACCGTACACGTCGAAGCCCAGCGCGACTGGTTGGTCAGCCGCGATGTCCAATTGGATTCGCCAATAAGGGAGCTGCTTGTCTGCGTCGTCGGTCAACACTGCCGGAACGGGCGTGAAACTATCCAATTCCGGCATAGTGTGGGCAGGTGTGACTTTCTGAGTGTCTATATTCGTGAGTTTACGCCCCTGTTCACCAGTTGGGGGGTTTGACTCCGTTGCCTCTTGCCCTGCTTCGTCATGGGCTGGTTCTTGCTGCGGGTCGGGCTTTGGAGTTCCTTTCTTACTCATGCGCTTCCCCAGTACCATCTGTCTGGAAATGGCGTTTCTAATGGGTCCGGTATGGCGGGGTGATGAAATCGGGTGCGCGTGTGTTCAGATTCCCTGAAAGCAATGGAAGTTGCTCTCATTATTCGTGTCCCTATTGTAGCAGGGAACCGCGCCATTTGTCAGCCAGCCGAAACGTACGTGCTGCGTTGGAGCATGCTCTTGACCTTGCTCACCATATCGTGCCACAGAATCGGCTTGGTGAGATAGGCGTTCGCGCCAGCAGCTTCCGCGGACTGTGACAACTCCGGGTTGCCGTGCGCCGTCAGCATGATGACAGGGGTGTGGTGAGTTTCGGGGCGCTCGCGAATACGCGCACACAACTCGATACCGTCCATGCCGGGCATCATCACGTCTACCACGAACAACTCAGGCGTTATCGATTCGAGGAGGTCCAGCGCCTCGAAAGCGTCTTTGGCTTTGTAAACGTTGAAACCGCCGCGTTCCAGCATCACACTCACCAGCGTGAGTGTTCCGGGGTCATCGTCTACGATCAAGATTCCGTTCGCCACCTGTGCTTCCTTCTCAACCCAATCCATCTCCATCACCATCACCATCACCATCACCATCACCACCACCATCAACATCATCTTTTATGATTTCATCGTCATCATCATCATAGTTAACTATGTCTTCATTTTCTGCTACGATTTCAGAGAGGT
>JANQFF010000422.1 GCA_028277965.1 Pseudomonadales bacterium
GTGCGCCCACTCTTTTACGACACTGCGGACACCGGTGATCTCGTCCAGCGTTGCAGTTCCGATGTCGAGACGCTACGCGTCTTCCTGGTCAGCGACGTCATCGAGATAGGCCGTGCGATCATGCTGGTGGTGTGTGTGGTGCCTGTACTTTTTGTGATCCACGTACCGCTTGCGTGGCTGTCGTTGTGCATGGTGCCGTTCCTTGTCGTGGGTGCGTACGTCTTCTTCCAGAACGTCAAAGAAGCGTTTCAGGCGACCGATGAATCGGAAGGCGCAATGACCGCCACGCTGCAGGAGAACCTGACCGGCATTCGGGTGGTGCGTGCATTTGCGCGCCAGGATCACGAAATCGCCAAGTTCGGCGAGAAAAATGCAGACTTTCGGAACAAGAACCAGAGGCTCATCCAGTTGATGGGCTACTACTGGAGTATTTCAGACTTCTTTTCGATGTCTCAGCTTGGTGTTGTACTGCTTGGGGGCGGTTACTTCGCGATGACCGGAAGCCTGACGATTGGTGATCTCTTCATCTTCATGACGTGCCTCTCCATTGTCATCTGGCCGGTCCGTCACCTGGGACGTGTTCTGACCGATACCGGAAAAGCCGTTGTGTCCCTCGGCCGCGTCAACCACATCCTGGACGCCCCCGAGGAGGAATCAAAATGGACGCCCGAACAGGGCCGTGCACAGGGAGAGATCGAGGCCAGAGATCTGGTACTCGCATACAACCTTTCAGATAAAGACGCGGAACCCGTTCTCGAAAGCCTGGACATCCACATTGCACCCGGCGAAACCCTGGCCATTGTCGGCCCGCCCGGATCCGGCAAAACCACCCTGATCCGGGCGTTGCTCCGTCTTTATCCCTATCAGTCAGGCAGTCTCAAGCTTGACGGACACGAGGTCTCGGATCTGGACCGGTTCTGGCTGCGCGCCCAGGTAGGCGTTGTCTTGCAGGATCCATTTCTTTACTCGAAGACAATTCAGGAAAACCTGGCCGTGGGTCGCCCGAATGCTCCCTTTGAGGACATCGAACAGGCCTGCGACGAGGCTGCCATCTCGGAGTCCATAGAAGGTTTTCCCAGTGGTTTCGAAGAACGTGTCGGTGAGCGGGGTGTCACCCTTTCCGGGGGTCAGCGTCAGCGGCTGGCACTGGCACGCGCTTTGCTGAAAGACCCGCCGGTGCTGGTCCTGGACGATTCACTTTCAGCCGTCGATACCGGCACTGAAAAAACCATCCTCGACGCCCTCAGGCAGCGGAAAGGTCGCCAGACCACCATCATCATCGCCCACCGGCTCTCCTCCGTGATGCATGCTGATCGAATCATGGTGATGGAAAAGGGCCGCTGCGTGCAGCTCGGCAGCCATGATGAGCTCGCGGCGATTGACGGACCTTATCGAAGGCTCTGCGAGATACAGGGTGCGCTTGATGCTCAGATCAGACGCGACATCCAACAAGGAACTCTGTGATGTACGACGACGAGAATTACGACGACGGGTTCGACGAAGAAGCGCTTGCCGCCCAGATCAACGTCGATCTGTGGAAAAAGCTCTTCACCTATGCGCGCCGATATCCCACCCAGCTGAAGTGGCTGGCAGGTTTTGCGTTCTCAACCGCGATGATGGAAGTGGCTTACCCCCTCCTGACCAAGGGAGTGGTCGACGAGGTTGACGCCTACCTGAAAGGCGGACCTGATCCGGATCTCTTCTTCTGGGGATTCGCCTACTTCGTCTGCACACTGATCATCTGCGTATCCATCGGTGGGTTCATCTGGATGGCCGGCAAGGTACGCACTCACATAGCGCACGATATCCGTGAAGACGGATTCGAAAACCTCCAGAAACTGTCGTTCAGCTTCTACGACTACCGCCCGGTTGGCTGGCTCATGGCACGCATGACATCAGACTCCGAGCGGCTCTCCAACATCCTCGCGTGGGGTTTCCTCGATCTCGTCTGGGGATTCACGATGATGATCGGCATCGCCGTTGCCATGTTTGTCATGAACTGGAAACTGGCCCTGGTCGTCTTTTCCATCATGCCGTTCCTGGCCTGGATATCGGCGAAGTTTCAGCGACGAATCCTGAGCAGCGCCCGCCAGGTGCGCGCGACCAACTCGCGCATCACAGCCGGTTTCAACGAGGCCATCATGGGTGTCCTGACCAGCAAATCGTTTGTTCGCGAAGACGCCAACCAGCATGAGTTCGCGCACCTGACTAACCGTATGCATGGAGCTTCAGTAACGAATCTGACCCAGGCGGCTGTTTATCTCCCTATCGTCATCACGATGGCAAGCCTTGCCACGGGTCTTGCACTCGCTGTAGGAGGCATGGACATGATTGCAGGTGTCATATCCGTCAGCACGCTCATTGCGTTCATGGCGTATACGCGCCATTTCTTCGACCCAATTGAGCAGCTTGGCCACTGGTTTGCGGAAATGCAGATGGCCCAGGCTTCCGCAGAGCGGATCCTGAGCCTCATCGAGGCTGAACCGGCCATCCAGGATTCCGACGTGGTTAGAGAAGCGATGGCCATCCAGGCTAAACGCGAGCAACCCAGCGATCAGTTCGCCGCTGACGGCGGTGCCGCAAAGATCCACACCATCGAACTCCAGGATGTGAGTTTTCACTACGATGCCGCCAAACCCGTGCTGCGTGATGTGAACCTGAAGGTTGAGCAGGGTGAGACACTGGCCATTGTTGGGCCGACCGGCGGCGGCAAGTCGACACTCGTCAACATCATCTGCCGTTTCTACGAACCGACCAGGGGTCAGGTCCTCATCGATGGGATGAATTACAAGAGCCGCAGTCTGCACTGGCTGCAGTCGAACATCGGGATGGTCCTGCAGAACGCCCACGTCTTCTCCGGCCCAATCATGGAAAACATCCGTTATGGACGCCTGGACGCTACCGATGAGGAGGTCATCGAAGCCGCGAAGATTGCAGGTGCCCATGACTTCATCGAGGCTTTCTCAAATGGCTATCAGGAAGATGCGGGCGAGTCAGGCAGCCGCCTGTCGGCGGGTCAGAAGCAGCTCGTCTCATTTGCCCGTGCAGTGCTTGCTGATCCTCAGATTCTCGTGATGGACGAAGCGACTTCCTCGGTCGACACCGAGACTGAGCAGCGCATCCAGGAAGGCATGCAGCGAATACTCGCGGGACGCATCGCCTTTGTGATCGCGCACAGGCTCTCGACGATCCGGAATGCAACACGCATCGCCGTCGTTGAAAACGGTCTCGTGACCGAACTTGGTACACACCGGGAGCTGATGGCCGCCCGCGGACATTACTACGACCTGTATAAACAGCAGAGCCTGCAGGAAGCAACACGGGAGCTGGGCGATCCCGATCCCGCAGTTACCTAGCGGTAGCCTCGCATAGCTTTGCTGAATCGCGGCTAAAGCCGCTCCTACAGAGGTAGCAACGTAGCTCTGTAGGAGCGGCTTTAGCCGCGATTGAGCACACAAGATCCCACTGAGTAACTGTGACCCTCGTCCCTCAACTACAGGCTTCTCCTGAGACCTTTTTCCGGCGGATGCGGATTCAGGTACACCTGCATCGCGGCATATTCATCCGGAAACTGCCGGAGATGATGTTTCAGGAGTGTAAGCGGAGCCAGCAATGGCATCTCGCCCTTGCGATACGCTTCGATCAGCCCTGCCAGTTCCTGCCGGCTGGCTGAGTCGAGCTCGCGTTTCACATAACCCTGCAGATGGGACAGCACATTCGTATGGCCTTTGCGTGTGGCCGGCTGGGCCATGGCCGCCATCAGGATACCGACGTAGGTCCGCGCCTTACCGTCCACATCTTCTTTCAGATTGCTCAGAAGCCGACCTGCCTCACCATAAGCTGAGACGCTGTGCGCCATCAGCAGGTATTTGTACCGGCTGTGAAACGCAATCAGCCGGCCGGCTGTCACACCCTCACGCTCCAATGCCTGCCAGTGTGCATAGGTATATACCCTCGTCACAAAGTTTTCCCTGATCGCTGCATCGAAGAGCCGCCCACCCTCTTCGACCGGCAGGTTCGGC
Organism: Pseudomonadales bacterium; assembly: GCA_028277965.1. Classification (GTDB taxonomy): domain Bacteria; phylum Pseudomonadota; class Gammaproteobacteria; order Pseudomonadales; family Azotimanducaceae; genus UBA4421. The sequence continues at coordinate 4,023 of JANQFF010000422.1, forward strand.
AGGGCTTCGATCACAGTCTTCGCGTAAGCACCCGTCCCACCCCTTTTTGGCGGCGCATCGGGTCCGGGTGGATACACTTTGACGCGGAACAGCCCGCAGCTCGGAGAATTGTGCATGAAGACATACCCGGACAGCGGTTCAATCCGGCTGATCTGCGCCCTCCCCCATTGGACCAGATCATCTGTCTTGTCGATGGACGCGTCTTTAACACCCAGGACCCGGTTGCTTTCGGTCGATCCGACCAGGCGAACGGGATCACGCGGCACGGTCATCCCAATCCCTACCTCAGGGCAGAATGTCTGGTATTGAAACAGGCCTTCAAGGTCCTTGTGCGGCATCGAAGAACGCGCACCAGACCCGTCATAGCGCACAGCTTCACCAGTCAGGCATTCGCTGATGCCAATCTGAACAGGACCCCCGGGCCGTTCCGGCAGATCAGCCCCGCGTGGCAATGAAATCCCAGGAGTTGTCCGCGCCAAGACTGGCAAGATGATTTCCTAACAGCGCCTGCCAGTAGAACTCGTTACCCCACTCGTCGCGCCATGCCCACACCCTGCGGGTGTAATGATGCAGACTGTGTTCGTGCGTAAATCCCATGGCGCCGTGGATCTGATGCACCTGTTCCGCCACAACCCCGACGGCTTCACCCACACGCGCTTTGCCAGCCGCCACTTCGTAAACAAAACGGTCGGTTCCGATTGCGTCAACCGCTGCATCCGCAGCTCGCTGTGCGGCTGCAACTTCTGCAGCCACAATAGCCAGGCTGTGCTGTATCGCCTGAAACTTGCTGATGGTCCTGCCGAACTGAACACGTTCTGTCGCGAACAGAAGCCCCAGATCGAGCACGCGGTGGAGACCACCGGCGAGCAGATTGACTCTTGTCAGCGCAGCCATCGCGTACGGGTCTTCTGTTGCTTCAACTGTCGTCGCGTCGCTTCCAACCGATACCTGGTCCCGCGCTTCTCCCGCCATGTTGGTCCCACGACCGATGACTTCAGGTGTTTCCACAACGGTGAGAGTGCTGCCCTCCACGCCGATACCCACAACACGCTGGGCCTGGCGACCCCATGCAACATCGTCGATACGGTCACCGGACAGTTCCCCGAAACTCGAAAGCCCTTCCTGCGGACCGCACCAGAAATTGACGAGCAGCGTTTCCGCCAGAGGCAGCGGCACCGCGTGATGTCCGCACTGCTGAACGAACGCAAACATATCTGCCAGTTCCGTTCCGCTGCCAGCGCTGCCGAGCTGATCAAATCCGTTTTCAGTGACCTGGCCCCACAGTTCACTGGCAAATTCACCTGTCTCGGCTGCATCGAGCAGCTTCTTGTCGCAGTGGTCGGTGAAAATCTTATTCGCGGTATCGAGAATGAGTTGTCTTGTATCCATCAGCGTAACCCCAACCCGCGGGCGATCACCCCTCTTAAGATTTCTCTGGTACCCCCACGCAACGTAAATGAAGGCGAGAGCAACAGGGTCTCCTCAAATGTGCTGCGAAACGCAGCCGCTTCCGGTCCGGAGGGCACGGCAAGGCGGGCAATTTCGGGCAACACTTTCTCAAAGTTGTTACCAAGCTCTTTGACAAGCGCAGCTTCCACGGCAACGTCTTTGGATTGTTCGAGCATACCGGCGACGGAGATCGACATCCGCCGCATCGTCATGAGGTGAGCCGCAATCTGACCGATGGCAGCAGCCTGATGCGGTGCAGGGTTCTCTCCACAAGCCCTGACAAGCTCAACAAACACCCGAAATGCCGACAGGAAACGTTCGGGGCCCGAACGTTCGTAAGAGAGCTCTGAGGTAACCTGTTCCCAGCCGTTTCCCGGTTCACCCACGATCCGGTCGGCGGGTACCAACACATCTTCGAACACCACCTCATTAAAGTCTTCACCACCCGCCATGTTGGCTATGGGACGAACCTGAACATCGTCGTTCTTGAGATCGATAATGATCTGTGACATACCCGCATGCCGATTGTCACCAGGTGGTTCCGTGCGCACCAGGCAGATGATGTAGTGATTCCGGTGGGCATCCGTCGTCCAGATTTTGGTGCCGTTGACCCGGTATGCGTCACCCTCGCGGGTCGCCGTTGTCCGTACTGATGCAAGGTCGGACCCCGTATCCGGTTCGCTCATACCGATGGAGAAAAACGCTTCACCACGGGTAATCAAAGGGAGGTAGGTCTTTCGTTGCTCCTCGGTACCGTAGCGCAGCAGCAGCGGACCGCTCTGACGGTCTGCAATCCAGTGAGCACTGACAGGTGCCCCGGCCGCTACTATCTCTTCGGTTACCACGTACCGTTCAAAAAACGTACGCTCAGCTCCGCCGTATTCGGTGGGCCACGTCATGCCGATCCACCCTTTCTCACCCAGCTTCCGGCTGAACTCCGGGTCATGCCCGGTTACAAAATCCGAGTTTGGGTGCGGGAAGTGCATCTGGTTTTCACCGAGGAATTCCCGGACTTCCGCGCGCAGAGCATCCGTACTCTCATCCAGGCTTACACGGTCAAACTGAAGCAAATCGAAATCCCCCGAAAACGAGCCACCCTATCGAGGTGGCGGAGCGGATGCAATAGAATGCACACCAACGCCCAGGAAGTAGCCTGCACTTTGAGTTCCACAGTTATCCGCGAGAATTTCACCCCGGTTTTTGAAGACATCCGGGAACGCTCCACCATCGCCGAGAAATTCATAGATCGCGATCTCTATCGCGTCTACGTTGCCACCCTTTGGTCAAACGTCGTGCTGTCGCCGGAAGAAGTTGGCCTCGAAGAAGAGGATATCGAGGACCTGCACGATGTGGTTGTGCAGGAGATCGAAGAGACGCTCGGCGCGGGTACGACCCTGCAGAACATTTTCCAGTTCATCAGTTCCAAAGACGGCGAGCGGGCCATGAACGAAGCCCGTCTCACTCAGTCGCACAAAGACCTGCTCCTCTACTTCAGCAGCATGATTCTCGATCCGGAGGGACATAAGAAGTACCTGGATTACATTCGAGAACAACAGGATCGCGGCTAAAGCCGCTCCTACAGAGGAGTCTCCAGGTTTTTAGAAGTGCCTTAAGGCCGCTCCTACAGAGGTAGCTAGAGTGGCTTTCACTCCAGGATGTTGACGACCACATTCCGGTTACCCCGATTGTGACGGTGCTCCCAGAGAAAAATCCCCTGCCAGGTACCCAGCGCGAGCCTCCCCTCTATCAGCGGTATGGACAGATTGACCGCAGTAAGCGCGGATTTGATGTGTGCCGGCATGTCATCCGGCCCTTCCAGGGTGTGGGTATAGATGGCGTCGTTTTCCGGCACCAGCCGGTTGAGCCAGCGCTCCAGATCCTCGCGGGCCGCGGGATCCGCATTTTCCTGAACCAGCAAGCTGGCTGACGTGTGCTGGATGAAAAGTGTGACCAATCCCTCACTCACACCACTATCTCGTACCACTTCAGATACTTTGTGCGTGATGTCATAGAGCCCCTGCCTTTCGACAGATAAGTTGATGAGGCGGTTCACGGAAGACCTCAGCCTGGCATTTAAGACGAATAGTATGACATCTGTCCGACCTCATCATGTCGTGGCGATAGCCGCGCCTATCCTGTTTTTGGCTGCAGGAAGCTGGACCGGATGGACTTACCCGGACCAACCGCTCGCCCTTGCACTGCTTCTCATGGCTGTATTGAGCTCAAGCCTGGTCGATCATCGCGGGTGGACCCTCGTAGTGGCGTGCCTGGCATCGTTCACACTGATCCTCCCGCTTCTCGTTGCCCAGACCTGGCCACACACATCCCAGGCGTTGTGGCTGGGTTCTTTGTGGCTGACAGCGGCATTTCTGAACTGGGATCCAAGACGTTCAAATTTGAGCGTCGAAGAGCTGAAGCGCGCCCTGCACCAGGGTCCCACAGGGTTATTGATTACAGAAC
>JANQFF010000467.1 GCA_028277965.1 Pseudomonadales bacterium
TACTCGACCATCTGACGGCGCTGCTTCTTGTCAGCGTGAGGGAAGACTTGGTTGACCCCCAGCATGACGTTGTCAAATGCGGTCATCCAGGGCAACAGACATGATGACTGAAAAACGACGGCTCGATCGGGTCCGGGTCCTCGACGTTCCTTACCGGCAACGGCCACCGATCCGTTAGTCGTCGAAAGTAAACCAGCGGTCATGCTGAGGACGGTGGTTTTGCCACAGCCGGAGTGTCCGATGATCGAGACGAACTCGCCGCGGTCCATCCTCAAGTCAAACCCGTCGACGATCACGGCGTCGCCATGGGGCGTAGGGTATACCTTCTTGAGATTGAATAGTTCAACATAGGGCTGTTGCACGGTGCGATCCTTTCGTTAGCGTGGATGATCAGGCAGCAGTGAGGTCCACGGGCTGATTGAGATCAGGCAGTAGAAGGTTGCGTCGTGTACGCGCCTTCTTGTGGTCGGTGTTCAACTCAATCATGTAATTGGTGATGGCATTGCGCAGGCGTTTATAATTGACATCCTGATTGATCGCGGTGCGATCGCGCGGCCGGCTCAAGCAAGACACGTCAAACGCCTCGCCCAACGTCGCACCCGGTCCGGGTTTGAGCGGGACAATCCGATCGGCCAGCAGCAGTGCCTCATCGATATCGTTGGTGATCATCACGACAGTCCGCCGATCCTGCTCCCAGATGCGGGTCAACTCATCCTGCAGTACGGCACGCGTCAGCGCATCCAGGGCACTGAACGGCTCATCCATCAGCAGAATATCCGGCTGCATTGCCAGTGCCCGAGCCAGTGAAACCCGCTGTTTCATACCACCGGATAATTCACTGGGCTTCTTGCTCTCAGCTTCCTTCAAATTGACCATGGCGATGTAACGACGTACATGCTCGGCAATTTCACTCTTGCAGTACTTAGGGAACACCTGTTTGACGGCCAACTCAATATTGCCAAAGACGCTCAACCAGGGCAACAGGGAGTAATTCTGAAAAACCACGCCGCGATCGGGTCCAGGCTCCCTGACGACCTTACCTTGAAGACTGACCGTACCGGCATCAGGCTTGATCAGCCCGGCCATCAACGAGATTAGTGTGGACTTGCCGCTACCGCTGAAACCGACAATCGCAACAAACTCACCCTGCTCAATCGACAGGTTAATGCCATTGAGGACGTCCGTGCGCTCGGAACCGCTGCCATAATGCTTGTCAACATCCTGCATTTCCAGATAAGACATGGGCTTGCTTCTCCTTAAGCGCTCACGACGGTGTCGAAGCTGACCAATCGCTGACAGATCACCATGATACGATCCAGGAAGAATCCGATGACTCCAATGGTGAAAACAGCCACCATGATTTGGGCCAGCGTCTGGCTGGAACCGTTCTGATACATGTCCCAGACGAATTTGCCCAGGCCCGGGTTTTGGGCCAGCATCTCCGCGGCGATCAACACCATCCAGCCCACACCCAGCGAGATCCGCAGACCGGTGAACATCAGCGGCAGCGAAGCCGGCAGGACGATTTTGATCACCCGTGCGGCCGGTCCGAGCTTAAGCACACGGGCGACGTTGATATGATC
>JANQFF010000001.1 GCA_028277965.1 Pseudomonadales bacterium
TCTTCGGTAAGATCATCCTCGAAAGTCCCGGCATCGAGAGCTCCGTCAGCGCCTACTACCACACCGTCATGCGCGACGTCCTCGTGGGCAGCCTGTGCGCCATCGGCGTGTTCCTCCTCTCCTACCGCGGTTACAACAAAATCGACAACCTCGCCGGCGACTTGGCCTGTGTCTTCGCCGTGGCTGTTGCCCTGCTCCCCACCGCGCCCAAGGTCGGCGCCACCTGCACCGACCGGGTCATCGGCATGCTCCACTCGAGCTTCGCGGCCGGCTTCCTCCTCACCCTCGCCTACTTCTGCCTCGTCCTCTTCCGCAAGACCGATAAAAAGACGCCGACCAAGCAGAAGAAAAAGAGGAACGTCGTCTACGCCGTGTGCGGCTGGACCATCATCGGGTGCATCCTCCTCATCTTTGTGATGTTCCAACTGCCCGACAATTCGGCCTTCCTGAATTGGAATCCCGTGTTCTGGTTCGAAGCCGTGGCCGTCGTGGCTTTCGGCGTGTCCTGGTTCATCAAGGGTGAGACAATCTTCAAGGACAAAGCGGCCTGATCTCAGGTCATGCCATCGAGATAACGTCATAAAAGCGCGGGAAAGCTCGAACGCATCCCCGTGCTTCATCTTTAGAACTGCCCGATTTCTCTGGTTCCCAGTCTTCGACTGGGAACCCAGAATAGTCGGCTTTACCGATATCGGTAATGTCTGGTCATTCCCATTCCCAACTGATTATCCGGAACGGTACAGCACACGATTGTTGGGAACACCGGGTGATCCAATACCGTAAAAATAGAATACCACACCATCTAAGTCGAGAAAACAACATGAAACGAATCTTATCCTGGACAGCACTGCTGTTTCTGACCGTCAGCCCCCTCTTCTCCCAGCAGACACAGGTGTCAGGAAACGTGTGGGGACTCGAGCCCCACTGCGAAAGTTGTAACGACACGATTCCCCTCTTCGGTGCCAACGTGTACTGGTCGAACACTTACACAGGGACACTGACCGACAGTGCGGGCCGGTTCAGCCTCATGAGACCGCCGGATCGGTTTGAGCTGGTCATCAGCTATGCGGGGTATACGACGGACACAATCCGTGTGGAAGCGGGCCAGAGCCAGGTCACCGTTTACATGGAACAGCCCCGGACGCTGGAATCAGTTACCGTGACGGCTGACCTGCCCGCTAACGTAGACGACCGTGACCACGTGATCAATGCCCGGGCCCTCACAGAGGCCGGATTACAGACAGCAGCCTGCTGCAACCTGGCCGAGAGTTTC
>JANQFF010000105.1 GCA_028277965.1 Pseudomonadales bacterium
ACCGCTGTTTCCGACATGAGCGTCGATACCAGACTGATGCTCACGACAAACAACAGAACGTCCCTGCCAGTATGAATCTGCAAGCCCATCTGTCGACTGCATCCATGCCTATAGATTCCCGAGATATTAGAAATTCCCGTGCCGGTGCAGCGTGAAAGGCATCACATATTGGGGGGTATTTGATCTATCATGCGCTTCCGTTCGCATTTGGGGGTGAGATGAACCCGCGCAGATCCGTCCTGTACATGCCTGGCGCAAACACCCGTGCGATGGAAAAAGCCCGGACGCTCGCGTGCGATACGGTGATATTTGACCTCGAAGACGCTGTGTCTCCGGATGCGAAGGATCAGGCAAGACAGAACGTCCTCGACACGCTGGCTGGCGATGGATACGGTTACCGTGAAATTGTGGTCCGTGCAAACGGTCTGGATACCCCATGGGGGGAAGCAGATGTTGAAGCGTTTGGTGCCACAAACATCAGTGCCATGCTTTTCCCGAAGGTTGAGCATAAACACCAGGTGACGGAGATTGTTGACAGCGTAAACGCTGCAGGGGGTGGCGACCTCCCAATCTGGCTCATGATTGAAACCCCACGCGGTGTTCTCGAGCTGCTCGAGTTTGCGGATCACCCCAGAGTGGAAGCGTTAGTTATGGGGACAAGTGACCTTGTTAAAGAACTTCATGCCACCCATACCGTCGACCGGCAGAATCTTGCCTACTCACTACAACATTGTGTGCTCGTGGCGCGGCGGCTGGGCAAGTGTATTCTGGATGGTGTACACCTCGATTTTGCTGATACCGGAGCTTTTGAAGAGGTTTGCAGAAATGGTCGGGAAATAGGGTTCGACGGGAAAACCCTGATCCATCCATCGCAGATAGAAGCTGCCAATAGGATATTCGGATTTGATGACGATGCGGTCCTCGAAGCTCGACGTGTTCTGGACGCCTGGCAGACAGCCCTTGCCGAAGGTAAAGGTGTCGCTGTGCTTGATGGCAAGCTCATCGAAAATCTCCACGCGGCTGAGGCGGAAAGGGTAGTCGCTTTCGCCGAGGCTCTGGCTCAGCGGTCTGAGTAAGAATGCCGCATATCGAAGCAAATGGGATCTCTCTGTACTACGAACAGGACGGGAATGGGTCGCCACTTCTCTTCATCAGTGGCAGTGGCGGGGATCTGCGCAACAAACCCAATCAGTTTGATTCGCCGCTTGCTGACGCGTTCAAGCTCATCGGTTATGACCAGCGTGGTCTTGGTCAATCCGACAAGCCGGAAGGTGCTTACACCATGGCGGAGTACGCGGACGATGCTGCGGCGCTGCTGGATGCTCTAGGTCTCGACCGAGTTCCCGTGGTCGGGGTGTCCTTCGGGGGAATGGTCGGTCAGGAGCTTGTCCTTCGTCATCCCGACCGGGTAGAGGCAATTGTCCTCGCGTGTACTTCGTCGGGTGGCACCGGGGGTGCATCGTTCCCGCTACACACCTTGCAGCATCTGCCGGTGGAGGAAAGGGTGGTAGAGCATCTCAAGGTATCTGATCTCAGACACACAGACGAGTGGATCTCGAAAAATCCGGAGGCGTGGCAACGACGGATCGACATGGCCATCGGTGCTCAACGTGCTGACCGGGACGAAGCTGGTGCCCGCAAACAGCTGGAAGCAAGGCGCCATCACGACACATACGATCGCCTCGAGGGGATCAGTGTCCCGACACTTCTCGCTGGTGGGCGATACGATGGGGTTGCACCGCCGACGAACATGGAAGCCATGCAAGAGCAGATAGCGACCAGTGATCTGCAGTTTTTCGAAGGCGGGCACATGTTCCTGATCCAGGACAAGTCAGCGTGGCCTGAAATCGTGAGATGGCTTCAGAAGCACTGTTGAATGCGCGTTTGCAAATGGGGTCAGAGTCAAATACAGCTAAAGCGAATTTTGACTCTGACCCGGTATGTCACCATTGATAGTCCAGTCGGGCATAGAAGCTCCGGCCATACCCCGGCAAACGCTCGCCGGTGGCTATATCCGGGTTGCCTCGCACGCGGTTGATACCACCCAGGTGATCGGCGTAGTCGCGATCACCGATATTGTCCACGCCGAATCCAAGCTTGAGATCGTCGGTCACGTTCAGGAAACCCTTTAAATTGAATATAGCGTACCCGCTGCTCGGCGTTTCGCTGTTTGTGGAAGATACATTGTCCTGATCGTCGTAGAGGAAAGTCTCCAGTGACATTCCCCATCGTTGGCTTGCATAGTTGAGGCCAACAAAGGCATTGGGCGGAGCCACCCGATACAGGTCATCGCTGATATCGTCACGCTCTCCGCGGACCAGATTGAACACACCTTCAAGTGACCAGTTGTCATTGAGCTCGTAAGACCAGTCGACGTCAAAACCGTAAAAGGTTGCATCCACGTTGCTGAACTCAAGCGGTGGTGCGTTGCTGGTGCCATTCATCATATTCATCATCTGCACGAACATGACAGCCGGTGCGTTGGTAGAGACCGTTCCCTGAATATAATCCTCGACGTCACGGTAAAAGATCCGCGGCGCGATGCTCAGCCTCTCAGGGTGCCAGTCAAAGCCAAACTCCACCTCGTGCGCAACCTCGGGATCGAGAAATGGATTGCCTGTATAGGTGCGGCCGTCGGCCAGTCCCGCGGTCGCCTGCAGGGGTAACCACAGATAGCGCTCCTGGTAGGCGGGTGACCGTGTCTTGCGTGAAACCCCCGCGTAGTAGTCGAGAGCGGATCCAGCAGCGTAGTTGAGCTTGACGACCCAGTCGAGGTTACTGTCCGTCTGAGAAAGGTCGGAGCTGTTGAAACCATCGCGCAATGCAACCGCAGGAGGCATCCCCATCATGGCAGGTGTAGCGTTTACGGGGTCACTGTCCATGCTCACATGGTTGTAGCGTATGCCGAGCTCGAGTATCAAACCCTCGCCAAAAACCTGCTCACGTTCTACAAATGCCCCGAGGATACGACGCTCGGCATCGTTGAAATTGGTCACAAAGAACATCGGATTGTTCGGGTTTGAGATGTCCGAGAAGTGGACTTCTTCATTACCGTCGATGCCAAACGTCCAGGGTCCAGCTTTCGTGATGAACGCAAATCCCCAGTTGTCACTGCCAGTGACGTTTCTGCGCCACATCCCGGCTGCCATGGGTGCACTACGCAGGTGATAGTTGGTCATCCCATGATCGATTTCGCTGACATGCACGAGGCTCTTCAGGCTGAAGTCTTCACCTTCATAGTCCCAGCTGAAGCTGAACAGGTCTGAATCGATGTATTCGATATCCATCGGCAGTGCAGGTGTTCCCGCATCACCGGTCTCGACTCGCCCGACGTCGAAACGAACTGTGTGTGCACCGGAGCGGTAGCCAAACCCGATATCGTATCGTTCACGCTCGTATTCCGTAGGTGTAACGTCGCCATCAGCGAACTCCGCATCGTCACCCGACTCGATCAGCGCGGAAACGTGTAACAACTGGCTTTCACTTGCAACAGATGCTGCAGCGCTCAAGAGACGTCCCTGGTCAACTGACTGGGTGCCTGTCCGCACGCGCCCTGAGAATCTGGTGTCATTCGAGTCGCCGAACTCGCCACGCCAGGTATTCGCTCGAATAACGCCGCCGATTGTTTCCTGGCCAGCGCTCACCGATGAAATTCCGCGGAAAACCTCGAGGGACTCGAGGTGTGCGGCGGGTGCATAAGACAACGGTGGGTCCATCCAGTTGGGCCCGCCTGCGCTGATCACTGCACCGTTGATCTGTGTGTTGACGCGAAAACGCGACATCCCGCGATACTGTGCAATGCCGGTGAGCGGGCCATTGCTGATGACATTTGCGCCAACAGCCTTTTTAAGCAGTGCAGCCGAATCCGGCACGATGTCCACCGTTTCAGCCAGTTCAAATATGCGTTTGTCCTGCTCAGCGACTACAACCACTTCTTCTATCTCTTCGTGGTCGGCTGTCGCCTGATGATTGAAGGCGAGCGCCATGCATGTTGCGCTCACCAGAAAGGCATTTCTGCTGCCCATTTTATTCTCCTGATTAGTGTTGAGCCGGATTGCCCGGTTCGGTATGTCCGCCAGGCGGACTATTTACTTAATCAGGCTGCAGGTGGGGCCCGGGCGTGGTGAACCCGGATGGTCGATGAAGAAGCGTTGAGAAGGCGTCGAAGTTGACTGAAGCCATCTGGGGTGTGGTGCTCGGGCGCGCTGAATGCGGTGGATAGTTCGAGCGGTTGTTCAAGAGCATTGCCTAACTGACAGTCGCCTGAGATCGGCTTGGTAACCGAGGTGTGATGCTCGTGGTGACTGTGGTGGCCGGTACTGTGGAGAAAGTTCTCAGGCAGACCATCAGGACACAGTGAGGCAAACCAGCCATCGGCCAGGTTGCCTGGCATGGTGCCTGTCGGATAGAGACTTTGGAGCAGGAGCGCTAAAACGCCCGCCCAAAGCCAGCGCCTGTTGCGCTGCGTCCCGCTGGTGTCCCTGAAAATCATCCGGCTAGTATAAACCATCGTGCTTATGTATCGCGGCCGGAGAATCTACGCCGGTTGAGGCAGCGTATCCACCTCCGTTTGAAATTGTCAGGACGGCCGATCAGGGTCTGGCGTGTCTTCGATGATGGGTACACCAAGGCCCAGACGCCTGACGATGAAGAAAGCCGCAACGTGCAGAATGAGAACGGTGGAAAAACCCAGGAGCAGAGGTGTGAGGTACTCTCGATCGGTGAAAAGCAGTGCCAGAATAATCAGAACGAGGCTGGCTACGAGTCTGGTTGCAGCCCCTGCTTTGTTTGGTTCATCGATGATCGACAGGAGGTTCGCAAGTAACCACACGCTCACCGGCAAACTGATCAGATAGGCCATAATCAGCGCCATCAGGGGGCTCCCTCGTGCTGGTGAACCTGTCCCGCGGTTGCATCAAGCGTGATCCAGTCGCCGGTCTTTATTCTGTCCGTACAGCCTTTCACCTCCACGAGACAGGGAACCTGGAGCTCCCTGGCGACCGTTCCTGCATGGGACAGAAAGCTGCCTGTTTCGAGAATGACACCGGATGCACGCGTGAACAGGGGGGTCCATGCCGGGTCGGTATAGGGTGCTACAAGGATGTCGCCGTCAGAAAGCTCACTTGCGTGTGAGAGCGAGAAGACGGTGACGGCTCGCGCGGTTGCAACTCCGGGGCTTGCACAGAGTCCGCTCAGGTCGGCACGCTCAGCGGGCGGGTTGTAGTCGACGTTGATTGTCGGTTCAGGCCTGAAGCGCGCAAGCGCTCGCCACTCACGTCGCCGGCGCCGGGTTATCTGATTGGCCTCGGTCGGGTCCAGGGTGCCTGCCCGCAGCGATTCGACCTCGTCCATGGTGAGGAAGAAGATGTCCCCTTCAACACGCAACAGCCGCTGGTCGAGCAGTTCCTGCTCAATCTGAAGCAGCTTCTGGCGAGTCACGGAAAACGCAAGAATGTGATATTGGCGCGTGTTTTCGCGCAACGTGATGTAGCGGGATATCTTTTCGATCAGGTAGTCGACAAACCGACACTGCCAGGGTTTCAAATGCTGGTGAAGTTCGTCGCGGGCGGCAAGGTGACTGCCATACGCTGTATCACGGTCTTCACCCACGGTGTGATGACGGAGAAACTCAAGAAGTTCGCCGGGGTTTTCTCGCCACCGCGGTGCAGCCAGCTCTATTTCCCTGGGTCCGCGGTGACCGAAGTCATCGAGGAATGCTTCAAACGCGAGCGTAAACGGATGCCCGGCTGGCAGTGTATGTGTGGTGCCACTGATTGCCGACATGAGTGCCTGTGTATCCTCCTGGTTCCCGGTCTGATTCAGCATCTGCCCCAGTTCTGCCATACGCTGCACAAGGGTCAGCGAGGCCATGTCATTCTGGCGGTGATAAATTCTGCTCAGATCTGTGACATCGAAATCAGGCGCAAACCGGCTGACCGCGCGGTGGAGCAGTCCGAGAAACAGGAAATACCGTCCAGCGGAGACGTTGGTGTAGAACATCTGGTGAGCAATCGGTTCAAATGGGTGGCTGCCCCATATGAGCCTGCGAAGTGTGCGTCTCGGTCCGTAACGGTGATTGTCAGCAATGCGTTCAGCGAGGTGCCGATAGCGATGGAGAGCTTCGGGTGTCACCCTCGCGGTTCGGATCCAGTTTGCTCCGTCGATGAGGAAACCGGCGATGAGAAACAGTATCAGCCTAAACGTCTTCCACGGGCTCAGACGCTCGAAGCCGTCTCGCGGGTTTAAAAGAGCAAGCTCAGCGAGTTGTGAATCCGTTAGATCGAAAGGGGTCAGAAAGCGCAGCAAAGCGAGATCGACGTAGAAGCGACCCTGGTAAATCGCTCCTATCTTCGGTAACGCAGAGCCGAACAGATCCCGGGACATGGGTGTGAGCGGTTCTGTGAAGTTCTCTGCGACAGGCTTGAACAGCACAAGTTGCTCTTCGGTGGCCGGTCTGGCGCTGAGTGAGGTAATCGGCCGGGATTGCAGAATGTGAAGCTCATCTGCAGTGTATGCCCACTCAACATCCTGGGGGGTTTCGAACAATGTCTCGAGCTGTTTGCTCACATTGGCAATCTGTTCAGCTTCGGCAGTAGCAAGAACCGCGTCGTTGCGTCTGTCATTCGGAACCGGCTCAAGTCGACTTCCGTCGTTGGACGCCTGTTGGCGCTTCACCTGCAGGAGTTTGTCCGCGACAACGTAGCTTGAAAGGAGCCCTTCTTCTGTCACTCGAACATGGTCTGGCGACACGCGGCCGTCCACCAGGGCTGCGCCGAGGCCCCATGCAGCTTCTATCACCGTTTCGGTATTTGCGCTGTCTATCGGATCCCGGCTGAATGCAACCCCGGATCGTTCTGAAGTGATCATCTTCTGAACGATCACCGCCATGCGCACGGGTTCCCCTGAGGCAATCTCCGTCCAGCCTGCGCGTCTGTAAGAAAGCGCAGCATCGGACCAGAGGGACATCCAGCAATCCAGGATGGCCTGATCAATGTGTTTTGGGGGGACGAAGTAATACGTCGAATGTTGCCCGGCGTAACTTGCAGCGTAACCGTCTTCCTCGGTGGAAGAACTCCGGACGGCCAGCTGATCCTCATTACCAAGATAGTCCCTCAGTGCCTCGACAACCTGTGCCATGAGCTCCGGCTGCAAACGAGGTGGAGGGGGTTTCACCAACGGATCGGTCTGTTGCCCGAAGTGATCGATGAATGCGTTGACATCGATAACGAAGCCATCGGGCACATTGAAACCCGCCCGCTGCATGGCGCCGAGGTGAGCAGCTTTGCCGCCTACACGGTCAATGTCGGTCAGAGTGATTTCGGAAAGCGGTAAAACGGACGTCAACGAAAGATTCGCGCATTTAGAGCGTGCGTAGAGTAAGGGAAAAAGAATCGCGGCTAAAGCCGCTCCTACAGAGCTAGGTAGACTGTGCTACCTCTGTAGGAGCGGCTTTAGCC
>JANQFF010000048.1 GCA_028277965.1 Pseudomonadales bacterium
CTCCGTGAATGCCCAGCCTGCAGTTGTCGCTGTTAGGACTAAAATGTGGCGCTGTCGCAGCGCCCAGCAACGCACCGAACAGCATTGCAGCGTTCAACGCCGCCCCATCGCGCCCTATGTTGACCCGAAGCTGCCCAATGCTGTCCAGCGGCAGCGCTGCCTCGCCGGCGTCACTTATGAAGGTGAGCGTGTCTGCTGTCAGGCTTACCAGCCATCCGACGCCTATGCCGTCGGGCAACTGAGCAGACACGACTTCTATGTGGGAACCGCGCTTCAAATACGGCTCATCCTGACAGACAGCATCGCCCGTTACAACTAGCACCGTTAGAAGGGCGACGATCGGTGTTCGTAGGATGGCATCAGACACGCCCTGGAATCTAGGGTTACACGGCAACGTGGTAAGTGTGGCCGAAACGACCGCCTCGTTCCTGAAACCATTCGGAGACCACCAACGTTGTATACCTATGAATATTAGGGGTAAGATCGTTAGGTATACGGATATCTCACATCTACACTAAGGAAGACCATGGGCAGTAGCGGGCTGAAAATCCTGAAAGGCACACTGGAGATCTTGATCCTGAAGACCCTACATCGAGCTCCGAATCACGGATACGGCATAGTCAGATGGCTCAAGGAAACCTCTTCGGATGAGTTTCAGATTGAAGAGGGAGCACTTTATCCCGCCCTAAGAAAGCTCGAAAAGCGGGGACTCGTAGACGCAGCATGGGAAACCACAAGCACCGGTCGAGAGGCAAAGGTATACAGGCTCACCGGTGATGGTGAAGAGTCATTGGCAGCAGCCACCGCGCATTGGGATCGGTATGTGAGTGCTATGGACAGAGTGATGCGCCCGGCGAGAGATCGATGACTGACGGTCATGAAGAGCGTAGGCGGCTCGCGGCGGATACCGATGCAGCCAGGGACGTGGAAAGGGAGATCAAAGCCCACCTCGACATGTGCGCTGACGAGTTGATGCGGGATGGATGGGACCCGGAGAGCGCGCGCGAGGAGGCGGAACGTCGATTCGGCAACGAGCAGAAGATCAGAAGACGATGTCAGGCAATCGAACAC
>JANQFF010000481.1 GCA_028277965.1 Pseudomonadales bacterium
AGATGGTGAGCGCTATGTGGTGAAACGGTACAACATCAAAGGTGTCGGCCACCGCGTTCGAAGGTGGTTCCGGCGGCGTGCCAGGAACGCCTGGGTGAACGGCCACTGGTTGTCGTTTCTCGAAATCCCGACAGCCAGGCCGGTTGCGCTGCTCGAACAGAAGTGGGGCTGGTTTCGTGGTGTTTGCTACCTTGTCATGCCCGACTGCGGAAGTGGAAGTCTTTCAGAAGCGCTCGCCGAGGGTGGGAAAGATCAGTTTTCGAGGTGGGCGCCGCAAACGATCGCTATACTAAAAGCTCTTCAGACAGCGGGTTTGCAGCATGGCGATCTGAAGGCCACCAATTTTGTGATAGAGGAAAATCAGCTGGTACTCATCGACTACGATGCGCTGGGTCGCGGTCCAAATCAGGCAGATATTGAGCGGTTCCGACGTAACTGGGAAGAACAACCGGAACTGGATCGTGCCTGGGGGATACTCCTCGAGGAGGCGGGCCTTTGATCGTTCTGGGCCTTTCAGGTGCGCTCAAACATGATCCCTCCTCGGCACTCCTGGTAGACGGGGAGATTGTTGCAGCGGCGGAAGAGGAGCGGTTTACGCGTGACAAACACGCAAAAGACACACCGCCCTATGAATCAGCGCGTTTCTGCCTCGAGTACGCAGGTGTCGACCCGCAGGATGTCGACTACGTTGCGTTTCCCTACGCGCCGATCAGCCTGTTCAGTCCGGCACGCTGGCACTACGCCCGGCGTTACTGGTATGCACCCGACCGGGCGCTCGATGCTTTGTTGAATGGCAACCGCCGATTTCGGGCGCATCGAAAAACCATCACCGCGCTGGGCGAACGTCTGGGAATCGACTGGATAAAGACAGAGTTTGTGCCGGTAGAGCACCATCTCGCTCATGCCTCGAGCGCTTATCACCTGTCGGGTTTTACAGAAAAGTGCGCAATTCTGGGTGTGGATGGCAAAGGTGAGTATGCAACCACGTTTTTTGGGTACGGTGAGGGTGGCCGTATCCACAAGATCAAGGAGTTTTACGATCCCGATTCTCTGGGGGGCGTGTACGGCGCGATAACCGAGTACCTTGGTTTCGAAATGCTGGATGGCGAATACAAAGTCATGGGAATGGCGCCTTATGGGGACGACACCCGCTACGACTTATCAAGGCTGATACGCCCGGCAGGCAGGGGATTTGAGGTCGATACCCGTCTCGTGAACACGGTGGGGCTCAGGCGATACAAGGAAAACGGTCAGGGTTTCTTCTTCAGCGACAAGCTGATCGAGTGGCTGGGACCAAGGCGGCAGGGTGATGCTGCTGACGATCCTTATATCCACTACGCGGCATCGATGCAGACACTCTTCGAGAAGTGGGTATTTGAACTCATCGACGAATACCTGGGTGACGTGCTCGCAGAAACGGGGCGGCTGGCGTTTGCCGGGGGTGGGGCCCTGAACGTCAAACTCAATCAGCACCTCCTGGATCGGGATGACATTTCAGAACTTTTCGTGCAGCCGGCTTCCGGGGACTCGGGAACCGCACTCGGCGCTGCCACGCATGTTGCGATTGAACGGGGTGATGCGGTTGCGCCGATGCAGCACGCGTATCTCGGGCCACGCTATACCAACGCTGAGTGCCTCGCTGTCCTGGAGGACCATGCTGACACGTGTAAGTGGGTAAAGATGCAGGACCCGGTCAACGAAACTGCGGATGTCCTGGCAGCGGGCAACCCTGTAGCGTGGTTCCAGGGACGCATGGAGTTTGGTCCCAGGGCGCTGGGTGCGCGCAGCATCCTGGGTTGTCCAAGCGTGGCGGGGATCGCTGACCGTATCAACGAACAGATCAAGTTCCGTGAACGCTGGCGCCCTTTCTGCCCAAGCATGCTCGACCGGGTTGCCCCTGATATCCTTCAGACGGACCATCCAGCACCCTACATGACCATCACGTTCGAGGTTGCGGAACACTGGAGGGACCGCATACCGGAGGTTGTCCATGAAGACGGCACGGCCCGGGCACAGGTGGTGGATGCACAAAGCAATCCCCGCTATTACGCGCTACTGGAGGCTCTGGAAGCACGGACCGGAAACGGTGTGGCCCTGAACACATCGCTCAACCGGCGTGGAGAACCGATGGTGTGTGCCCCGCAGGATGCGCTCAACATGTTCCTCGGATCGGATCTCCAGTACCTCGCGCTCGAAGACTGGCTGGTGACAAAAAGATGAGCAGTCAGGGCAGTCTCCTGCAGATCTGTCCGTACGACAGCCCGCCGTTTGGCCAACTGGTTGAGCTGTATCGTCAGGCTGCAACAGCCATTGGCCTCGAAAACAAATCTGTGTTTCTGGGACCGCAACCGGATATGCCGACAGGTCAGGCTGATTATCTTGAATTCAAGAGGCTCGACAATACTCAAGCGCTCAGTCGGGCGTTGAATCGCTATGCAGACCGGCAGTGGACAATAGTGCTCTGCCATCGTTACCGAAGTTACCGGGCGGCACTTGGATCCCGTATTGAGGGTGAGAACTGGATAGCGCTTGCACACGAGTACGATATGTTGACCAGTATCAAAAGGCGTATTCGTCGACGTTTCATCCGTGCACCGGTTCGGTTTGCAGGTGTTGCTCGCGGTATAGCGGAAGAGCTGGCGCGGTACACGGGCGAGGTTCTCGTCATGCCGAACGCGCTGGATCTCAAACAATACAGGTCGACACTGTTGGATCGGAGCAGTGCCAGGAACGTGCTTGGCATCCCCAATGATGTATTCGCCGTTGGTGTTGTTGGTCGCCTGCATTACAAAAAGCGACCGCAGCTGGCGCTGGATGCGTTTACCCGCTTCAGGGAAACGGAACCATCAGCAACGCTGACTTATGTCGGTGAAGGCCCGGAACGTTCGTCTCTCGAGGCGCGCTGCGGGGAAGGTGTATCGTTTGCGGGTAAAGTCGCAGACGCCCGGACAAAGATGAATGCGTTCGATGTTCTGTTACACGCCGCGAGCGCAGAGCCTTTCGGCCTTGTCATCCTCGAGGCGATGGATGCAGGCGTCCCTGTCGTCTGCAAACGGGGACATGGGCCTGAGTTTATCCTGGGAGATCTCGGCTTCTACGCTGAAACAGACACGGCGGACGGATTTAGCGCGGCACTGGAAAGAGCCAGGTCTGCGGACAATGCCGAGATTAGAACGCGCGGCAGGCAGAGGGCGGATGAGCTGTTTTCGGTTGCGGCTGTTAGTCGGACGCTGGAAGAGATCGCGGCTGAAGTACGACG
>JANQFF010000122.1 GCA_028277965.1 Pseudomonadales bacterium
GGCGCACCCGCCAGGCAAAACGTATGTACGGAGCCCATTTCATGGAGGCCTCGCTTCCTCATCTCAGCGAGGAGATCGATCGCGTGGGTCGGCACACCCATGACATAGGTTGCGCCGGTTGCCAGAACCCAGTCGAGCGCATGTTGATCACGAGCCGGGTCGTTGGTTACGAGCTGGCACCCACAGAGCAGCCATTGCGCAACCGCGACCCACGCCATGTGGTGGGAGAGAGGGCTCAACGACAGCATGACCTCATCAGTGCTCACAGCCCAATCCCGGACAAGATCTCGCGCATTTGCAAGCAGAGTGTTGCTCGAGTGCATCACACATTTGGGTTCACCCGTCGTACCCGACGTAAACGCAAGATACGCCACTGCATCCGGGTCACGGGGCAATTCGCGATCGTGTGAGAGTATGTGAGTCGGAAAATGCCCGGGCTCGTAGACCTTCTTCAGCGACGGCACCGCACCCAATAGAGCACTCGGATCAACGTCCTCCCGGTCAGCTCCCCATCCCGGTTCGGTCACAAGAACCCGTGCCTCCAGGCGCTTCAACAAGGTCGTAACTTCGCTACACGTAAACGTTTCGTGCATCGAGGGATTACACGCCAGCCCCTCACGATTGCAGGCAAGAAACGTCATCACCGCTTCGCTGCGGTTGGAGAGCCAGACACAGACCCGCTCCCCGTTCCGCAAACCGATACTGACAAAATCATCAGCAAGCGCGTCGACCCGGGCTTTGAGGGCAAGCCAGGTGAGTTGAGTCGATCCATCTCTAATGGCGATCTGATTCGGCGTTGCATCCGCTCGATCCGCTAACAGCGAATAAAACGTATCTTCAGCCCAAAGCCCGAAGTCGTAATAACGTCTGGCCGACCGGGGGTGGTGCAGGGTCAGATAAGGTCGCATCCTCGGGACCTCCGGCCCGCCTATCGGCCGATGACGTCCGGATCGGGCTTGCGCCGGTCATCAAAGCTCGCTTTGAGCTCCTTCGCTTCCGGCGTACTCAGATACTGCGGCAACAGAAGATCATGGGAGACTCGGGACAGACCTGAAACACCTCCGTGACGCGCATTGAACGCGCCTTTGATCGAGGCGAGCGCAAATGCCCCGCGATCGGCCACTTCCAGTGCAAATTCCCGGGTCATCTCCGCCAACTCCGCATCCGGCACAACCCGGTTGATGAGGCCAATGTCCAGGGCTTCCCGGGCAGACAATTTCTGATTCGTGTACCACATTTCTTTGGCTTTCTTCTTGCCGACCAGGTCTTCCAGGTACCAGGTGCCATACCCCGCATCGAACGAGCCCATCATTGGACCAACCTGGCGAAAGATCGCCGTCTCTTTGGCAATGGTGAGGTCGCAAACAACCTGCAGCACATTGCCACCACCAACGGCAAACCCGTTGACACTGGCAATGACGGGTTTCTGCAATCGGTCGATCGCTTCATACATCTCGAGGGTAGGCAATACTCCGGCATAGAGTTTCGTATCCTCCATACCCGTTTTGTCTCCCCCGATGCAGAAGAACCGGTCACCCGCGCCGGTGAGAACGATGACCCGAGTACGCGTCTCCCGACGGATGTCGTTGATGCATTCACGAATCTCATGGCACATGGTCTCCGTGAACATGTTGCCGTTGTCTGGTCGATTGAGCGTGATCGTTCCAATCACACCTTCTTCCGCGTAAGTGATTTCCCTGTAGCTCATCGCAACCCCGGTTCGTCATTACCTTGCCTCCCTGTCAGCGAGCAATTCTTGTGCCAATGCTGCTCTCAAAGAAATCGTAGCCACCTCGACGGTTATTCATCGTCGTACAGCCTGGGTGTCTGCACCGCAGCCAGCCTCACCACCGATCGTCTTCAATGAGGACACATAGACCAACCGAGCAGCATTTCCCGCGTGGTATGGATCTTGCTAATTTGAGCTTAAGATTTACGGGAGCACCGTCTTGGGTAACGACGCAAGAGTCACAGATCTGTTCCGATCCATCGGTCAAGATGCCGCTCGACCGGATGGGGTCGACAAGGTGAAGGGTAAGGCGAAATTTGGTGCTGACATATACCAGTCGGACATGCTCCACGCGCGGCTCCTGGGGAGCGCCTATGCTCATGCAATAATCCTCAACATCGATACTTCAGAAGCGGCCAGCCTGCCCGGTGTCAAGGCCATCGTCACGGGCGAGGACTTTCCAAAGGCTGACATGTCCGGCATTGGCCCCTGGATCAACGACAACATGGCACGGGGCAAAGTGCTTTACCACGGCCAGACGGTTGCCGCGGTCGCCGCAACCAGCGGTCACGTTGCACAAGCTGCGCTCGACCTCATCAAGGTCGAATACGAACCTCTGCCCGTGCTCACCGATGCCAAAGTTGCAATGGCCGATGGTGCGCCTGTATTGCACGACTTCCTGGACGAACCACCCGCGTCCAACGTCTATGCCACTGAAAAGATCAGTGAAGGGGATATCGCTGCGGGATTCGCTGAAGCCGACATCATTCTGGAAGAAGATTTTTGGGTCCCAACCGCTCACCAGGGCTATATCGAACCACCGGCGTGCCTGGCCGACTACCAGGACACCAACGTCTCCACGATCTGGACGACAACCCAGGGGCACTTCATCGTGCAGGCGAACGTCGCGCGGACCCTCGGTCTGGAACTTTCACAGCTCAACGTCGTCCCGACTGAAATTGGCGGTGGCTTCGGCGGCAAGGGCAGTCCGTACATCGAGTCAATTGCCCTGCTGCTCTCGAAAAAAGCAGGTCGGCCCGTGAAGTGCGTCATGAGTCGAGAGGAGGTGTTTCGACGCACAGGCCCGGGCGCCGCTTTCGAAGGACACTACAAAATCGGCGCGAAAAAAGACGGTACCCTCACCGCTTTTGAAGCTGACTTCAGTTTCGAATCAGGGGCCTTTCCAGGCGCGCCTTTGCACGGGGGTATGGACACGATTTTCCGTTGTTACCGAATTCCCAACGTCGAGGTCAATGGTCGCGCGGTCCTGACGAACAAACCGATGGTACGTGCTTATCGTGGTCCGGGTGGACCGCAAGTCACCCTCGGCACCGAAGTGCTCATGAACGAGCTTGCGAAGAAACTGGATATGGATCCAATTGAGCTCAGGCAGAAAAATGCGGTTGTCGAAGGTGATCCCGGCTCGGTCGGTCTTTTCCGCAAGATCGGATTTGAAGAGTGTCTGCAGGCTGCCGCCGACTCTGAACACTATCTGAGTGAGGTTAAACCCGGCGAGTCCCGGGCGCTGGCCGCCGCTTATTGGCACAACGGCGGCGGACCTTCCAGCGTGGTCATCAAAATGAACTCCGACGGAACGGCAAACCTGATCACCGGGGCCGTTGATCTCAGCGGGACCCGAACCACGCTCGCCATGATTGCGGCAGAGCGTCTCGGCATGAGTGTCGAGAACATCCACGCGTCGGTGGGTGATACGGAGTCGACCGGATACAACTTCGTCTCCGGGGGCAGCCGCACCGTCAATGTCGGCGGCCAGGCAGTTCTGATCGCGGTCGACGACGTTCTGAAGCAGCTTCGTGAACGCGCGGCTTCCGGATGGAACATTACGCCGGACCGTGTGGAGTGGGATCAGGGTGAGGCCGTGAATCCCGACAACGGGGACCGTTTGTCCATTGCCGCAATATGCCGCAAGGCGCCCTATACGGGCGGCACCATCACCGGAACAGGCTCGCTGTCGGTCCAGCCCGACATCTCGCCGAGTTTCGCCGTGCACATCTGTGACATAAAGGTCGACGAAGACACCGGACAGTCGCAGATC
>JANQFF010000158.1 GCA_028277965.1 Pseudomonadales bacterium
AGATATTCCCAGCGGCAGGGATGATGATGTGGTGGCGCGGCAGATTCGTGAAGCGGCGATGACTGAGCCGGACCCGGAGCTACGCGAAGCGCTCTGGGAAGAGTATAGAAACTACACAGGTATAGGTAACGACTAATGAACTACTCGTTGAAGCATCTTACTGGTTTGGTGTTTCTGACAGCTTTCCTGGCGGCGTGTGAGAGTCACACGGTTAAAACTACGGAATACACCCCGGTGATTTCCGCCAGCCAGGACGTCCCGGAAGAATATCTTCTGGACGTGGGCGTGCGGATTTTCGATCCGGGCCTCGATGAACTTTCGGAACAGGATGAAGAGCTGACCAATGGCCAGATTCGCGTAGCTGAATCTCGCTATGCTCCCTTCCTGTTGTCGGAAACACTGCAGCGCTCCGGTAACTGGGGCATCGTCAGAGTGCTACCCAACGACCTCAGCCCCATGGATGTGATTGTTGACGGCACCATCCTGCTGTCCAATGGCGAACAGATGATCATGCGTGTCACCGTGACTGATGCCACCGGACAGGAGTGGTACACCAGGGACTACGACGAAGTCATTAGCGAGTTCGCCTATGAGCCTACCCTGCGCCAGCAGAATGATCCCTTTCAGGTGATATACAACAACATCGCCAACGATCTGCTTGCCTATCGTGAGCGCAACATTTCAGATGCCATGATTACCGAGATTCGTACCGTCTCGGAATTATTGTTTGCGCGGCGCTTTTCACCGGAAGCCTTTGACAACTACCTGAGCGTGAATCGCGACGGCCATTATCAGATCTCTTCCCTGCCGGCAGCCAATGACCCTCTGCTCGGTCGGGTGCGGGACATCCGTGAGCGTGACTTCATGTTCATCGATACCGTGCAGGACTACTACGCTACCTACACCCGCCAAATGCGCCTGCCCTATGACTCCTGGCGCGAACAGAGCTATGCCGAAACCATGACTCTGCGGGAGCTGCGTGACTCGGCACGGCGCCGTTTCATCGCCGGCACCGCGGTTGTACTGGGCGGCCTGGCGGCGGCTACCAATGGCGGCAACTACGCTACCCAGGCAGGGGGTGCTATCGGTGTGGGTGCCGGTGCCTATCTCATTAAGAGCGGTTTCGACAAGCAGGCCGAAGCACGCATGCATGTGCAGGCGCTGGAAGAGCTTGGTCAGTCTCTGGAGAACGAGGTTGCTCCGCGAGTAATCAATCTCGAGGATCGTACAATCACGCTCACCGGTACGGTAGAAGAGCAATATGCCCAGTGGCGGGAAATTCTGGCTGATATATATGCTGCCGAAATAGAGCAATTCTAGACACACTCAATTCAGCAGTTAGCAGTAACAATGTCTTATGTCAGAACACACTTCCGACAATCCAGAGAACAGCGCCACTGAGCCGGAACAGGATTCCGGTCTG
>JANQFF010000109.1 GCA_028277965.1 Pseudomonadales bacterium
TGTTGATCGGCATTACGCTCATCCTGACCTCGTTGTTCGGATCCGCCGCTACGACACTTGGCATCGTTCTGATAGCTTCGCTGGGTGTGGCGATTGGTCTGGTTGTCTACAGCTACGTGCTCTACCGGAAACTCGACAAGGGCGTTTAACCCGGCTGGCTATTCCGACCGGTTGGACGCGGATACCACCGATCAGCTAATCTCGATCCACCAGCATTATTTTCGGGGGAAGAGATCATGCTGAGCCACGAAGACAACGAACTTCTTTGCCGTGTTGGACGCGGCACGCCAATGGGTAACCTGATTCGCGAATTCTGGTTTCCCGCCCTGCCCAGCCGCGAGTTTCCGGAAACAGATGGCGACATAAAACGCATGCGGCTGCTCGGAGAAGACCTGGTCATGTTCCGCGATAGCAATGGCAACGTGGGTGCGCTTGCTGAAGCCTGTCCGCACCGTGGCGCGAGTATGTATTTCGGGCGAAACGAGAGCGCAGGTATCCGCTGTCCGTATCACGGATGGAAGTTCGACGTCACAGGCAAATGTGTCGACATGCCGACGGAACCCGAGGGTAGTACCTTCATCAACAAGGTCCGCGCACGCGCCTACCCGTGTCGAGACGTCAACAAGATGGTGTGGATCTACATGGGTGAGAGGGATACCCCTCCGCCGTTCCCTAACTATGAAGTAAATACCCTTCCGTATGATCACGTGTCCGAACCAAACGTGATGATGGAAGAAGCCAATTGGGTCCAGAATATGGAAGGTGACCTCGACTCCATCCATCTGGACTGGGTCCACAAACGCCTGAGCAAAGACGCACCTCCACCCCCGCTCGGCACACACGGATTTTATAACCCGGATCCAAAACCGCCCATTTTCGACGTACACCGGACCGATTACGGTGCTTTCTATTCCGCCATGCGTCACATGCAGGACGGGCAGGAATGGCACCGTATCAACCAGTTCATATTTCCGTTTTTCACGATGATTTCCGCAGGTCCCGCGGTCAACTTCAGATCCTTTGTACCTCTGGATGATCACCATGCGATGCTGATTACCCAGGCTGCCTTCCCGGATCATCCCGTCCCCGAAGGAATGGATCACACCATGGAGCACGGGTTTGACGAAGTGGGTGGCTACATTGAACGCACCCACGATCCAAGGTCGTATTTCATGACCGTCGCCAACAAACGCAACGATTACTGGCTGGACCGGAAAGTACAGAAAGACCGGATGTTCTGTGGCATCCCATTCGTCATGAATCTGCCTGACAGGGCCATGACGGAACTCATGTGTAATGCGGAGGGAGAACCCCTCTACGACAGGACCCAGGAACACCTGGGTACATCCGATGTGTTTGTGATCGCTGTCAGACGCCAGCTGCTTAAGGCTGCCAAGACACTGCGAGACACAGGAAAGGTACCGGTGAATGTCGATGATCCCAATGCCGGGCGCGTCCGCATGGGATCCTTTCTGCTGGAAGCCGGTTGCGACTGGATACAAGAGACCGCAATCCGACGATCTGCGGATGGTGGTGAATCCGTTGCAGCAGATGTGCCCCTGATCATCGAGTAACGATATGGCTGAAGCTCCGCTGAGCGGTATCCGCGTTCTCGAACTTGCGAACATGATTGCCGTGCCTCAGGCGACCCAATTGCTGGCTTCCTACGGTGCTGAGGTCACAAAGGTCGAAGACACTCAGACCGGGGATCTGCTGCGTTTCTATGGAACGAGTAAAAACGGCCTGGGCGGATGGTTCCTGAATGCCAACGCCGGTAAGCGATCAATTGCGATCAATTTGAAGTCTGACGAAGGCAAAGGTGTTCTCCTGCAATTGGTTGCAGACGCTGACGTGTTGATTGATGGGTATCGCAGCGGGACCATGGATCGTCTGGGGCTCGGGTACGACACGCTCAGCAAGACAAATCCGTCGCTCATCTACTGCGCCTCATCGGGCTTTGGACCGGACGGTCCTTACGCCGATCAGCCGGTTTATGACCCATTGATCCAGGCACTGGCAGGCTGGGCAGGTGCCCAGAAAGTCGATGGCAATCCAAGCCTGATACGCGCCATGGCCGCAGACAAGATCGGGGCTTACAACAACGCTCAGGCAATCATGGCGGCTCTCGTCCAGCGTGGCCGTACCGGAACAGGGTGCCACATTGAAACCAACATGCTCGACGCCAACATAGCGTATGTCTGGCCAGACGTCATGATGCACTGCACTCTCACAGACAACGAAGACGTCAATCACCTGCCAAATCTCCTGGATTCATATCGTCTGTACACGTCTCAAGATGGTTGGGTCAGCATCGCTATTGGCACAGATGCCCAGTGGGCGTCAGCCTGTGAGGCTCTGGAAAGACCTGACATTTTTGCGGACGAACGGCTGGTGACCACCGCCGGTCGCGCGACAAACATTGTCGAGTGGTATGACAGGATAGACGAGATGGCTTCAGCTTATTCAACAACGGAAGTCGTTCGACGCCTGCTCGAGGCTGACGTCCCCGCCGCACCCGTCCTCGATCCCACTCAGGTTTTCGACAACGAGCACGTGCGAACCACGCAAACCGTTCAGGAGAGCGACCACCCAATCGCGGGGCGTTACCGGCATCCGCGTTCTCGCGCTGCCCAGTTTGGCACCGACCTTAACCTGTCACCCGCCCCAGTGTGGGGAGAACACAGTTCAACGATCCTCGAAGAGCTTGGTTTTTCTGCTGAAGAAGCTGAGGGTCTCATCCAGCAGGGAGCCGTGAAACAAGCCTGATCATCCAGGAGTTACTATGACTATCGAACTCAATCACACGATCGTTCCAGCACACGACAACAAAGCGTCTGCAGAGTTTTATGTTGATCTGTTCGGGTTTGAATACTCAGGGCCGTTTGGGTCCGGTGCACAGCACCGGACGGGCAAGCAGCGAAGCGCCTAACGGCGATTCGCGGTGATGCGCGCCCTGGGGTTTGTACAAACTGAAAATAATCCGGCAGGGATGCCGAGAACACATTCCAAGCTCAAAGAATCGCGGCTGAAGCCGCTCCTACAGAGT
>JANQFF010000170.1 GCA_028277965.1 Pseudomonadales bacterium
CCGGGCATGACGCCGTCCCAGGCTTCGTCACCCACACTGATCGGGCCTTTAAGACCGTGCAGGATGACTCTGGCGAGGCGTTCGCTCGGACCGGTGACCCATTCAGAATCAGCCAGCCTTGGTGCAAGCGATCCGATCCCGAGACCATCTTCACCATGACAGGTTGCGCAACGTGCGGAATAGTATTCCGCCCCACGTTGACGTGCTTGTTCCTGAATCGGCGTCAACGGTTTGGCGTTGGCAGCCAGGTCGTCTCCCGGCCAGGTAAATGCCCGACGGGCGTTCCCGAGCGCCTGCCACAACGCCTCGTCTTCTGAATCGAAGATCGAGTGAGCTTCACTCAACATCACACGCTCGAAATCCCGGTCACGGGTCACAGCGAAAACCCCATCGAGCACAGCCTGTTGGAATTCCTGAGCTCCCACTCGCCCTGCCACAACATCAAGCAGAGTTCCGCCCGAATCCGGATCGACCCGCAATGCCTGGGCGGCAAGTCTGCCGGGCAGGTCCGCTGCGCCCCCATCCGGCCAGCGTTCCAGAAACACAACTTCACGCCCGCGGGCTGCAGCCAGTACCGCTACTTTACGGTAGGCGTCATCTGTGGCGTCTGCAAAGAGTGCCAGAAGCCGCTCTTCGACGACCTCATTCCGGTTATGCGGCGCCAGATAGAGAATCGCATGATGAGTCAGCCGCACATCCTCTGACTGTCCAATCAGAGCCAGCAGATCACCTGCTTCAAGAACATTGTGACCAGCCTGAAGGGCAGCCAGACGCACATCCACAGACTGCTGAGCGAGGCCAAGGTGGGTCAGCTTCGTGTCGAGTTCCTCCCGGCCTGCCAGTGTCCAGATGGCATGAACCTGTTGCAGCTCCGAGCCCTCCTTCAAGGCTCTTTCAAGAGACCGGCGTGCTCGCCTGGTTTCCAACAGCAATCTCTGCGCGGTGTCCCGATGCCATCCATTAGGATGTCCGAGCATTTCAACCAGCTCAGCCGTGCCGTTGGGAATCTCCAGATCCCCGCTCACCGGCCTTTCTTCCCGGCGCACCCGCCAGATCCGACCGCGGCCGAGTGGTTTATCCAGACCCCTTTCCAGAGCCTGATCCCGCAGCTGGTCCGTCAGAAAAATATGGTCCTGGATGATTCCGCGGTACATGTCGACTATATAGAGGGCACCATCCGGTCCCGTGTATACGTTGACCGGTCGGAACCGCTCGTCGGTCGACGCGAGAAACTCCACCTGGCCCCACTCGGCATTCGGGTAGGTGACATGTTCGGAGCTGATCTCCAGACCGTTGTAGCTGACCTGCAGCCTCGCAACCGCGTTGGCCGCCGGTTCAGTGACATAAACATCCCGTTCGAACCCCGAACCAAACTGATCTCCCCGGTACATCGCCATACCACTCGCTGAAGTTGGCCGGTTTAGCCGCCCATCAGGCTTGAGTACACCCGGGACGTAGGCCCGGTTTACCCCGGGATTGACCCTGACAGCAAACATCTCGTCGTTCTCACTCACCAGCGCACTCAGCCCGGGGGCAGCCGACGTCTTTGTGGCAATCACGGGTTGAGCGTCATAGCTGTCACCCATGAGCAGGTTGGAATTGGTGTTGTAAAAAAGGCGTCCCAGATTGTCCTGGGCGATCCCCCATTGTCCGCGGAAGAGTGTTGGTTCAACGACCAGCTCTCCGCCGCTGACCTTCAAACGCCTTTCGGATTTGGCACTGTACATCCAGTTGTCGAGCGCAAGGATGAGACCGTTTTCCGCATGCTCTACCGAACCCGGCTGGTTTCCGTATTCACCAAGTTTCACTTTCCGGCTGCAGTCGATGCTCCGCCAACCATTGGATCCGGGGCAGAGCCATAAATGGGGTGGCTCACCCACGAGCAAACCTTCATTGACCACGGCCACGGCCCTGGGTAACACGAGGCTATCGAGCAGGACCTCACGCTTGTCGTAAATACCATCACGGTTCTCATCGATCAGCCGCACGATCATGCCGACCGGTTCGTCCTCACCATGACCATAGGCATCCGGCATAAACCCGCGCATCTCGACGACATAAAGGTTGCCAGCCTCATCCCAGGTAATTGCAACGGGATCTTCAACAAGGGGCTCCACCGCAACCGGTGCAATGGTAAACCCGGGCGCCAGCGTGAAGGACGCCAGCGCTTCCCGCGGCGACAGTTCCGGTGCCGGTGGCGGGTCAAGGGTGAGATAAAAGGGTTTTTCTTCAGCTTCAGCAAAAACCTCAACCGGAAAAAGGAGCCAACAACAGATCAGCGCCAGGCGGGTGAAATGCCAGGCCGTCATCAGATCTTCAGTTGGCTGAGGTAGTCAAACGACCGCCGGACGGAACCTTCGGGATCGGGTGGATTGTCTCTTTCGACAAAGAAGTATTTGGCGCCTGCGCTTTGAGCTGCGGGAATGAACGCAGCAAAGTCGATCTGTCCCGACCCGACATCCTCGAAATCACCCTCATCATCGATGTCCTTCAGGTGACAACTCGGGAAACGGCCCGGAAAGCGGGAAAGATAGTCATCCAGGCTTCCGCCACCTTTGACAATCCAGTAAGTGTCGAGTTGGAAGCCGACGGTGCCGTCTCCCGTACCCTCGAGCATAAGGTCATACGGAATCTGACCTTCGATCTCAGCCAGTTCCCAGTTGTGATTGTGGTAGCCGA
This sequence comes from Pseudomonadales bacterium, assembly GCA_028277965.1. GTDB lineage: Bacteria > Pseudomonadota > Gammaproteobacteria > Pseudomonadales > Azotimanducaceae > UBA4421. The sequence continues at coordinate 2,680 of JANQFF010000170.1, forward strand.
AGAGCACACCTTCTTTCGCACACATCTCCCCAACTTCATTCAGCCGGTCGATATTGTTTTTTACCTGGTCGAGGGTCTGAAACTCGTCAGGCATGAGGGCTGGCAGATTGAGGTACTTCTGACCCAGCGCGACAGCGCCTTCAAGCGAGTGAGCGACGTTATCCTTGAGGTGCTCGGATTTCCCCCGCTCCCGATAGATCTGCATTGCCTCACCCGGGGGTAAGGTCATGAAATTCTCGGGCAGAGCCGGTGTCACCCTGCCAACGGGGGCGGCGAGGCTGTACCGGTCCAGCAATACCCGGATCTCATCGACGCTGCGCCCGAGGAAGCCCATGGCTGAGAATTCGATCTGCGTATACCCGATCTCGGCAACCTTCGCGAGCGTACCCTCGAAATCCGCCATCATGAGCCGCGTCAAAGTGGACAGCTGAACACCAAAATTTGTGAACGTACGGCCTCCTTCTGCCTGCGCAAAGCCTGCTACCGAAAGGCTGGGAGCAGCCATGGTGGCCGCTCCCAGCTTTATAAACGACCGTCTGCGCATGTTTACCCCAATACTCTAGAACTCGAATCCTACCCGGATTCCGGCATAGCGGTTAGCTTCCCGGGGGTAGTTCTGAATGTATACAGGCGCATTACCCCATAACGCTCCGGTATTACCGATACCTGCTGCGTACTCTTCGTCGAAGGCATTATTGACAAACGCCGTTACGCTGAACCTGTTGTCGCCATTGCCAACAAGCCCAACGCTCAGGTTCACGATGCCGTAGCTTTCCTGCACCGCCCCCGGATCCGCCAGCAACGAGAAGTTGACGTCATCCTGGTACTGAAAAGAGGCGTTGAAGAACGCATCAAACGGCATGTCCGGCATTGGAAGGAAGTACTCCGCACTCAGCGTGAGTTTCCAGTCCGGCGAGTTGTTGAGGTCTTCACCACCGAGGTCCTGCGCTCCACGCATGGTGACTGGATTGACGATACAGCCCATCGACGCGGTCTGACCCGTCCAGCAATCTGCCCCGCTGAATTCCTCGATCTCGGCATTTGTATAGGCAATGCCACCGACCAGACGCAGGTTTTCGGTCAGGAGCGCCTGAAAGTCGATTTCAATGCCGTAGGTTTCAAGTTCACCCACGTTGGCGATGCCCAGCTCAACCACACCACCGACAATGCGCGCCTGCTGTGCCTGAAAGTCATCGTAAGTGGCGTAGAAGATCGTTGGATTGAACTGCAGGCGTCCATCCCAGAACGTGGCTTTCATGCCAAGCTCGATCGAGTCCGAATCCTCCGATCCAACCGGGTTTTCCTGCGTATTGAGGTTGAAGGAACTGGAGATGTCATAGCCCTGGCCCTTGTAGCCAACCGAATAGGTTGCAAACAGCATGACGTCATCGTTGACATAGTGCTGGATACCGATTTTGCCGGGTACCGCGGTTTCGGTATCCGATCCTGAGAAAGACAACCCGCTGATCAGGTTATTGAACTTGTGGGTCACTTCCTCCCGGTTCAAACGCAAACCCAGTATCAGGTCCGTGTCTTCTGAAAGGCCAATCGTCGCCTGGCCAAAGAGCGCCATCGTCTCTGTGCCTGTGTCGGCAACCCAGTTTGCAGCGAACAGGGGTCCACGATTGAAGTCGCGCCCATAGTCGACATCACCGTAGAAAAGTCCAATCACATACTCAAAACTCTCAGACGGCGGTGACAGCAGCCTGAATTCCTGCGCAAAAGATTCGAGATCGAAACTGCCACCCTGGTTGATCCCGCCTGACGCCGCACCGCCGGTAAAAAGACCGAGAATGTCGAAGGCCGTTCCGTCAACGTCGGTGAACACGTCATATTCCCACTCCGCCAACGAGGTGACGGAGAGGAGTTCGTGTTCTCCGATGTCGATGTTGAGCCTCAAACTGGACGCCCAGCTGTCGGCTTCGGTCGATGTCTGATCGTCCCGAAGGACCTCGTCGTTCTCTTCATCGACTTCCAGGCCGCCGAGGACCGCTGCTGCCGGTATCAGACCAAGAAACGCAGCCCCTGGAGTCAGCTCCCGGAATGACTGGTTACAGCAGGTCGTTTCAGAATTGGCAAACTCGCCACTCAGGGTTGCGCTAACTGTATCAGTCAGATCCCAGACAAGTTTCCCACGTGCGCCGCTGGACTCACTGCCGTTTACATCATCGCCACTGAAGAGGTTTTTTATGTGGCCGTCTTCGCGATCTTTCGCGAAACCGGTCAGACGAAATCCCAACACATCTGATAAGGGCCCGCCAAACGTTGCCGCATAGGAGGTTTCGTCGTCGTCTGTGGCACCAATCCGCACACGGCCAGAGAATTCTTCTCCCGGACCCTGTGTAGTGACATTGATCACACCGGCGGAAGCAGCCTTGCCGAACAGCCCGCTCTGCGGGCCCCGTAGGACTTCGATACGCTCTATATCCAGAAGATCCGTAAATGCCTGAGCAGACCGGACCAACGGTACATCGTCGATGATGATGGAGACACTCGGCTCGATATTGATGCTGAAGACGTTGGTGCCGATACCCCTGAGGTTGAATCCACTGTTCGTATCCCAGTCACCCTGACTGACCGTCAATGACGGTGAGATACGGGTGAGGTCGGTGAATTCATCGATCTGCATCGCCTCGATCGTGTCGGCATCGACCGCGTTTACGGCCACCGGCACATCCTGAACGCTTTGCGCCCTTTTTGTTGCGGTCACGACAATTTCATCAATGACCAGCACGTTTTCCTGAGCGCCCGCTGTACCTGATACCAGCGCAGTGAATTGCAAAACCAGAGCAACCGACAAAAGTCGCTTTCCAAACATATCCCCTCCCATTGGAATTGGCCAATTGGTCAGGCCATTTTGCCACTTGACAGTTTTATGTCAACTACGGGGATATTGCTCGAGCACCTCTCGGGTCTGCTGAGTCACAAGCGCCCACTTGCCTGCATCAACGAGATCGCCAGGCGTGAGCCAGCTGCCACCAACCACATCGACATTGGACAGGGCCAGGTAGTCCAGGTAGTTGTCAGCGTCAATGCCCCCGGTGGGACAGAATCTGACCTCTGGAAGCACGGAGCCAAGCGCCCGTATGAGAGCAGCCCCACCCACAACCTCAGCCGGGAACAGCTTCTGGAAGGTATATCCCCGGGAAAATGCGGTCATGGCTTCTGTCACTGTCGCTACGCCCGGGAGATACAGGGTGTCCGTTGCTGACGCCACCTCATGGACGGCTGTCGAGAAGCCGGGGCTCACCAGGAAATCGGCACCTGCTGCGACAGACGCTTCAGCATCCTGGTCAGTCAGCACGGTACCCGCGCCAACCATGATCCCGGGGCGGTCCTCTGCAATTTTTTGAATGGCACCGAGAGCGGCAGGCGTGCGCAGGGTGATCTCCAGAACGCCGCAACCCCCTTCATGGAGGGCGTCAGCAAGATCCGGAGCCACATCCGCCGAGTTCAGGGTGATGACTGGTACCACTCCCCCGCTTTTTGCTACAAACGTGGAAACGTCAATCATCCGTCACCTCCCTCGGCACAATGGCTCCCCGATGACAGACCACACGGGCGGATAGGCTCTGGCCTATATCAATCGCCTCCTCAGGGGAGCGTCCCAACAGACGCGCCGCCAGGTAACCTCCGTTGAACGCATCGCCTGCACCGGTTGTGTCCACCGCCGCCTGAACGTCGGGAACAGCAACTTTCAGTTGCTCCTCCAACACCCGTGCATACACACCATCAGTACCCATCTTGACCACAACCTCTTCGGACCTGATTTCCGCCGCCAGTCGCTCGGCTGTGATACCTGCCTCGATTTCGCTGGCGTCTTCCAGTGAAGGCAGGGCGATATCCGCCAACTCATAAGCTTTTGCAAACCATTCACCCGCATCGCCCTGTGGCCACAGGCGAGCCCGATAGTTCGGATCAAAAGCGATTCTGCAGTCACCTCTGCGTGTTTTCAGCGCATCCAGCAACCATTGCCGGTCTTCCTCTTCCAGAACAGCCAGGCTGATGCCTGAAAAGTAGAGCACGTCAAAGCGCCTGAGACGCTGCGCAAATGTGTCCCTGTACTCACCAGGTTCAAACATGCGCCGGTAAGGGGAAGCATCGCGCCAGTAACTGAACTGCTTCTCACCACTCTCGTCGTTGTCGATGACGTAAAGCGCGGGGGAGGTGCCTGGAACGATACGGACATCCGAACAATCGACACTTTCGCCCTCCCAGGACGCCAGCAGGTAGCGGCTCATCCTGTCGTCCCCGGTCGCTGACAAAAACGCACACGGTACGCCGGTTCGTACTGCGTAGACGGCCGTGTTGAACACATCACCACCGTAGCCGAGACGGTAGGTCTCACCGTCCTGGTTAGAGAATTCGAGCATACACTCGCCAATACACGCTAACATGTCAGCCTCAATCAGGGACCGCGCGAGGCTAGCATGAAATCAACGCCAAACGGCATCCGCATCTACGGCAACATCGAAGCTGAAGACGACAACACCCACGAACTCGGTCCTGAAGAAAGCTTCAACGAGTCCGTCTACTTCAATTTCTTCGACCGTGAACAGAACCGTGGCGGTTTTGTACGCATGGGTAACCGGGCGAACGAGGGGTATGCGGAGATGACTGTCATCGTCTGGAATCCTGACGGATCAGCGGCTTTCAACTACGCCAAACCCGACATCGAGCACAACAACGGCTGGAACGCAGGGGGTCTCAAGATCGATGTCCTCGAACCCGGAGAGAAAATTCACACGTTCTTCGAAGGCCCGGCGGTCTATCTCGAAGATCCCCGCGCAATGGCCGACCCCGGCAAAGCGTTCAAGAATAACCCCTACCAGACACTCAAAATCGATCTCATCCACGATGCCGTTGGCCCTCTGTACGGCCACGTGGGCGACCCTGACGACGGCAACCAGTTTGCTCGCGCCCACACTGAACAGCACATGAAAGTCGGTGGATCCATATCACTCGACGGGGTGAAGCTAGACTTCAACGGCTGGGGGCTGCGGGATCATTCCTGGGGTCCGCGCTACTGGCAGGCCACACCCTCTTACCGGTGGATTACAGGTAACTTTGGTGACGACCTCGGCATGATTGTCCGCACCAATGGGAAAGGTGAAGGCGGAGGGCTTTTCCACGAGGGTCAGGATCTCGTCCGAATCACAAAAGCAACGCTGGAAACGGAATACGAGGGTGATTCAAAGTTCCACAAGTCGCTCACGGCACAACTGGTACTCGAAGACGGGCGCAAGCGGACGCTGGAAGGCCGGGTCATGAGTTTCATCCCCCTGCGCAACAGGCGCAAAGGCGCCCAGACCCATGTCGGCGAAGGCATGACGGAATACACCCTTGACGGGGAGCGGGTGGGGTACGGGTTGAGTGAATACCTGGATCAACCTGAAGAATGAAGAAATCGCGGCTGAAGCCGCTCCTACAGAGCAAACTTCCTACCTCTGTAGGAGCGGCTTCAGCCGCGATTGTCGTGAACAGCTAACCTAGCTGTTTGGTCGGAGTACTTCAGCTCGGTCCAAAAATGATCCAGGCCACAACGCCAACAAACGGCGCGACGAGTACAAACACCACCCACAGCACTTTCTTCTGAACGTCAGCGTCGCTGCGCACGGTGCGGATAATGGCCCACAAATTGGCGAGCAGAATTCCAATACCGGCAATGTTGATAGCATCCATGGAGCGGAGAATCGCGCAGTGGACGGAGTTCTGCAAGGTCTCATTCTCGTCTATGACTCACCTCACTACCGCACTGGCCCTGTTTGCTATTGGCGCGGTGGTGGTATTGTTTATGGCGCGCGCGCCTGAAGCATATCGCGCCAGCCACTAACAACGGGAAGCTTCAGTCTTCAGGCTCCGGGGGGAGACAATTTGACAACAACCATCCTTAAAGGCGGTCAGGTCGTCGACGGCCTGGGCAATCCTGCTGTAGCAGCGGATGTCGTCATATCAGGCAACCGAATCAGTACAGTCGAAGAAGGCTCCAATATCGAGGGGGAGATGGTTGATGTCTCCGGCAAGGTTGTGATGCCCGGTCTCATCGATACCCACTGTCACATTAGTTTTGACGAACCGAGTTCCAATGATGAACTCTTCTTCCACCGCAATCGCGAAGGCCTGGCTGCGATTATCGCTGCGCGCAATGTGCAAAAGCTGCTGGCAGCCGGTGTCACCGGATTTCTCGACGCAGACAGTCTCTTCGAGGTTGGCGTTGATCTCAGGGATGCCATAGAGGCAGGGATCATCCCCGGTCCGCGTATGTCGACCGGTGGCAACGCCCTGCTGACCAGCGTGGGGGGTACAGCCGGTCGCCTCATACCGGATGCCGGCCGGATCGGTTACGGCAAGGTAGTGAATTCTCACGCGGAAATCGTTCAGGAAGTAAGGCGCCAGATAAAGGTCGGAGTCGACTGGATCAAGGTCCACGTGACCGGTCTCACGCCGCGGCACAAAGATCCGGGAGAGCTGCAGGTCTGGACCTTCGACGAACTCAAACTTGTCGCCGATACTGCCCACGATCTCGGTGTGCCCGTTGTGGGTCACTGCCGTGGCGCCAGCAGCATTCGGGATACGGCCAACGCCGGTTTCGACATGATCCTGCACGCCACTTATATGGACGACGAGGCACTCGAAGCAGTCGTCAATCAGGGTGTACCCGTTGTTCCGACTTTTACCTTCCAGGTCAATCTTGCTGATTTTGGTGAACGGATCGACGCGTCCCCCGAGCTCATGAGTATTTTCCGCAAGGAAATCGACGATAGCGTCGAGATGCTGAACAAGGCGAAGGATGCCGGTGTCCCTGTCCTCTGCGGGACAGAAAGTGGCTTCTCGCTGACCCCTTATGGTGAATGGCACTACCGTGAGCTCGAGGTGTTTGTGAACGCTCTCGGTTTTTCACCGCTGGAAGCCATCCGTGCGGGGACCAGCGAAGCTGCCCGGGGGATAGGCCTGTACGGTGAAACGGGAGCAGTCGCTCCGGGATATCTCGCAGACCTCATTGTTGTGGACGGTCGGGTGGACAAGGACGTGTCGCTGCTCGGTGATCTCGACCGTATTGAGCAGGTCTATCTCGACGGGTCCCTGGTCGAACACGTGAGGTTGCCGGACCGCGTCGATCCACCAGGATGGCGGGTCTCACACTACGGCAGCCGAATCCTGCATTGGCGGGACGTCATGTCATGACGGGTATCGAGATCACAACGTTTAACGGTGCGCAGGCTGCACTCAAACACCCCGATCTGGCTCAAGCGTTATACGACGACGGCAAACTCGTCATGGAAGACGCGCTGATCACACTGCATGGAGCCGACCACGCGGAACGTCGTGCCGCTGAATACGGCGTTTTCAACCGGCGTTTCTTTCGCACCTACGAATCAGAAACGTTTCCCAGAACCCTGCGGCCGGTGATGGCGCCGTATCTGGCAGCCGGTCAGGCTGATCTCGTTGAGCTTGGCTATCGTGTAACGATGAATCTCACGGCAGATTTCGCTGGGATCGATCGCGACGAGGACAGCATCGAAGAAACAGAGTCACTCCTCGGGCTCGTCAAGATCTTCAGTACAGGCGCTACCCAGGTCCATACAACCCAGGACCCCGACGAAATCAATCGCAAGGTTGCGGTCGCCCTCGAGGAATTCGAGGATCGTTTCCTGAGCAAATCGATCGCGCGGCGCGTGGCGCTTCGCAGCGAGGGTGCAGCGCTCCCGAACGATGTGTTGTCCATGCTCGTCGCCAGGTCAGAGACGCTGCCTCTTGCCCCGGATGTGTTGCGTAGGGAAATGGCTTTCTACCTGCAGGCTGGCGCCCACAGTACAGCCAACTCGACCACACATGCGTTTCACGAGATTGGCACCTGGGCGGGTGATGACACTAAGCGAGCCCGCTTGCTGGAAGACCCTCTCTTCCTGCAGCGTTGCGTACACGAGAGCCTGCGTCTGCACCCGGCCAGTCCCGTTGCCTGGAGGAAGGCGACCCGTGATACGGCTATCGACAATCGGCCCCTGCGCGAGGGTGACCGGATCGTGATCAACCTGCACGAGGCCAACCGGGATACATCGGTTTTCGGCGCTGATGCCGACCGATTCAATCCCGAGCGTGACCTGCCACCCAGCATCTGGCCTTTTGGTCTTTCTTTCGGATACGGCATTCATGCGTGTATGGGTCGCGGTCTCGACGGGGGCATCCTGCCTGACGCCAGGACAACAGATAAACCGGTGCAACTGGGTATCGTCACGCTGCTCGTGAAAACACTGATTGAAAACGGGGCTGCTCTCATGGCCGACAATCCGCCCCAGCCGGACACCACAACATCGCGATCCAACTGGGGAACGTACCCCGTGCAATTCGAGAGAGCTGCATGAAGAACCTGCTCGTCACCGGTGGCGCCAATGGTATCGGCGCGGAAATCGCGCGCCGCGCCGATCAGGCCGGTTACCGGGTCGGTGTTCTCGATCTCAACGCTGATGAGGTGGAGACAACGGCCAACGGGTTGTCGAACGGTGTGGCCCTCATTGGCGACGTGACCGACGTTGACAGGGTCGCTGAACTGATCAGCGAGTTTGGGAACGTTGACGTCCTGGTCAACAACGCGGGCATCTTGCGGACGGATGCTCTGATTGATCACACACCTGAAGATTTCCGCCTGGTCATGGACGTTAATCTGAACGCCGTTTTCATTGTGGGCCAGGCTGCTGCCAGGACCATGCTGGATAATGGCGGAGTCATCATAAACATGGCGTCTATCAACGCCATCCACCCCAGCCCCAACACAGGCGCGTACGTTGCCGCCAAAGCAGGCGTGATGGCGCTTACGCAGCAGATGTCTGTCGAGTGGGGGGAGTACGGCATTCGCGTCAATGCCATTGCACCCGGTTTCATCGATGCAGGCATGTCCGCCCCGTTTTTCGCGAACGACGCGGTCCGCACGCGTCGCACCGGCGCGGTCCCTTTAGGTCGTCTCGGAACAGCCCAGGACATTGCTAAGGTCGTCTTGTTTCTCGCTTCAGACGACGCTGCCTATATCAGCGGTGAGACCATCACGGTTGACGGTGGTGTGATCAACAGCGTTCTCAAACAGCTGCCCCGGGAATGAAGCGTGCGTGATCTTCGAGACATGTCGATATTGATCACCGGCGGCGGATCGGGAATCGGCGCTGGTACGGCTCAATACCTCGTCGGGCGCGGTGCCAGGGTCACCATCTGCGGACGACGGGCGGATAGAATCGATTCAATTGCGAGCGAGCTGGGCAGCGCCTGTCTCGCCATTGCGGGAGACATCACCAGACATGAAGACCGGTCCCTTATTGTCGAGGCATCTGTTACCCATGGCGGCAAACTCGATGCGCTGATCAACAATGCCGGAAACATGTACCGTGGATCACTCGCGGATCTTGATGAACAATCCCTCATCGACGTTTTTCGCACCAATGTTATCGCCGGAATGCTGCTGACGGGGCTCTGCGAGGAACATCTGGCGGCTACCGAAGGGTCCGTAGTCTTTCTGGGATCCATACACACCCGGCGCGCCTTCCCGGCCGTTTCACCGTATGCAGCTACAAAAGGTGCGATCGAGGCGCTGACCCGAAGCCTTGCCGCTGAGCTTGGTCCGCGAAAAATCCGGGTCAATTGTGTGGCGCCAGGCGCGGTGTTCACGGAGATCAATCAGCGGGCTGGTCTGGCGACTGACGAAGAAGCTCTCGCGCGTCTCAACGGCATGCGCAATATGCACGCTCTCGGACGAATCGGCACGATAGAAGAGGTTGCAGAAGCAATTGCCTATTTCATCACCGCCGAATGGACCACAGGCACCGTTCTCGAAGTAGACGGGGGTCTGGCGCTGGGCACAACCAGGGACTCTCCATGAGTATCAGTACCGCCGAATCAATCGACGTGCATGCCCATGCGGTCCTCGACGCTACCATGGGTGCAGCGGGAGCACATGGACCAACGCTGACCGAAGACACGGTACCGCGGTTCCGTGTTGGCGACTATGAACTCGTCGGTGTGAAATATCGTGGCAGCCCGTTCACGGAGCCCGATCTCAGGCTCGCGCGAATGGCGGAAGCCGGTATCGATTATCAGGTCCTTTCACCCAACCCCCTCACCTACTTCCACTTCATCGAACCGGGTGATGCCCGACGGTTCTGTAAGGTACACAACGACTCCATGTCGCAGATCGTCAACCAATACCCCGACCAGCTTGGCGCGTTTGCCGCGGTGCCAATACAGGATGTCGGTTTTGCCATCGAAGAAACGGAACGCGCCGTCACGGAACTTGGTTTCTACGGCCCTTACATCGGCACCGATTTCGGGACGCGGCTGAACGATCCCGCCCTCGATCCGTTCTACGAGTGCCTGACCCGTTTGAACGTGCCGCTCTTCATCCATCCGGCGCCTGCAGGTATCGATGGCCCGGCCGGGGACGCCAATCTCAAACAGTTCGATCTCGACATCATTG
>JANQFF010000227.1 GCA_028277965.1 Pseudomonadales bacterium
TTCATGGTGACACATGGAACGGGGGTCGTTCGACATCAGGATGGCGCCCTGTCGCTGAGTGCAAGTGAGCCAGCCCGCTTCGGCAGTCCTGTCTTTGCACCTTCGAAAGACGTCGCGAAGTTTTTCGAGAAGGGCGGTTACGCACTTCTTTCATCACCCAGGGTATACCCGGGTCAGGTGCTGACGGCACGCATTTCGGGTGACACACCTGTTCGATTGTATGCGGCTTATTACGGTGAGAACGATCAACCGACGTTTGTATACAGCGACCCTTGCGTCACGGGTGACACGCAACTGCAGATTCCGCCTGAGGCGCACCCGGTCTTCGAGCTTGGTGTTGAAACCGAAGATGCCGGGGGCACGGTCCTCGAGAGCATGAGCTGGTCCGGCAGACCAGAAGTGACCTTTACGGGCCCGACGCTGGGTGAGGAAAACAAAGCCACCATGTGGCGGCGTGCCTGGGTGAATGGCATGGACGAATTTCTTTCGTGGCAGGAACCAATACGAGTCATTCACAATCAGGGCCGCGGTCTCCTGATACAGGGCACACGTGACTGGCGGGACTACACGGTGACAGCAGATATCACACCACATCTGGCCGCAGCCTGTGGCATCGCGGGACGCGTCCAGGGCATGCGCCGCTATTACGGGTTGCTGCTGCACCGCGATCAGGAATTGAGGCTTGTCTGTGTAAACCACGAGGAAGCCGTGCTTGCGCATTGCGACTTTGACTGGTCGTTCGGCGACCGATATGAGTTGTCGCTCCGATTTGATGGGAACCGGATCATCGGATCGGCGAATGGCAGGGATCTGCTGGAGGCGATTGACGAAAGTCTGGATTGTGGTGGCGTAGCCCTTGTCATCGAAGAAGGACGGAGTGCAACGCACGAAGTCAGGGTCACATGAGTTCCCTCTGTAGGAGCGGCTTTAGCCGCGATTAGTCAGGTCGTGGCAGAACACCTGAAACTGCATAGGAATGAGCTCGCAATAGACATCGAACTCGTCCGCAATCTTGTTGGACGCGATTTTCCGGAATATGCGATCCTGCCTGTAGTGCCGTTGCGCGCGACGGGTTCAACCAACGTTCAATACCGGCTCGGAGATGAATTTCTCGTGCGGCTGCCACGGCAGCCGGGCCAGGGTGCGGTGATCGAAAAAGAGCTCAAATGGACCCGGGCCATCGGCAAAGAGCTTCCCGTCGATGTCCCTGAGATTATCGGGATCGGCAATCCAGGTTTTGACTATCCTGAGCAGTGGTCCATCGTCCGCTGGATAGAAGGAGAACATCCCGGTCTCTATTCAGGTGGGGGAGACAAAAGCTCTGAGATGGAGCCGCTTGCTGAAGACCTGGCGGCCGTCGTTCGCGCGTTGCGGGCATTGCCGATTCCGGAAGGGGTGTCGGAGGACAAGAGCCTTCATAGCTCTCTTCACAGTTATAGAGGCGACCCCCTTGTCGCATATGACAATCAGATGCATCGGGCTATCGAGGCCTGCCGGAAGATCGAAGGTCTGGATCTGGATCTTGATGCGGCGCTGCGTGTCTGGGAAGAAGCCCTGGACCTGCCGGGTGCGGACGGCACCGGGGAGATCGCCTGGTATCACGGGGATCTCGTCAGGGAAAACCTGTTGCTCGCAAATGGCCGCCTCGTGGCTGTTCTCGACTTCGGTGGTCTGAGCGTGGGTGATCCGACCGTTGATCTTTCGGGTGCATGGGAAATGCTGGACCCATCTGCGCGGCAGTTGTTCCGCGAACGCATGGGGGTCGATGATGCAGAGTGGCTGCGTGCGCGGGCCTGGGGCATGGCGATTGCCTGTATGACGTTTGCTTACTATTGGAACACCATGCCCGGCCGTATCGCTGACCGGCTGGCGCTGGGACGATCCGTTCTCGAGGATGACGATCGGTGAAGGTCCCCTATGCTGAAATACGCACGTGGTCAATGTTGTTCCCAGCCGTGCTTGTGTTAGCGGCGGGATGCCAGACACTGCCTTCGATAGAAGTGGTGGCCGAGCCGGATGCAAATTCCAGTTCCGGCACATCGATCGAAGTGATCTACCTTCTGGACGATGTTGCGGCAACTCGCATGCCCACAAGTGCAAGGGCCTGGTTTGCAGATGAGACCTTCCGAGCGTCCATGGGAGCTGACGCTATTGTCCAGACGATCACTATACCCACGAACGTCAACCGCACGCTTGTTCATCCAGCGACCTGGCAGCGTGTTACACAGATCTGGTTAATGGTTAACTACGCAGGTGAATCGGAGGTTCAGCCTGTCAGGCTGAGTCTGGAACGGGATGCGAGAGTCATCCTGCACAGGGAGGATGTGACGATTGAGACGTTGCCATGAAGAGGGTCAGATTCCTCATAGTACTGGAAGATCGTGGGGGGGATGATGGCTGCTGAGGGCACTCGCGGGGGCATCGACCGCAAAACGCTCCTTGCATACGGCAGCCTGGGATTCCCCATTGCCGTACTCGGTTATCCCATGACGCTGTTCCTGCATCCCTACTACGCGGGAGAACTGGGCCTTGGCCTTGCGGCCATCAGCACGGTTCTGCTCATTTCTCGCATGACGGATTTCATCACTGATCCCTTGATGGGTTGGATCAGTGACCGTACCCGAACACGGTTCGGGCGGCGCAAGCCGTATCTCGTCATTGGGTTGCCGGTGATGATGTTTGGCATTTACAAGCTCTTCATGCCGGAACCACCTGTGGATATCTGGTACATGCTGGTATGGAACATGGTTGTGTATCTCGGTTGGACCATCATGGTGCTGCCCTACAGCGCCTGGGGTGCGGAGCTCTCCGAGAACTACATGGCGAGAGCGAGTGTTACGGCGACACGCCAGGTGTACACCATTGCCGGGCTCATTGGGGCGAGCGTGGTCATCTGGATATACCAGGAATGGCTCGACCGGACAGATCCGGGAGAGGTGCTGACAGGCATAGCATGGACATTGCTGGTGATGCTGCCGGTGTCTATTGCTTTGTTACTCGTGCTTGTGCCCGAAAAAGAGGTCACCGCACCTCCGCGTCAACTCGCTCCGCGTCAGCTGACATGGTGGTGGGAGATTTCGAGCATGATGAAAATCGGCCCGTTCCGCCGCATGGTCTATGTGGCGCTTGCCATTGTGATTGGAGAGGCGTCCCGCCACGCCGTGCTCGTATTTTTCATGGATGACGTATTGCAGGCAGGCGACCGTATCGGACGAACGTTCATCCTTTATTACCTCATGGGTGTGGCTGCGATACCGCTGTGGCAGTACCTCGCCCGACGGATCGGTAAACACCGTTCGCTCGCTATCGCGATGACCCATTCCGCGCTCATGGTGCTGGCGACGGCATTCCTCGGCGCGGGGGACTACAACACCTTTCTCATTTTCTACGTGCTTAAAGGTGCGAGCTTTGGAGCATTCGCCTATCTGCCGCTCGCGATTATTGCCGATGTAGTCGACGTCGATACCGCGGTGACCCGGCAAAAACGAGCGGGGCTCTTTTTTGCTGTGTTCGGAGCGATCGACAAGATTGGAATTGCCGTTGGCATGTTCATCGCGCTACAGGTGTTGAATCTGACCGGCTACGATCCGCAAGTGACGCCAAATGAGGCAGGTCTCTGGATGATCCGCCTGGAATACGCGGTGATCCCCACGTTCTTCTTTCTACTGGCTTCCTATCTGGTCTGGAACTACCCGCTCACAAATGAACGTCATGCGAAGCTGGTGGCTGCCCTTGAACGCAGGGAAGCCCGCCAGGGAGCATGATCCCTGCTATATTCAGAAGTTCAGATAATTCAGGGGGTTCAGATGGGAGTTTCAATCAACAAAGATGGTGTGTTGAGCGGACAGGTTGCGCTGATTACCGGCGCAAGCCGCGGTATCGGTGCGGCGATTGCGTATCGGTACGCCCAGGAAGGCGCAAAAGTCGTGGTCACAGCACGGACGCTCGAAGATGGCGACAATGTTCTCTCAGGCGGGATCAACAGCGTCGCCCAGACCATTAACGATGCGGGCGGTGAGGCTATGGCGGTAAGAGCTGACCTGTCCCTGGACGATCATCGCGTCAACCTGATCAAACAGGCGGAAGAGGCCTATGGCTCCGTTGATATTCTTGTCAACAACGGGGCAGTCACCTTTTTCATTCCTGTGAAGGATTTTCCGCAGAAGCGGTACAACCTGATGATGGAAGTACAGGTGTATGCCGCCTTCCACCTTTCACAGATGGTTCTGCCGGGAATGATTGAGCGGCAATCGGGTCGGATTCTGAATGTCTCCTCGCACGCAGCCATTCACCCTGCCAAGGATGCAGGTGGTCGGGGCGGTACCGTCTATGGGATGTGTAAGGCGGCACTTGAACGCTTCACGACCGGCCTTGCGTCGGAAGTTTATGAAGACAACATCGGCGTCAACGTCATCTCTCCGGGTCTGGTTGCCACACCAGGGGCGGTGTATCACAACCTCATCACGGAAGAGAGCAAAGATCGGGTGACACCGGTAGAGCACATGGCGGAAGCCTGTCTGCACCTTGTCACAGGCACTGCCAGGGACAATACAGGCGCAATCACTTACGCCGATGATGTGATGCGTGAGCAGAACCTGGAAGCGGCGGAGCTTCTGGCGAACTAGAAAATCGCGGCTGAAGCCGCTCCCACATTGAAAAACTCGACCGCTCATTGTGGGAGCGGCTTCAGCCGCGATTCTAAATAACTCCCTGCTCACGGAAGCGTTGCATTTCTTCGGCTGCAAACCCCAGCTCCGCAAGGACCTCTTCCGTATGCTCCCCGGCGTCAGGCGCTTTCCTGCCACCCACGCGGCCCAGGCCATCCACGTTGATGGGGTCGCGAATGACATGTGACATCCCGAGATCCTCAACAGTCGGCATAGCCATGCCGTTCTGGAGAACCTGCGGATCTCCGGGAAGATCCTGAAACTCGGCGACTAGGGTGGCTGGTACGTCCTGACTGTGAAAGTCCGCTAACCAGTCAGCCGCTGTGCGCTCTATGATCACATCGCGCATCATCTGCGTGAGGGGTTCATGATTCTCCAGACGCAGTTCGGGGGTGGCGAACCGTTCATCGGCCAGCCATTCGGGATGACCGAGAACAAGAATGAGGCGATCAAAGACCTCAACCTGACGAACCATCGAAAACTGTATCCAGCGGTTGTCCGCGGTAAGGTAGAGCGCTGTCGTCAGGCGTTGACCCGGGATCACCGAAAAATCGCTCTCAGCCCAGGCAGCCTGGGCGAAGCAGGAAGCAGACCAAAGGCCGTTTGCGAGGAGAGAGGTATGCACTTTGCTGCCTTCTCCCGTTTTCTCGCGACGGTATAGAGCCGTTACGACACTTCCGTAGAGCGCAACTGCGGTTGGGTGATCTCCCATGCCTGCCATGGCCTGAAATGGTTCAACCCCTTTGTGGCGCATCTGGTTCATGAGACCTGAACGCGACCAGTATCCCACGAGATCGAATCCTTCCATGTCACGGTCCGGTCCGTCTTCCCCGTAAGCGGTGATTGAAGCGTAGATCATCCTGGAATTGAGATGGCGGATGTCTTCCCACATCAACTTGATCTCCCGGCGCAACGGTAAAGGCTGGTTGGTGATGTAGACATCGCAGCTTTCGATCAGGCGGTGGAGGATAGCCATGCCCTCTGCGCTTTTCAGGTTCAGTGACATGGACCTCTTGTTGCGGTTATCCAGCGTCCAGGTGTAGTTGACGTCTGAGTCCGGGCTCGGTGGCATCTGGAAGTACTGTCGGTAGAGGTCACCCTCTCCAGGCGGTTCGATCTTGAGCACGTCAGCACCCTGATCCGCCAGCATCATGGCGCAGGAAGGAGCAGCGATCCAGGAACTCACATCAAGCACCTTGAGATCTTCAAATAACAAGGGTTCGGACATGACACACTCCGTCATAAAAACTAGTCACGGCTAGATGCCGGTCACTCTGGGTCTCCTCGGCATCCCTGCCGGATTACTTCCCGTTACATAACCCACTGGGCTCGCGTCACCGCGGATCGCTGTCAGGCGCTCCGCTGCTCGCCCGTGCGAGGTATACGTCGCACCTTTAGCCGCGATTCTTACGAGTTGCGCAACGCAACACCGGCGAGATCACCGAACCGCTGTTGGGCAACCTCGAGCCCCACACCGTTGGCGTCCGACATAGCATCCCCTGACCGCACTCGGTACGCGGACGATTGTCCTGCACCGCGGGGTTTTCGGCCGCTCTCGAGCGTGTCCAGCGCGTCAAACATCAGCCGTCTGAACTTCACGACACCGAGATCTGTCTGGCCCAGGAGCTCCCGTGTACGGTCCGCGATCAGGCCCTGGCTATCGGCAATGGCGGCATCCTGTTCAGAGATACCGGTGATGCCGGTGAAGTTGGTTGTCTGTTGCGCTTCGCGATCAATGAGGTAATCGTTCTCCCGGCGCCGGATCGGGAAAAAGTCCTCATCGACCTCCGCGAAGATGCCGAGACCTTTCTCGTAAGCTGTGCGTTCGTTGGCGGACAGCGGCCGCTCGGGGTTATAGACGTAGCAATAGATCCAGCAGGAATGGTCGTCCACCGGCACCCAGGTATTGCCGACATGGTTATCGCCGGGAAAGCTGTTTGGCGCCATTGAGTGGTTGGGCATCATGAACTGCGTGATACGCCAGTAAAGCTGATTGTTGTCGGCTTTCCGGGCGGCGCACATGACCAGGCCGGCATCGTGCTCGAGGATGGTGAACTGGGGTGTGGCATCCTCGATCATCCACCGGTAGCGGCCTGTTTCAGGAGGTTCGTTCTGTCCCTGCGACGGCATCAGCCCGGTGCGCTCGCCGTCTTCGATGTTCGCATGCAGGTAAGAAAAGTGCGCTGTGTCGATACCTCCTTCCACGGCTTGAGCCCAGTTGCACTGCTGAAACTTTTTCGACACGAAGTAGTGTTCAGGTGGGAGGTCGCCGAAATCAAATTCGGGTGGACCGCTCTCGGGTGTTCCGAAGTGCACCCAGACCATGTCACAGGATTCCTGGACGGCCAGACTGTTGATTGCCGCTTTCGGCTTCAACGACTCTGCAATCTTTTCGGTGGACGTGGGGATGTCGAGGCAGTTGCCCTGAACGTCAAACTGCCAGCCGTGATAGGCACACCGTAGTCCCGCGTGTTCGCCACGTCCGAAGAAAAGGTTTGCTCCCCGATGGGAACAGCGTGGCTCGACAACACCGGCCCGGCCGTCACCGTCTCGGAATGCGATGAAATCCTCACCAAGAATTTTGATCCGTCTGGGTGCCCCTCGGGGTTCCAGCTCGCGCGATAGAAGAGCAGGTTGCCAGTATTCGCGGAACAGTTTGCCCATTGGGGTTTGTGGACCGGTGAGCGTCAGGCGACGGTTCTCTTCTTCTGTCAGCATTGCATCCCCCCGGTAGCCCCGCTGTATGAGCGGCTTCAGCCGCGATCTCTCCCCATTAAGGTACAGTCTCATACCGGGTAGTCAATCCGGTGCAAATTCCCCGGTCCACATGTGGATTGTAAAACTTGCGCGCCTGGCGGGGCAGTCCATTATGATTGTTCAGGAGGAGGACGCCATGTACATCACCACGCTGATCATGTCCGTACCCGAAGAGAAGCAGGGCGCCTATCGTGAATGGGCTGAAATGAGCGCAGGGATCTTCAAAAGGTATGGCTGTCTCGAGATCATCGAAGCCTGGGAGGACTTTGTACCGAGAGGAAAGAACACAGACTTCTTCAGGGCGGTGGACGCGAAGGAAGGTGAGAAAATCGTGATCTCGTGGCAGATCTGGAAAGACCGGGATACCTTCTTTGCAGCAGAGGACAAGATGCACAAGGACGATGCTCTGGAAACTTCGATTGAACCACCGTTCGACAATGCACGGTTGATTACAGGTTGCTTCGAGCCGGTTTATACGATGGGGCGTTAGCCGATCATGGAACTGTCGCACGTAACACTCACCCCGGAGTTCGGCTCTGAGCTGGCAGCGGGTATCAAGCTACTCGACCTTGCCGATGAAGACCTGGACCCATTTAAACTGCTTTGTGCCGAACGCGGTGTGGTGGTTGCCCGGGATCAGGTGATGACACCGGAAGAGCAGGCACGGTTTGCGGGTCGGCTTGGTGAGCTTTTCAAAAATCCCGGCAGCAAAGACGGTACCCCGGAAGAACTGATCAAAATCAAAGCGAATGAGAAATCAAAATTTGCGGCCGGTACGGGCTGGCATTCGGATGTCTCGAGTGAGCAGGAGCCGCCTGGACTCTCCATCCTGCGGATGGAGGTGGTTCCTGAGAGTGGTGGAGATACGCTTTTTGCCAATATGACCCACATTTTCGAGTCGCTGTCTCCGTCGATGCAGAGCTTTCTCAAAACTCTGAAGGCTCGTCACGATCCGAGGGGTCACTACCTGTACTTGCGAGGTGTGAAGACGAAGGAGGAGCTCGGGACCTCACTTCATCCAGTCGTGCGCGTTCATCCGCTGACGGGCAAACCGGCGCTCTACGTGAATTCAGGATTTACGGACAGGATTGTCGATCTGTCGGATCGTGAAAGTGTTGCGCTGTTGCGCTTTCTATATGACACGATAGCGTACGCGGTGGATGCACAAATCAGGATTTCCTGGAGGCCACACACGGTGGTGGTCTGGGATAACCGGGTCGTACAGCACCATGCGTCTTTCGATTATTTCCCAGCTACGCGTATGGGCTACAGGGCGACCGTCCGGGGAGAACCCGTTATCGCTGCGAGTTGAGCCTGTACACCGCGGTTTGAATCAATAGAATGCGCGGCATGCACAACGTAAGGTTCACTTACCGTGTCCGGGCGGGTTCGCCGGACGCGGGCACGACGGGCTGACCTATCCCAGCACTTTCTGCGCACAGCACGTGCGGCCCGGCTGGTTCAGATAACGTCGATTGATCAATCTGATTTTGTGATCGAGATCGGAGCGGGTCGTGGTGCGCTGACTGAACCGCTTGTCCACCGTGCAGGGAAACTCCGCGCAGTAGAAATCGACCGCTATCTCGCAGGACAGCTCCAGCACCGATACGGTCAGAAGGTCGATGTGGTTGCGGCTGATTTCCTCAGCCTGGAACTACCCGATGAGCCCTACAAAGTGATCGGGAACATCCCATATGCAAGAACGACGGAGATAGTCCGGAAACTTGTTGGTGCCCGGAGTCCTCCTGAAGAGGCCTGGCTGATCGTTCAGCGAGAACTCGCCTGGCGGTTCTGCGGTCAGCCCTATGGCCCGGAATCTTTGTGGTCGCTCCGATTGAAACCGGGCTGGCACGTCGAGATACTCGATCGATTGTCACCCAACGAGTTCAATCCGCCACCAAAAGTTCAATCGGTATTGCTCTGGTTGAGCAGGCGTGGGCATGCACTTCTTTCACCGGCAGAGAGGAGGGTCTATGACGAGGTTCTGGCCGGAGTCTTTTCCGAAGGTGCGACAATCAGACAGGCGTTCAGACCCTGGTTGTCAAAAATCCAACTGCGGCGCCTTGCTGAAGATTTGCGCTTCGATCTCAATGCTGATATTTCCACGTTGGTGTTTGAGCAGTGGCTGGGTGTTGTGAGGTTTGTCTGCCGCAAATGATTCTGCTTCTGGATGTTGACGGTGTTCTGCAATTCGGTCGGCCCGACTTCGAGGATCACATCCGTAGCCTGGGCTGGCAGGGAAGCTATGTGGACTTCCAGCGTGCATTGTTCAGGGATGATGAGTACAGCCAGACGCTGACCGGGGAGGCGGATATTCGTCTCGTTCTGAAACGAATGCTCGATTTGTTTGGGCAGACAATTGACGTTGAAGCGCTCATGCATCAGTGGACCGGCGCGAATCTGACATTCAATGAGGAACTGCTCGCGATGCTGCCGGGACTCAACGTCACATCGATTCACCTTGCAACCAATCAGGACCCGGTGCGCGGATCGAGTATCCGCAATTTCTACCAGGGTAAGGCAGGTATCGGAGACATCTACCTTTCGTGTGAGATCGGCCACAGGAAACCCCATGCAGAATACTTCCACCACATCCTTGGCGACCTGGGGTGTGATTCTGGCGATGTCGTTTTTATCGACGACTCGCTGCAGAACGTGGAGAGTGCGAGAGCACTCGGAATACATACCGTGTTATATGAGAACAACTCGCAACTGCTGGCGTGGCTGGACGATCTGTTGTGATGAGGAGTGACTGAGGATGGAATCTCAATTAGGCGAGCGTAAGTTCTTTCTCGACTGGCTGAGGATTTTCGCCTTCCTGTTACTCATCCTCTTTCATGTGGGGATGGTCTACGTCTCGTGGGACTACAATCTCAAGAGCCAGCATATCTTTCCGGATCTGGAGCTCGCGATGAATTCGCTGAGCTCTTGGCGGCTCGTATTGCTTTTCTTCATATCGGGAGTTGCCAGTCGTTATCTGCTTGAGAAGCTCTCGGCGGTCGGGTTTGCAAAAGATCGAACGCGCCGCCTGCTGCCAGTCATATTGCTCGGGATGGTCGTTATCAACCCGTCCCAGGTCTACGTGGAACTGGTGAGTGAGGGGCATGTCGATAGCAGTTACCTCGACTTCTGGCTCACATCTTACCTTCTCGCGGAACCCTACCCGGACCGGATCGTTCCTACCTGGGATCATCTATGGTTCCTGGTCTATCTTTTAGTCTACGCGCTGGGATTGTCCCTGGTTTTCAGGCTCCTCAAGCCGGGCAAACCCAGGGTCCTTGCGGTGCCATGGTTGATAGTCGTACCGGCGGCCTGGTTGAGTGTAAGCAATGTACTCGTTACGGATATCAGCCCGGTTACGCAGGCCTTTTTTGATGACTGGGCTAACCATCTTCGCTGGATCGGGGTCTATGGAACTGGTGTCGTTTGCGCAGCACAAACGCACTTCTGGGAAACTCTTCGGATGCAGCGCAGAAAGTTGCTCGCGGCGAGTATGGTCCTGTTTGCGACCCAACTCGCGAACGGGATTTACTATCGGACCGGTCTTGCTGATCCATTCTGGGACGGGGTCACCTACGGTGTCTCGGGAGGTGTCTACGGCTGGTGTGTTGTGCTGACGCTGTGCGGTTTTGCCGCTGAGTACCTCAACAGACCTTCGAAGCTTCTCAGTTACCTGACCGATGCCGTTCTGCCCATCTATGTATTCCATCAGCCGGTATTGCTCATCTGCGCGTTTTTTGTGTTCCCGCTGGCGCTCCCTGTCCTGGCTGAAGTGACGATACTGATCGTTGTGACCGGGATCGGTTCTGTGGCGGGCTACGAGATTTTCGCGCGTCGCACACGACCGCTACGTTTTCTGTTCGGCCTGAAACCTGCGACCGTTTAAGCAGGTCAGAGCCGTCGTAACTCCACAACCGGAATCACGCGGTCTGTGCGCTGCTGATAGTCGGCAAACGTGTCGATCTGCGATGCAACCTCAGCGAAGAGGCGGTCTCTGTTTTCGCCTTCTATGACGACAGCGCGCGCCTTAAACGTCTCGGCACCAAGCTCAACGGTTACCTCCGGATTGGCGACAAGATTCGAATACCAGGCTGGGTGAACCGGCGCGCCACCTCTCGATGCGATAATCAGTAAGCGGCCTTCGATCTCAAAATAGACGAGCGGTGTGGTGCGCTCTTTGCCGCTTTTTGCTCCCCTTGTGGTGATAAGGATGAACGGACTTCCGCTGAGCTCGCCTTCGATCCTGCCGCCGTTGTTGCGAAACTCTGCAATCAGGGCTTCGTTGAAGTTTTTGGTGATCTCGCCGGGTCCCGCGGGTGAGCGGATTTCGCCTGCCAGTCCTTCGAGCAGATTTTCACTCGTGAGTTCAGTGCGCTCTGTCAAAACGTCCCTCCCGGCATCTTTCACTGGTACGATGACCCGGATTGTGACCGGAAAGCGGAGCGGATGGCAAAACCCACGCAACCCAGCGTCGTGGCTGTGAGCAGGAGTAGCAGCCACACGTTTTCCAAAAACAATTGCACGACCATAACGCTCCTTCGTGGCCTCGGTGTGGAAGGTGATGCCCACATGGGTAAGACGGTTAAACACCGTTCAAGGGTCAAAGCTGATCCGACTCAACCCAACCTGCGTCAGGTACATCTCATTCACAGCGAACTGTTCGATGTGTTGGAGAGCCAGGGTTTTCGTGTCGCGCCTGGTCTGATGGGTGAGAACGTCACGACAACCGGCATTGATGTCTTGAGTCTGCCCCGCGGAACACGGTTGAAGCTGGGGGCAACGGCCGTTGTTGAGGTCACCGGGTTGCGTAATCCCTGCAAACAGCTCGATGAGTTCCAGGATGGATTAATGGCTGCGGTTCTGGAAAGGACTGCTTCTGGAGACCTCATCCGCAAGGCAGGCATCATGGGTATTGTGACAGAAGCGGGTGAGGTGAACGTGGGTGACGAGATTGTTGTGGAAATCCCGAATGAGCCACACGAGCCTTTAGAGAGAGTTTAGAGCGGCTCTACAGGGTAAATGGGCGTATGCTGTCCGCCTGAGTCGTCGATGACACAAAAACCAACGCTGGAGCCCCATGTCAGACAACAACCTCGCCCTTTTCTGTGACTTCGAAAACGTTGCCCTGGGTGTTCGCGACGAAAAATTTCCCAAATTCGATATTGCCCTCGTGCTGGAACGACTCCTGGTGAAAGGCAACGTGGTCGTGAAGAAAGCTTATTGCGATTGGGAGCGGTACAAGGAATTCAAACCCTCCATGCACGATGCCGCGTTCGAACTGATCGAGATACCGCATACCCGCCAGTCCGGCAAAAACTCCGCAGATATCCGCATGGTCGTAGATGCTCTTGACCTCTGCTATACCAAAGATCACATCGATACGTTTGTGATCATCAGCGGGGATTCGGACTTTTCACCCTTGGTCAGCAAACTCCGGGAGAACGCGAAAGTGGTGATTGGTGTGGGCGTCAGAAGCAGTACGTCAGACCTCCTCATGAGCAACTGCGACGAGTTCATCTTTTACAACGACCTCGTTAAGGAACAGAAGAGCGCAAGACGAAAAAGCCCGAAGAGAAAACCGGCGGCCGCCACGGGAAAAGCGAAAAAGTCGGTTGCAGACGAGAAGGACGATGGGATTGACCTGGTTCTCGACACAGCGGAAGCGCTCATCAGCGAGCGGGGCAGCCGGGTTTTCGGATCGATGATCAAACAGACCCTCAAGCGGCGACGTCCAGGATTCAACGAATCGTCATTTGGGTACGCCTCATTCAACGACCTTCTCGTAGAGGCTGAAAAGCGTGGGCTGCTGGTGATGGAGCCGGACGAGCGTTCAGGCGGTTATGTGGTGAGTTCGGTAACGAGGGACTGAGTCATACCTACCTCTGTATGGCCCCAGCCACGGCTATTTAGCGCCAGCGCGCTGGTATCCGTGGTTGTGCGACGATCCGAGCGAATCCCAGGTTCCGCCCGGCGTCTTCTTTAACCATCTCGGTTTCACCCTCTGCATCCAAACCACGCTCTTCGCTCAGGGCCCGGTTCCAGAACACCCAGTCCTGCCATCCTTCCTCCAACCAATCCGCCGTGGTCACGTCGACTTTCCCTGTTCGTTCCCAGTGGCGGCGCCACCACTCCGGTGAATGAAAAGAGGCGAAATCCCAGTGCCACCCCGCGTGGAGATGTTCGGGTGGATCACCGTCAAAATCGTGTTTAAGGCCCGGAGAGACAATTCCAATCAGTCCCTCTTTCCCGAGGAACTGGAGGATGTAACCGAGATAGAGGTCGTCCGTCCCGAAGTAGTGGTATGCGTCGATGCTTGCAATCGCGTCGAAAAAGTTGCGTTCGTACGGCAGATCATGAGCTTCGGCATGTACGGCGTGGATCCGGTCTGATAGACCGGCCGCTTCTATGCGGGTTCTGTTTTCATCAGCGGGGATCCAGAGGTCGCTTGCCCAGACCTCAACATCAAACTCCCGAGCGAGAAAAATGGAGGTCATCGCTTTGCCGCAGCCAAGATCCAGAACCTTCATTCCGGGCTTGAGGTCCATCGCCTCGCTCAGGTATTCCACGAGCCAGACGGCGTTTGGGCCCATGGAGTTTTCGATCATCCAGGTGTGATCGTATTTGGCGGACCGTGGGAAACGGTCGTCTGTCTTGGATGCGGTCATGCGCTCAGGATGCGGCAATCAGGACATGCGATCAACGCGCCATCGGGAGGTGAGGCTTACCGCGGCGTTGTTTGAAGTTCGGTGTGAGAGGATTTATTCGCCAGGCATCGATATAGCCGCCTGGATCGCTATTGCGGCCCTGCGGACAATCTCCGGACGATTGCGAAACTCCGTGTCGAACAGCATTTCCAGCGTGCTGAAATACAGTTCGGACGCAAGGCGCACGCGTGTATTGAGCACAGTGCGGGACAGATGTGGGTAAAACTCCCGGGTCGCCTCGGCAAGTAAGCGCGCGGAGCGCTCGTGGGTTGCGAGACGGACCTCGCGAAGCTCAGGCAACGCACGCATGAGGACAAGGAGTTCCCTGGCAGCCGCAAAAGAACGGGTCAGTTCTATGTCTGCCGTCAGCAGCCGCTCGACTGCGTCGACTGCGCCATCAAACGTTGGCGTGACCGGCAGGAGCTCGGTCTCTGCCAGCTCGTCCTGGGCATCGAGCAGGCGCTGTGCCAGCACAGCCAGGAGCATGTGTTTGTCGCTGAAATACCGATAGAAGGACGGGGGCGTAAGCCCGGCGCGCTCTGCGATCGCGTTGGAGTTCAGCGCATCGTAGCCGTCCTCCACCAGGATTTCCTGCGCGGCTTTCAGTAGTGCTTCGTAGGTCTGTTTAGCGCGGGGCTGGACTGGTGTTGTGAGGACCGTCCGGTTCACTGAACGAGCCCTTCTTTGGGCGGCAGATAGCCTACTGCTTCTTCTGCCTGGCGAGTGCCACGTTCCTGACCATCCCTTGGGTCGGTGTAGTAGCCAACGGTAAATCCGCCAGTCGTATAACCCATGAGGTCCGTGAGTGATTGAGGCAGTTCCCGTGCAATATCAGGCGGACAGCTCAGGTATTGGTTTTCTTCCTGCCGCAGCCAGTCCAGGCAGTAGTCGATGTTCAGTCCCATGCGAACGCCATCCGATTGGTTACCCCCACCAGCGTGAATGACGGAACCGGTGAAAAAGAGGACTGAACCTTTTGCCATCACGGCGCGTTCCACCTCTTCCGGTTTGGCTTCGCGTTCAGCGGGCCAGGCTGCACTGCCCGGCACGACCCGGGTTGCGCCGTTCTCCAGGGTGAAATCAGTGATTGCCCACATGGTATTGAGCTGGGTCTCGATCTCGTTTGGGACATACCCGCCCCAGGCCAGGCGATCGCGGTGCAGGAGCTGGTCTGTTTCACCGGGAAAAATGGAGATGATCTGGGTCAGCATCAGCTGGATGCGACGACAGTATGGAGCCAGGAACTGGCGGGCAACGTCCAGCACGAGGTCATCCTGCACAATTTCCTGACAGGCGGGGGAAGCTGCAACGAGGGCGCCGGTGCGGCGTGTGAGGTGACCGGAAAACGGGTCTTCTCCGTTGTGCGACTGGTCAACCAGTGGCTGGGTTTCTTCAATCAATTGCGCCAGACGATCGGGTGACAATCTGTTCTCAACAACACACGCGCCGTCAGAGCGCAGGCACGCCAGGACGTCTTCTGGATTGGTATCAGCTTTGAGGGTCTGGATGGCCATAGCAGGATCCTACTGTTCTGGAAACCGAATAATAGCATTAACTATAATATAGTAAATACTATATTTAGTTTATTCTGAACGCCAGAATGGCTCAGTCTTTCGAAATCGACGCCAATGGTGGCGTGCCGCATGGACCCTGTCCTGAATACGTTCCTGCGACCATGCCTCAATCGCCTTGCGAATTTCGGGATCAGCCTCAAGCGATTGCAGGATACTGCGTGCGACGCCAGCGTCGTTGGCTTCACCGAGGTGACTTTGCAGGTGTTTCATCTGCTTCAGGCAATGATCGACCTCTTTGCCTGACCAGAGCGGGCTGAAAAACTCCATTGCGTAACGGGCTTTCTTGCCGCGCTTACGGGTTTTGTGCAGCTCTTCCAGAGACAACCGACGTAGCGGGCGTTGTTCCTTCAACAGTTTGTTCCGAGTCGTTTCCAGCGCATCGAACGCAAACGCACTGATCGACAGGCCGGGTGCATCGACCGGGAGATCACCTGCCCAGCGCTGGAATTTGAGTATCAGGCGTGTATAGCGGCTTGACTGCAGGTGTCTGATCGCTGCTTTGGTCGCTAATCTTCGTTGACGTTTTGCCAGCTTTTCGAGAATAGCGAGCTGGTCTGTTGTCATCCCATGTGTCTCTGAGATGAGCGGCAGTGTCTCCGTCATGAAAACATGCCAGTCGCGTGCTGGTGCGAGGCGTCGCTGAGAGTGACGGAACTTCCGGTCGAATGATCTGCATGCCTGTTTGGGAAGAACGGGTGTAAAAGTCTGCAATGCTGCGCGTATACGTCGCATCGCAACCCGCGTCTGGTGAACACCTTCGGGGTCGCCGTACAGAGTTGGCGCCTGGTTTTCGAAGAGGTGACGCAGGGTGTCGTCGACGATCAGCTGGAATGATTCGAGGACAGTCATTCCGGGATGCAGGGACTGGTGCTTCGCTTGTGCGGGTTTCGGTCCGAGCTTGGAATTCGTCAAACTGTAGCCGCGTTGTGCCTTGGTCTGATGTGCCGGGCGTACATCGAAGTCCTCACACACCTGAAGAGCCAGGTCGAGGATGTCTCCCGGGTGTCCCGAGACCAGTTCAAATTCTGCTTCACAGACATTCACCGTTTCTGTGTCGGATGCGGAGCGGATCTCGCCCGTATCGATCGCCATTTCTACCTCCGCACGCGGTGTCTGCAGCGGTACGGTTGTCCGCCTGATATCCGTGGTGAAAACAGGCTGCAGTGAAGTGTCGAATGCAGCATCTGGCAAGACGCCGCCATCGCGTTCCGGGTTCACTTCCGGGTGAGGCTGGCTCAAAGGTACGGTCCATTCCTGCTGATTCTGCAGTCCGGGGGGACCGGCGATTGGTACTTTTATGGTCTGGGTTCGTTGCTCACCGTCGTCGCGTACGCGAAGGGAGATACCTGATTTCTGAAGAGCAAATTCAGGTGTGTCGAAGTACGTGCTGATCAGACGCCTGGATCTGGCAGGGCCCAGGCGATGCGCCTTGATACCTTTGGCGTGGATGAGTTTTTTTGCTACACGTGGTGTCAGCGCCAGTTTGAGTTCGGTTTCAGCCTTCAATGTCTTGAGTTGCCCGCCTTTCTGACAATCAGCTCCCAGGAGACGTCACTTTAGCAAACTCGTGCACTGCAATAAGTTAATTACGCCGAAGCGCTTCACGAGCGGAAGAAGCGGGATCGCTGAAGGAGAATTTGCGCCTGGGCGCCCTACCACACGGTTCAATACGCCACCGCCTGAGTAAGTTGCTTACTCGTTATACGTGTAACCCAGCAGATCGATGTCTTTTCTGTGGTAATGATTGACTGTCTCGATCAGCTCTCGATCGTAGTACTCCGGATACGGATCGTGTTGGCTTTCGTTGACCGCTGTCAGATTGCCTTCGATACCAAAGCGTTGGCAGAGTTCCGAGAATTCCCTTTCGACTGACTCGAAACGAACCAGCCGATCCATCGCGACAGTCCCGTTGATGGAAAGGAAGTCAAACTGCGGCTTCACCTGATCTGATTTTACGAAATCGAGAAACTCCTCCCGGTCGAACCGGGTACGGTTCAGGTTTGGTGAGAAGTAGTAGGAAACGAGGCGTTCCCAGGGGTTCCTGACCACCGTGAACTTGAAGTATTCATTCCAGGAACCCAGCAGTTCCTCTTTCCACTGAGCGCTGACATCGGCAATGGTGGAGTGTTTGCGTAGTTCCATGTGGGGATTTCTGATCCCAAAACGGTGGACTTCACCGACGGATTCATTGAACGCGGCCTGTTGTTTGTTAAAAACAATCTCATCGATGGCGTAGGGTGCAAGTACCAATTGAATGGCATTGCCCCCTGTTTTTGGAATGTGGACGAAGATGAACTTTTTTTCGAGCGATATCACTCAGGAATACTGATCCAGATTCCGCAGCATGTATGCCGCCCCGTGGGGCTGATTGAGCGCGGCGTTCTCTCCGAAGATGGCTTCTTTCTGTGCCTGGTAGTTCTTGCGATTGGCGCCCAGCGGGGCAAGCTCGGCGGCGCGGCGCGTGGCTGTATCCATCAGTGATTCCGCACTGGCGGTCTCCTGCACGATCCCTGCTTCCAGTGCATGCGGACCAGTCCAGCGTCTTGCAAGCTGAACGGTCTCAAAAAAGGCATTGCCCGACAGTTTGTGCCGGAACAGTGCCAGCTCCGGTATCGGTATCCGCATGCCGAGCTGCATCTCGTTGGCGCAGATGAATCCGCGGTCTTCGCGCATGATTCTGACATCGTGGCAGAGAGCCGACATGAAACCAGCGCCAAAAGCATGCCCGTTGATAGCCGCGATTGTTGGGACGGGGAAGGTGATGATCCGGGACATGAGTTTCATGAATTCGTCACCAAATACGGTCCGGTCCCCGCCATCAGGATGTTCGTCGGGATTCTGCACCCAGTCGAGATCGAGGCCGTTGGAGAAGAACTTCTCGCTGGCGGAGCTTGTGATGAGCGCTGCAGGACCCTCCGATGCTTCCACTTCATCCAGCGCCTGGGCGATCTCGCGGACGAAGGTTGTGTTCCAGCGGTTCTCTCCCGCGTTCATGGTCAGGGTGAAAACCTCACCCTGACGTTCGAGATCAATCACCAACTAACTCGCTTCCGCGGTAACAGGATCGATCATCCCTTTGACCTGGGTCACGATGGACGCTGGGAAGCCGCTTCGCTCGGCGTGTTCGGCAATGAGGTCTTCGTTGTCCGCGATGTAGATGCAGAAGGTCTTGTCACCCGCAACGTAAGAGTGTTCCCACTGGATGTTCTTGTTCTCCGCTTTCATGGCGGCCAGCACGCTGTTGGATTGCTGGGATGCTTCCCGCAGCGCGTCACGTTCGGCGGAACCTATTTCGGGTATATCCCGCTCAATGACATAACGTGGCATGTCTCCCCCCTCTCAGATTTTCCGGACCAGCGAGTCTACACGTTTGTCGTTGTGAGTGCCTGCAGCTGCTCCCGGGTAGCATCGTCCGACGGGTAGAAAAGCTCGACGGACAACTCCTCGAGTGTGACATCTGCCGGTCCGCCGAAATGTGCCACCATGGTGAACAAGCGCCAGGTCTTGCCGTCTTTCTCCATGACCATCTCAACCGCCGGTTCCGGGTGAGCGGACCAGATCGTGCGCCAGTCTTCGGGTGAGCGCTCATGGCTCAATATCTCCTCGATCAGGTCCGGCAGGATGGGATTGCGCGGGTTTTCGAGCAGGGCTCTGCGTGCGCGTCCGAGAAAGCTCCCGACCAGCACTTCCCAGTTACTGATATATGGGGCGAAGCCTTTTTCATGCAGGCAGAGCCGCGCCATCTGAAATTCGGCTGGTGCGCCGATATCGATCAGTGCCTGGAACGGGTCGACAAAGATGCTGAAAAACGCCATGGCAGCGTCATTCGCCATGACCAGGTTCCAGCGGCCGTCGAGGACAATGGCGGGGTAAGGCCCCTGGTGTTCGAGCATCTGTTCAATTGCGTTTTTGAAACACAGGAAAGAATCCTCATCGAGGTTGCCTTCGTTGAACACGGCATTGAATCCCGCGCTCTGCAGAAGGCTATTCTGTTCACGCAGGGGTACTTCGAGGCTGCTGGCCAGCGCAAGCACCATCGGCCGGCTGGGATTGGCGCGGCCGGTTTCGAGAAAGCTGACGTGTCGCTGGGACACCCCGGCGCGCGTGGCAAGTTCCAGCTGGCTCACGTGACGGTGCTGGCGCCATTGTTTCAGCAGCGTTCCGAAGATAGGGGTGGCTTCGGCCATAACAGATCTCCTGCAGTTAAATCGTGGCTGCTTGCCAGCTCCTTGTGGGAGTGGCTTTAGCCGCGATCGAATCCTGGATTCAATTCTACCGATGAAGCGAACTGAAACTATTACTTACGAGGTAATTGGCACGAGTACCCTCTGCGGCATAGGGTCGTGGTGAACATCAGGAGAGACAAAATGAAAAACGTTTACCTCGGTTGGGCAATTGCGGGAACCGTTCTGCCGGTCATGAGCTTCGCTGGCGTCTTCCATGCAGAGGCGATCCCGCTCACCGGGTTCTTCCCCGCCATTTTCGCCAACGGTTGGGCGGCAGGCTTTGCAATCGACCTGTTTGTTTCGTCGTTTGTGTTCTGGACCTACATGTTCACCGCTAAAGAAGGTCCAAAGCCGTGGCTTTATATTGTGCTCAATCTCTGTGTGGGGCTGTCGCTCGCGCTGCCGTTGTACCTCTGGAAGCGGACGGCAGATGCTGCTTAGCGATTCAGCTTATAGGTGACGATGGCCGCAGCCACCTCGGTACCGTCCGGGTCACTCACGGAGACGTCACCCACACAAAGCGTGCCGCCGCGACGACGGATGGTCGCGGTGGCGATGAGATCGGTGGCAACCGCCAGGTTAAGGAAGTTCACCGTGAAGCCGACTGTTGCGCCACGAGAGTTTTCGGTGAGGTCAGGCGCTGACCAGAAACAGGCGGTTGCGGCTGTATCGATCAAAGCGCTGATCGCGCCGCCATGAACACGTCCGACGCCCAGGTCTTCCTTGTAAGGCATGCGAATGACGACGTGATCCGGCTCACAGCTTTCGAGCCTGGTGCCGAGGACACGGGCAAAAGGTTCTTCTTCGGCGATGAGCCGGGTTCGATCGATGGACATTGTTATTGTTCTCGCAGTTTGTAGCGTTGGATTTTGCCGGTTGCCGTTTTGGGTAGTTCGTCGGTAAAGACGATCCAGCGGGGGCGTTTGTAGTCAGCGAGCTCCTCACGGACGTAGGCGACAAGCTCCGATTCCAGTTGTTCGTTGGCTACGTGGTCGGGGTTGAGCACGACGTAGGCTCGCGGCTTGGTGAGTTCGTCCGCGTCCATCGCGCCAACAACAGCTGCCTCGGCGACAGCAGCATGTGTAAGGAGCGCGTTCTCGACTTCTCCGGGAGATACATAGATCCCGCCTACTTTGATCAGATCGTCGCTGCGTCCCTGGTGAGCGTAGACGCCCTCGGCATTGCGGATGTACTTGTCGCCGGTAAATACCCAGGGACCGTGGAACGTGGTGTTGCTCGTATCGCGCAGATTCCAGTATCCGGCCGCGGCACTCGGGCCCCTGATCCACAGATCCCCCAGTTCGCCGTCAGGCACGGCGTTGCCCTGATCGTCACGAAGTTCAGCTTCGTAGCCCGGCACGGGCTTCCCCGATGTGCCGGGGTGAATCTCCTCCCGTGTATTGCTGATGAATATGTGCAACATTTCCGTCGATCCGAGCCCATCAAGAATGCTGACACCGGTGGCCTCGAGCCAGCGAGAGAGGATTGCCCCCGGCAGAGCCTCACCAGCTGATACGCATAAGCGCAACTGGCCTGTTTCAGGCAGAACGCCGGTGTTGAGGATCATGGCATACAGGGTGGGCACACCAAAAAAGACGGTTGGTGGATGTTCCGATGTCAGGGCCTGGATTGATTCGGGGGTTGGGCGTTCATCCAGGAGTACGGTTGTTGCCCCGGCCCGCAACGGGAAGGTCAGGCTGTTGCCAAGGCCGTACGCAAAAAAGAGTTTGGCTGCTGAGTAAACGACGTCGCGATCGGTGAGACCGAGGATGTTCTGCGCATACGTCTCATCGGTCGCGACCAGATCAGTCTGGTAGTGCATGACCCCTTTTGGCCGTCCGGTCGTTCCGGATGTATAGAGCCAGAAGGCAACATCGTCACGGCGGGTAGGATGGGTCACAAACTCTGCCGATTGTTCGTTGAGTGTGGGCCGGAAGTTGCAATCGTCGCCTGGTCCCGAGGTGTATGTCTCCAGCAGGTGAGCATGCTGATCGATGTGTGGATCGAAGGCCGGACGCAGCTCTTCTGAAACAACCAGCATCTCTGCACGGCTGTCTTCCAGGATGTAGTTGTAGTCGGCTGCGGTCAGAAGTGTGTTGGTCGGGATGGGCACGGCACCGGCTTTGATAGCGCCGAGGAAACAAACCGGCAGATCGAAAGTGTCGACCATGCACAAAAGCACACGCGCTTCGGGACGGATCCCGCGGAGGCTGAGCAGGTTGGCAAAGCGATTGGCGTCTTCGAGGAGCTCGCGATACGTATGGGTTCCGTCGCGGTCGATGTAGGCTGCTTTGTCGGGATGTCGTTCAGCACCAGCCAGCAGATCGTCAGCCGCGTTGTAGATATCGTCGAACAAGCTGTCCCTCCACGCCGTCCCGGCGCAAGTCCCCGGTAAAGCGTGAAGGGTACCCGAAATGATCCTCAGGCGTGTTCGAAATGACGGTCGCAGATGGCGATAAAACGCTGTGCGCCTTTGCTCAAAGGCACGTGGCGGTTGTAATAAAGACCCACGTCCCGGGGAATGTTGGCGGCTTCGATGCCGGGGATCGCAACCATCCCGTTTGCGTCGTCGACCAGACGGTCGGAGAGGTAAGTCACACCTTTCCCTGCTTCTGCCAATGCCAGTCGCAACTCGAGGTTGCTGATTTCCCAGACTGCTGAAAACCGGCTGCGCAGACGTCCCCGGTCCTGCCGCTGACCGGCATCATCGAGATAGGAGGTCAGGAGAGTGGTTTGTGCCAGATTGGCCCGCGGATCTGACATGAGGTCTTTGTAGAGCGGGTGGTTCCTGTGGACGGCAAGGACACGCTGCTCGTGGAAGTACACACGCGTGTTGAAGTGACCGGGCATACCGCGTTGGAAAGGCCCGAACCCGAGTTCCCATCTACCATCGTCGACGCCGTAGATGATCTCTTTGCTTGGGACAACGTCGAGTTTGAGGCGCGTCAGAGGGTTTTCGTCACAGAACTCGAGCATGAGACTCCGTGCGAAATAGCGGTTGACCATGGAGTTGGTTGCGAGATTCAGCGTGGACAGGGCGCCTGTGCGAATCAGCGCGATATCGTCCAGCGCTTCCTGCTCTTCCTGCAGGACGGTCCGGGCATAGGTGTGCAGGCGCCTGCCAGCCTCAGTGAGGTCACCCTGTCTGCCGCGGGTGATGAGTGTTGTGCCGAGCTTGTGTTCGAGATTACCCATCGCCTGGCTGACGGCAGATTGTGAGACATTGAGGCGTTCGGCAGCACGGCTGAAGCTGCCTGCCTGAATGACCGCGTCGAAGACCCGTATCTCGTGGCGCTCAATCTGTAGATGCTGATGGCGCATGAACCTACTCTACGCGACCAGCGAGATCCGATCTATAAGTAATACTTAATATTCGGTAAGCATATGGCGATTTGTGGTGCGTTTTAATTAGTTTTCGTGAAGTCACAGTTGGTTCTGTAAGTAGAACTAATGTTGTTTGAAGGTCTGCCGCCTGTTTGCGTACCTGAGGTGTCCGTACAGTGGCGTTTTTACCGGAGCTATGAGGATCATGATTGCCAAGGGACTTGAAGGGATTGTTGTCGAGGAAACGTCGATCAGCGATGTGCGCGCCGAGGGGGTTCTGACATATCGCGGCGAGAATATTGAAGCGCTGACGGAGACACCGTTTGCTGACGTCGCTGAGTGGGTCATTACAGGTGAGATGACTGGAAGGTTCGAACCCTTGCTCGCCACGCTTGCCAGTCTGGATGCGCAGGAGGCGGCGATTGTGACCGGACTCCCACGGTCGCTGCATCCAATGAAGGTATTGCAAGCCGTTGTCCCGGCACTGTCAAAATCACCCGAACTTGGGTTTGGAGAGGCGGACCAGGGGATTTATGCAGCGGCAAAGTTACCGGCTGTGGTGGCCACCCACCTGACCGGTCATCAGCACGAGATGGATGAGTCTCTCCCCTATGCGGATAGATTTCTCCACGCGATTTCAGATGAAGCCTTTTCGCAGGACCTGGTTGGTGCATTTAACGCAACGCAGATTCTGCAGATCGAGCACAGCATGAATGCTGGTACCTTCGCTTCGAGGGTCGTGGCCTCCACGCTTGCCACAATTGAGAGCGCAATTGCTGCTGGTATCGGGGCGCTGTCCGGACCCTTACATGGCGGAGCAGATGAAGCGGTGCTCAACCTGGCTGACCGGATGGAATCTCCTGAGGCTGCACGCGATCACGTGGCTGAATTGCTCAGATCCGGGGGCAAGATTCCGGGGATGGGGCATCGTGAATACCGGGCTAAAGATCCGCGGGCGATTTGTCTGGAAGCGTGGGTGGGCTCGCTGGTGGAGGGCACGGTGCATCAGCGTTCGTTCGATGTTCTCAAAGCGATGGAACTCGAGTTTCGCGATCACATGGCGGAGTTGGGGAAAGACCTGCACGCCAACGTCGAGTTCTACAAAGGCCTGATCTACCGGATGATTGGTCTGCCCAACCACTTCTTCACTTGCGGTTTTGCGATGGCCCGGACATTTGGATATGTCGCCCATTTCATCGAAAGTCGTCGCGACAACAGGATCTACAGGCCTGCTGCGAGATATGTAGCCTGATATTGCCTGCCAGGTTTTGTCGATGCATAGTCGTCTCCCTGAAGAGGGAGAGAGTAGAGGGAGGCGATTATGGGGGCAGAACCGATGCTGGAAGATCGTGCTGCGCAACCTTACGCTGCCATCCGTCACACGGTGACCATGGAGGATCTGCCTTCGGTGTTACCTCAGTCGTGGCCCAGGGTTTTTGGATGGCTGGCTGAGCGCGGTATGGCGCCTGCTGGCGCGCCTTTCATTCGATATCTCAAAATCGATATGCCTGATGCGTTGGTCATCGATGTGGGTATCCCGACGGCGGAACAGCTCGAAGGCGACGATGGGATTCTGTGTGAAACCATGCCGGGAGGTCGCTTTGCAGTGATGATCCATACGGGCCCGTATGACGGACTTGTGGAGGCAAATGCAAAGCTGCAGAACTGGGGTGATAGTGCCGGTGTTACGTGGGATGGAACTGAAGAGGAATCCTGGGGCTGTCGAATGGAATCCTACATCACCGATCCCGGATCAGAGCCGGACCCTGCGAAGTGGCAGACGGTGCTTGCGTACAAGACACAATAAGGAAGGGTGATGGGACGGTTGGAAGACAAAGTCTGCCTGATAACAGGTGGTGCGCGGGGGCAGGGCGCTGCGGAAGCTCGCCTGTTCAAACGTGAGGGAGCCCGGGTCTGGATCGCAGACGTGCTCGATGAAGAAGGCCAGAATCTTGCGAGTGACATTGGTGTCGAATATCGGCACCTCGATGTCAGCAGCGAGCGGGAATGGCAGAAAGTTGTCGATGAGATTGCTGAGAAAGAGGGCCGGCTGGACGTGCTCATCAACAACGCGGGGATATTTCGCGCCAACCGAATGGTTGACACACCGCTCGAGGAATTCGAGCTCGTCATGGCGATCAACAGCACCGGCGTTTTCCTCGGTATGCGCACGGCAGCCCCGGTGATGATGGCGGGTGGTGGCGGGTCGATCGTCAACATCTCGTCTCTCGCTGGTATGAGGGCGGCTGCGGGTTCACTCTCGTATGGCGCGTCTAAATGGGCTGTCCGGGGGATGACCAAAGCAGCCGCTGTTGAACTGGCTCGCAAAGGTGTTCGCGTCAATTCCATACATCCGGGGTTGATCGAAACCCCCATGGCAGGCGAAGTTGGCCCCGGAGGAGAAAAGATCATCAGTCGCACACCCCTCGGCCGCAGCGCGGAAGCGGACGAGGTTGCCAACATGGCGCTGTTTCTCGCGAGCGAGGAAAGCTCGTACTCCACGGGTAGTGAGTTTTTAATCGATGGCGGCCTCAATGCCATGTAGATCCCGAAAGCATTTTTTAAGGAGCTCGAGATGAGTCGTATAGCGGTTCTTGGACTTGGTAATTTCGGCACGGCGCTGGCGCGAAACTGGCTGGAAGACGGGCACACCGTGTCTGGATGGACGGTGGAAGACGAGGTGTACGAATCCGTCAGCCAGACGGAAATCAACGAAAAGTACTTGCCGGGTGTGAAACTGGCGGGGCTAGAGATTTCCATGGATATCGGTCCCACCGTCGAGGGTGCAGAGATTGTTGTCCTGGCCCTGCCGTCAGGGGTTGTGCTCGAAGTTGTGGACCAGCTGCTGGAGCACCTCAGCGGCGACCAGATACTCATGGATCTGGCCAAAGGCCTGGCCCCCGGGGATCAGCTCATTTCCGACGTAATCGAAGAAAAGCTGAAAGCGCAGGGTCTGAATAATCCGCTCTGCGTCATGATGGGACCAACAATTGCTCCGGAACTCGCCCGGGGTGTCTATACGACAGCACTGGTGGCCAGCAGCGATGCGGATCTTGCGGCGCGGATGGCACAAACACTGACCACCAGGACCCTCACGCTTGCCGCAGCCTCCGATCCCCTGGGCGCTGAATACTGGGGTGCGTTCAAGAACGTCATAGCGCTGGCGTGTGGGGTTGTCGATGGTTTGAAAGACGACGGACGCGGTGGCGACAACCTGAAAGCTGCTGTGTTTACTGCAGGATACCGGGAGGCGGTTAACCTGCTCCCGGAACTGGGTGCACACCCGGACACGGCCCTGAGCGCTGCCGGGATCGGTGATCTTTTTGTGACGGCAACGTCACCCCACGGACGGAATCGGGAGATGGGTGAGCGTCTGGGGAAGGGACAGACCCTTGAAGAAGCCCAGGGTGAGATGGTGATGGTCAGTGAAGGTGTGCGCGCAGCACGCATGTTTCAAAAGCTATTTCGCAAGGAAGGTCTGGCAGCACCCTTTGTCGACACCGTCTGTGAATTGTTGGACGGAAATGCCGACATCGATGGATTCCTCGAACAGGTGATGACAGCCCGCTAGCCGTCTTTTGTTAGGTTGTAACGTCCCGGCCAGGGTTTTCTGCTATAGTGCGCGGCCGCATCGCAGATGGACTGCGATGCAAATCCAAAGAGATCGATCATCTTGAGAATTGCTCCAACACAACGATTGTGTCTGGTCGCGCTGATGTTTGTGCTCTTACCTGCGCAAGATGCCACGGCTGCACCGGACTTGCGTTCGGTGGCGCTCAACCAGACGCCCGAGCTTGATGGGGTCGTCCGGGGAGATCCTGCGTGGGCCGGGTTACGGCCGGCTACCGGTTTCACCCAGGTGCGTCCTTTCGAAGGTCAGCCCGCTACGCAGAAAACCGAGGTTTATGTCGGTTTTACAGCTGATGCCCTGTACGTGGGGGTCATCTGCTACGACGAAAATCCAGAGACGATCGTGATAGCAGACAGTCGGCGGGATTCGAGTCTTGACGACACCGACAGTTTCCAGATCATCCTCGACGTGTTTCATGATCGCCAGAATGGGCTGGTGTTTGGCACCACACCCTCGTCGGTCGAGTATGACGGGCAGGTGACCAGCGAAGGTGAAGGTGGGTTCCGCTCGGGTGGCGCGTTCAACCGGAACTGGGATACCACGTGGTCGGTGCAATCGAAGATCGGTGACCATGGCTGGAGTGCCGAGTTCGAAATACCTTTCAGATCATTGCGGTACGGCAACGCTGACACTCAGACGTGGGGCATCAACTTTCAGCGCAATATCCGCGCCAATAACGAAGTGGTGTACTGGGCTCCGCTCTCAATGCAACACAACCTCTACAGGGTGTCGGACGCCGGAAGACTGCTCGATCTTCAGCCACCGGCACAGCGCAACTTCAAGATCACCCCATACGCCCTTGGTAGCGTCCGCCGGGGCGGTGATGTTGAAAACGACACTCACTTCAATGAGGAATTCGGGTTTGACGCGAAGTACTCGGTTACGCCGAGTCTGACCCTCGATGTCACCTACAACACTGACTTTGCCCAGGTTGAGGTGGACGAGGTGCAGGCGAATCTGGACCGTTTCAATCTGTTTTTCCCCGAGAAAAGATCGTTCTTCCTCGAAAATGCCGGTCAGTTTTCAGTCGGTACGCCCCGGGAGGTGGAGTTGTTCTTCAGCCGTCGCATCGGTATTGGTGCAGATGGCGTGCAACAGCCGATAGACGGTGGTGTGCGGCTGTCAGGCAAAGTAGGCGGATCGACCAACGTGGGGCTGCTGCACATGCGGACGGACGCTGTGGGCGGGCTTGCTCCTGAAAATGACTTCACGGTTGCCCGGATAAACCAGGAGTTGCCGAACCGCTCCTCAATAGGCGCAATACTCATTCAGCGTGATGGTGATGGCAGCGTCAATGGTGATGAAGACAGCGACTACAATCGTACGTACGCGGTTGACGGTCGTTGGGGAATCGGCGAATACGTCACGGTTGCCGGTTATGCAGCAGCAACGGAAACGCCTGGCCGCCGCGGGGATGATCAGGCATACCGATTGAGCGTCAGACAGGACACACCGTTGTGGTCGAACCAGGTTGGCTACACGAAGGTCGGGGAGAACTTCAATCCGGAAGTGGGGTTCCTGCGGCGCAAC
Organism: Pseudomonadales bacterium; assembly: GCA_028277965.1. Lineage (GTDB taxonomy): Bacteria > Pseudomonadota > Gammaproteobacteria > Pseudomonadales > Azotimanducaceae > UBA4421. The sequence continues at coordinate 28,414 of JANQFF010000227.1, forward strand.
AACTACGAAAAAGGTGAATTCAGAACGCTGTACCGGTACCGCCCCGACGACCTGTTCGGTTTCTATGAGTTGCGTCCTCATATCTCCTACCGCGGATTCTGGGATGACGAGGGATTCTACGAATCCGGATTTCTGCATGTAGACAACCACTGGGAATGGCACAGTGGTTTGGAGATCCACACCGGTGTCAACTTCACCCGAGAAGGGGTGAAAGAACCGTTTGAAATCAACCGGGGAACTTTTGTTCTGCCGGGCGAGTACGACCACAAGGAAGTGCAGCTCGTTTTTCAGACGAACGAAGCCGATATGGTGAGCTTCGAAACCAGGCTTTTCCGCGGAGGCTTTTTTGGCGGGCGACGCACCAGCCTCGACAGCGAAATCAACTTCCGCTATGGCGACAAATTCTCATCGGAACTCGAGTGGGTGTACAACGATATTGATCTGCCGTTCGAGAACGGTGACTTTGAGGTCAACATTGGAAGGTTGCGACTCTCGTATTCGTTTACGCCCAAAATTCTTCTTCAGGCGCTGGTGCAATACGACGACCGGACCGATCTCATCGCGACAAACCTGAGGTTCTCCTGGCTGCAGTCTGCGAACGCGGGTCTGTACCTCGTCTACAACGAGGTCGACGATGAGACGGTTCGGGGTCCCATCAAGAAGCGCCGGGAGTTTACGTTGAAGTACAGTCGGATTATCGACGTCTTGTAGGACACCTTGCCCCAACAGACAAAACCTGACCCAGATATTGTCTGTTGGGGCAAGGTACTTTAGCCGCGATTGCTAATCTGGATGCCCGGGATCAAGGTAATACACATTCCCATCCGGATCGCAGAATAAGGCCAGCGTGCCACCCCAGGGTTGTCTGGTTGGTGGCATTTCAAATGACACACCTCTGGATGTGAGTGCCTCGTACTTCGCATCGATGTCTTCGGTGATGAACCCCACCCCGGTGTGCCGACCGATCAGCGCGGCATCGTCTGTTTGAGCGAGTCCGAGGCTCACCGGACCTGCTTCGAAAGACGCATATCCGAACTCTGTATCCGTGGTGATAGCTTGCAGCCCGAGCACGCCACCGTAAAACTCGACTGCCTGACTGATATCGCTTACGAAAACGTTAACGTAACCAATGTGCATCGACTTCCCCTTCCCCATACGAGAGAAGGGGAAGTAAAGACGATCTCAACCACTAATGAAAGGCGTACCCTGAATCGCCTGGATGAAGGTCATGGTTGTAAATGCGGAATAGGCGGCAGCAAACGTGATCACCAGGGTGCAGGCCAGATTTCTGGATATCGAGGACGGCAGAGTCAGGGCAAACAGCGGAATGGCCTGCATGGCATGCATACCGAAGAAGTGAGCGACGCGAAGATCTCCACCGTCGGTGGCCCACTTCACCAGCCAGATGCCGTCTGCATCGGTTGTAGCCGCGCTGACCCAATGACTGGACTGATTCCCCATGTAGCCTCCGAAAGTGCCCCCCAGGAGAAATGTCAGGACCAGACCCAGGACAATCGCAAGAACCATCGGGTTTGCCATCGAGTTGTGACGCCCGACTGTCCAGCCGAACCAGACAAGAACCGCAACCAGAACGGTGGCGCCGAAACCCATCAGGGAATACATCGCGGCATGGAAAGGGGTTGAGGTGTTGAAGTGGGAGGCTTCTCCCTGGGCTGCCTGGAAGGTGATGTACAACATCTCCATGGCGGTCATCAGGACCGGCAAACCGACCAGCAGCCGCCCCTTGAACCGGTCCATGTAGCCGTCCGGCAGGTAAGGGACAAAAAAGATGAGGGTTGCGAAGTAAGCTGCCAGCGACAGTGAAAACTTGAATGGCTTGGTCCATACGGACACGCCGTTGATGAGCCGCTCATCTACGGATCCTGCAACCAGGCAGAACAGCATGAGGGCGACCAGCGCGATAGTGGTGTAGAACCAGGTCGGCTGCACATCACGAAACTGGCGCCAGTTCCAGTGGAACGATCCGTGCGATCCGTGCATTGGTTGGGTGGTTGTTGTCATGATCAGGCCTCCTGTACCCGGGTCTGTCGGAACGCCCGGTAAGAAAGTTTGACGAGCCAGTACAGCACCAGGCCTCCGGGGCCAGCCATCAGTGTGGCAACGAGACAGGGAATGACGACCAGGTGATGAATGCCATTCTCCTGTGCATCTTTGACTTCCCACGCCCCGACAAAGAGATCAAAAGCCAGGTAGTGTATCCAGCCGGCCAGCAACAGCTCAGGAACGGTGAAAAGTGCAGCGACACTGGCAAGTGAGCCGAATCCGGCTCCCTCGGGTGCGGCGGAAATGTTGGTCCCCATGAGCCAGACGTAGACGATACCGATCATCACGGGGGCGATGACCGGTGCTGCCCAGTCGCGGGTGATGTGCCAGCGGGGGGCCAGTACAAGTCCCGCCCAGCCAATCATGGAAAGGTTGCCGCAGAGGCTGAATATCTGTTCGGGATCCATATCAAGAACCTATCTTTACGGTGGCAAGATTAACCTTTTACCCTTTCTAAAGGGATAACTTTCCACTGTCAAGATAAATTTGTAGAATACGTTTTACACATATTTAGGGGTGAACCGGGTGTGAAAGAGGCCTATCACCATGGTGATCTGAAAAACGCGCTGCTCGATGCAGCGGACGAACTGCTCCAGGTGGAAGGTCTGCAGGGTTTTACGTTACGTGCGTGTGCCCGGCTGGCTCACGTCTCGCACGCGGCGCCAAAACATCATTTCGGAGACGTCAGAGGTCTGCTGACTGCCGTGGCGG